>DATFFQ010000020.1:0-12034 GCA_035249955.1 Gemmatimonadaceae bacterium
CACCGTCACGCCGCGGCGCAGGTCGCGCGGGAAGCGTCGCGCGATCTCGGCGGCGGCCGCGGCGCCGGCGCGCTGCATCAGGGCACGCGATGGGATGCCAGCCGCAATGGCGGCGGAGTCGCGCGCCGCCGCCTCGGCGGAACTGGTGACGTGAATGGACGGCGGCACGATCTACCCGATCCCGATGAGCGCCGCGGCGTAGCCCACCACGCGGTCGTTCCGGCCGTCCACGGTGCCGGAGTGGCTATAGGCGACGACCTCGCCGGCGCGCTTGCCGAGCAGGCGACTCACCTCGAGCGCGCACGCGACAGGCACGGAGCCACACATCGAGATGTGGTGCTCGGCGGTCGTGCTCAGCAGCCCTTCGCCGTCGACGGCGATGATGCGGTCGAGCGCCATCGTGTCCTTGTCGGCGGTCACGCTGGCCGGCTCGTAGTGGTTCATGTCGCTGCTGGCGACGATGAGCACGTCATCACGTCCGGCGATGGCTTCGTAGATCGCGCGCGCGAGGTGCGCCGCGCTTTCCCAATCGGTCCATCCGAGGAGGATGGGCACGATGCGCACCTGCGGTGCGCACACCTGCAGGAATGGGAGCAGCGCCTCGATCGAGTGCTCGAGACGGTGTGCCTGCGCGTTTTCCTCCAGCAGATCGCCGGCGCGCTCGAGGATGACGGGACCCAGCGCATCATCGGGAGGAACGTCGCCGAGTGGGGTGCGGTAGCACAGCTCCAGCAGCACGCTCCCCGCACGTCGCGCGGTACCAACCGCTCCGTGGTGGGGCGCCAGCATCACGCAGGTCGGCGGGATGACCGCCGACGCGAAGGCAGCGCCCGCCGTGGCGCCGCAATACACGTGGCCGGCGTGCGGCGCGACGAGCCCGACCACGCGACGTGGCGACACACGGCTCATCTCCAGATAGCCGCGCACGTCGGACCGCAAGCGGGCAGGAAGTGATGGGTAGAAGGTTCCGCTGACTGCGGGAGCGCGCGACGCCATCATGCGCGATTGGCTCAACCGAGCACCGGCGAGCGTGACGGACGCTGCGTGGTCGCCATCACCACATGACCGGCGCGCCGCTCATTTGTGCGATTGCCCGATGGTCCGTCCAATACTGATCTCCCCGTTGTCGATGCGGAGGTTGAATCCACAATCGGGGTTGGTGCAGACCCAGGCTTTGTAGGTGATGGGCGCGCCGTCACGCCCGTAGTCACTGAGCGGGATCAGTGTGCCGTCGCGGCACTTGCGGCACGAGGGCAGCTCCTTGGCTTCCATACGCCACCTCCTCCCAGAGTGCGCACGGCGAGCGACGTCTCCTTCATCCCGTCATGCGAGCAGCACGCTGTTCCACGGATACTCGCGCTCGAAGGCCTGGTCGAAGTGGAACACGTCTACGAACTCGTCACGCGTGTCGGTGGGTTGGCTGATGAGCAGGCCGAGGTCGACGAGCGTGAACACGACATCGCCGATGTCGGCGGTGCTGCGGACGCCCCAGTAGTCGAGGACCTGGCGGGCGAGGACGCCATAGCGCTGCAGGGCGAGATCGCGGCAGGCGACGGTGAGCTCGCGGCCGCTGATGTGACGGCGTTCCCCGAGCCGGCATTGGCTGTACTCCAGCGCGGCGAGCACGAAGAGATACGCCTGCTCCGCGAAACGCGGCTCGCGGGCGCGGATGCGATCCATGATTCCGTCTCGAAACGCCAACTCCGGCACTGCTGCTCCCTCGGTGAATGCGATTCCGGGCTAAGATGTGGACCGTGGCGGTATTTTACAACCGGGCTCCGGCATTCTCTGGCGCGCGATAGAGCGGGAACGCGTTGGCCAGCTCCCGCACCGCTCCACGCACGGCGCGCGCCGTTTCCTCATCGCCGGGACTGCGCAGCACGCGATCGATGAGCCCGGCGATCTGCCGCATCTCCGCTTCGCGCATCCCGCGCGTGGTGAGTGCCGGCGTGCCCATGCGGATCCCGCTGGTGACGAACGGCGACTGCGTCTCGCCCGGCACGGTGTTCTTGTTGACGGTGATCGCCGCCGCCTCCAGCGCGCGCTCGGCGTCCTTCCCCGTGATGCCGCGGTTGCGCAGGTCGACCAGCATGAGGTGATTGTCGGTGCCGTCGGACACGAGCTTGTAGCCGAGCTCCATCAGCGCTCCGGCGAGCGCTTGCGCGTTGGCCACCACCTGCTTCGCATACTCGGCGAACGACGGGTGCGACGCTTCACGCAGCGCCACCGCCTTCGCGGCGATGACGTGCATGAGGGGCCCGCCCTGAATCCCCGGGAAAATCTGCTTGTCGATCGATTTCGCGTGCGCCGTCTTGCACAGAATGAGGCCGCCACGTGGACCACGCAGCGTCTTGTGCGTCGTGGTCGTGACGGCGTCGGCGTGAGGTACCGGCGTCGGGTGAATCCGCGCGGCGACCAGCCCGGCGATGTGCGCCATGTCGACCACGAGCTTCGCGCCGACCTCGCGCGCCACCTCGCCGAACGCGGCGAAGTCGATCGTGCGCGCGTACGCGCTGGCGCCGGCGATGATCACCGCCGGACGATGCTCCAGCGCGAGGTCGCGTACCTGGTCGTAGTCGATGCGCCCGGTGTCCTCGCGCACGCCGTACGGCACGACCGTGTAGAAGCGGCCGGAGAAGTTCACCGGTGAGCCGTGCGTGAGGTGCCCGCCGTGCGAGAGGTTCATGCCGAGGATCGTGGCGCCCGGCTCGAGGAAGGCGAAGTAGACGGCCATGTTCGCCTGCGCGCCGGAGTGCGGCTGCACGTTCGCGTGCTCGGCGTCGAAGAGCGCCGTCGCGCGCTCGATGGCCAGGCGCTCCACGACATCCACGAACTCGCAGCCACCGTAGTACCGCTTCCCCGGATAGCCCTCGGCGTACTTGTTGGTGAGCGGCGAGCCCATCGCCTCCATCACCGCCGGTGACACGAAGTTCTCGCTCGCGATGAGCTCGAGCCCGTCCTGCTGGCGGTGGATCTCGTCGTCGACCGCACCGGCGACATCGGGATCGGCATCCCGGAGCGCACCACCGGGTGGGCGGTTGTCCCACGTCCACCAGTTCATTCCCACCGCTCCGTCTTCGCGACGCTCGCTCATGCCGGACGCTACGAGTTGGGCCAGACGGCCGCCGTACGCACGAGCGACCGTACGGCGCGCAACCGCCGCTCGGCCAGGCGGTCGGCGGCCACGTAGGTGGGAATGCCGTCGGCACGGGCGATCTCGAAGACGCCGAGCAGCGTGTCGTAAATCTCGCCGGCCTTGCGCAGCGAGCGGGCATTGTCCCACCCGTGCAGCTCGCCGTAGACGTTGATGACACCGCCGGCGTTGGCCACGTAGTCCGGCGCGTAGAGGATGTCGCGCTCCTGCAGCACGTCGCCGTGGTGCTCGTCGAGCAGCTGGTTGTTGGCCGCTCCCGCCACGATCTCGACGCGCAGCGCCGGCAGCGTCTCGTCGTTGATGATGCCGCCCAACGCGCACGGGACGAAGATATCGGCGTCGATGCCGTAGATCGCCTCGGGCTCGACCGCCGTCGCGCCGAACTCGGTGACCACGCGCCGCACGCGATCCGGGTAAATGTCCGTGACGGTGAGATGCGCCCCCGCGCCGTGCAGCGCCTTCGCCACGTGATAGCCGACGTGCCCCGCGCCCTGGAGCGCGACGCGCTTGCCGGTGAGATCATCGCTCCCCCACCGCCACTTGGCCGACGCCTGAATGGCGCGGAAGACCCCGTGCGCGGTCACGGGCGACGGATCGCCAGAGCGCTCGGCAAGGCCGGTCACGTAGTCCGTCTCCATGTGCACGAAGTCCATGTCGGCGGTGCTCGTGCCCACGTCTTCGGCCGTGATGTACCGGCCGCCCTGACTGTGTACGAAGCGGCCGTGCGCGCGGAAGAGCATCTCGCGCTGGGCCCGGTCCTGCGTCGTCCGGCTGTCACCGATGATGACCGCCTTGCCGCCGCCCAGGTTCAGACCGGCCACCGCGTTCTTGTACGTCATCCCGCGCGCCAGCCTCAGCGCGTCGATGATCGCGTCCTCGTCGGTGGGATACTGCCAGAACCGAGTGCCGCCGAGCGCCGGACCGAGCACGGTACTGTGGATGGCAATGATTCCCCGATACCCGCAGGACGGATCGCTGCACAGCACCACCTGCTCGTGGCCCATCTCGGCGATGCGATCGAAGAGATTCATGGACTGATCGGTAGCCTGAGCCCCGTCGGGAGCCCGGCGCGCCGATGGCCGTTTGGTGCCGCGTTGATCACTCACCCCGCGCATAGAGCTCCCTGGCAATGACGATCCGCTGTATCTCCGACGTTCCTTCGTAGATCTCCGTCACCTTGGCGTCTCGAAAGAGACGCTCGACCGGGTAATCCTTCACGTACCCGTAGCCGCCGAAGATCTGGATGGCCTGCGTGGTGACCCACATCGCCGTTTCGCTGGCGAGAAGCTTGCTCATCGAGCTGAACTGCGTGATCGATTCGCCACGGTCCTTGGCCGCGGCTGCCGCGTAGAGCAGCGCGCGGGACGCCGTGACCCGGGTGGCCATGTCGGCAAGCTTGAACTGCATGGCCTGGAACTCCTTGATCGGCTTGCCGAACTGCCGCCGCTCGGCGGCATAGCGCACCGAGTGTTCCAGCGCCGCCCGCGCGATACCGATCGCCTGCGCCGCGATTCCCAGCCGCCCGTTGTCCAGCGATTGCATGGCGTACAGGAACCCCATCCCTTCGGCGCCGAGCAGCGCGCTTCCCGGCACGCGCATCTGGTCGAAGGTGATGTGCACCGTTGGCGACGCGCGCAGCCCCATCTTGTCTTCCTTGCGCCCGACGTGGAACCCGGGCATGTCGGGCGTCACGATGAAGCTGCTGATCCCGCGCGGCCCGCGCCGATCGCCGTCGCGGTCGGTGCGCACCATCACGAGGAAGACATCGGCACTCGTGCCGCTACTCACCCACGCCTTGGTGCCGTTGAGGATCCACCCGTCGCCATCGCGAACCGCCTGCGCGCGGAGCGCCGCCGCATCGGAGCCCGCCTCGGGCTCCGAGAGCGCGAACGCCCCCAGCCACTCTCCACGCGCCATCGGCTTGAGGAACCGCTCCTTCTGCTCGTCGGTCCCCCAGCGAAGGATCATCTGCGTCGGCAGCGAGTTGTGGACGCTCATCGCCACCGCCACCGATGCATCGACAGCCGCGATCTCCTCCAGCGCCACGAGGTACGTGCGCGTGTCGAGCCCGAGCCCGTCGTACTCCTCCGGGATCAGCATGCCAAGGAACCCCAGCTCGCCGAGCTGGTCGATGATGCCCCGGTCGAAGTAGGCGTCGCGATCCCACTCCTCGCTCTTGGGAGCGATCTCGCGCTCGGCGAAATCGCGCGCCAGGCGCTGGACTTCGAGCTGCTCGTCGGTGAGAGGAATCAACGCCCACGACATGCTAAGAGGAGGCTCCGAAGTTGATGAAAGTCAGTCGTCTGTGAATAGTAGGAGCGTAAGAACGGTGGAGCCCTCGTTAGGTCCAGTAGCAAGAGGGTCATTACCAGTGATTACCAGTAATCCTGCATGCGGTAACGAGACGTAAGGCTGTACAGAGCTCGTTACCACCTTACGTCCCCTTACAGCAGGCAGGATTACTGGTAATCACTGGTAATTACTCCCTCACCTAGCCATACTCGTAAAACCCTCTCCCACTCTTCCTCCCGAGCCATCCTGCGGCAACGTACTTCCTCAGCAACGGACACGGGCGGTACTTCGGGTCGCCGAGCCCGCGCTGGAGGACCTCCAGAATCGACAGGCACGTGTCCAATCCGATCAGGTCGGCGAGCGCGAGTGGGCCCATCGGATGATTCATGCCGAGCTTCATCACCGTGTCGATCGACTCCGGGCTGCCCACGCCCTCCATGAGGCAGTACACCGCCTCGTTGATCATCGGCATGAGCACCCTGTTCGAGACGAAGCCGGGGAAGTCGTTGACCTCCACCGGCGTCTTCCCCAGCTGCTTGCTCAGCTCGGTCACCCGCGCCGTCGTCTCGTCGGTGGTGGCGAGCCCGCGAATGATCTCGACGAGCTGCATCACCGGAACGGGGTTCATGAAGTGCATTCCGATCACGTGACCCGGTCGCCTGGTGCGTGCCGCGATCTCGGTGATGGAGATCGAGCTGGTGTTGGAGGCGAGAATCGCGTGCGAGCGAGCGATGCGATCGAGATCGGTGAAGATGCCGAACTTGAGCTCCGCATTCTCCGTCGCGGCTTCCACGACCAGATCGCAGTCGGCGGTCGCGTCGAGGCGCGTTGCCGTCGTCAGGCGCGCCAGCGCGGCGTCGCGGCGCGCGGCGTCGAGCGTGCCCTTCTGCACCTGTCTGGCCATGTTCTTCTCGATCGTCGCCCGCCCCCGCGCGAGCACGTCATCCGAGATGTCGACCATCGTGACATCGAACCCGGATTGCGCGAACACGTGCGCGATCCCGTTTCCCATCTGCCCGGCGCCCACGACGCCGATCCGCTCAGCCATCCAGCCGATCCTCCCGTAGGTGATCACCGCGGATCCCGCGACGCAGCACCACCAGATACGCCATCCCCGCCAGCATTCCGAAGGCGGCGAGTATGCCTCCCTCCGGCCCCCACTCGCCCCCTGTCGCCCAATCGGGACCCGCATCGACGATGCGATACTCGGGTGGTGGCAGCTCCATCCCGCTCACCGGCGTGTGGAAGAGCGCACCCATTACCCAGTTCCACGCGAAGTGTGCCATCCACGCCGCGTACAGGCTGCCCGTCGCGAGCAGGACGCCGCCGAGGAAGAAGCCGGCGAGCACGACGACGGTGATGGAGCGCACGTCCGCTCCGGGGTTCGCGAGGTGCAGCAGGCCGAACACGACGCTGGTGAGCGCAATGGCGGCGCGCCATCCCCAGGCTTCACGGATCAGCGCGAACACGTAGCCACGGAGCGCGAGCTCCTCGGCCAACGCGGCGGGCAAAAAGAGCGCCGCCAGCAGGAGCGAGAAGCGCCACGAGCTGCCATCGCGCGCCGGCTCGAGGTCGAGCCATCCGATGCCCAGCAGGATGACCATCGGCACGGCGATCGCCAGCGCGCCCAGGGCGAGAGAGAGCGCGAGCAGCGGCGGCCGAGCCGCATCGCGGCCCAGTCCCACGAAGCTCCATGGTCGCCGCTCGATCCAGCGCAGCACGATCGCGTGCGCCACGACGAGCGCGGCGAGCACGGTCCAGAATGCGATGGAGATCGACACGAGCATGGCCGCGTCGGAGGCCACCCCACGCACGATTGTTTCGGCGAGCACGCGAAGCACGATCCACGAGACGGCGGTCGCACCCAGGAAGACACCGAGTCTCCACGGCGCGCGGAGGGATCCGTCTGGAGTGCGAAGTACCGTTCGCGCCGTCAATCCCGGATGTTCGACGCTCGCCTCGGCGAAAGGAGTGCTCCGGCGAGCACCTTCACGACATCGTTGAGGAGGAACGGAAGCGTGCCGAGCGTCGCGGCGCGACCGAGACTCCCGGTGAGCACGGCGAGCTGCGCGACGCCGCCGAGGTGGATCGCCGCGATGCCGGCCGCGCAGGCGAGCATCCGTCCCCAGAAGGCCTGGCGTCGTGCACCGATGGCGCCGGCCACCCACGCGGCAACGGGATAGGCCCACAGGTAGCCTCCCGTCGGGCCGAACAGCCGCGCGACACCAGGCGCGCCGAACGGGGCGAAGACGGGAAGCCCCGCCGCGCCGGCGAGCAGGTACACCACCATGCTCGCCGCGCCCGCCAGCGGTCCCAGCCACAGGCCCGCCAGCACGACGACGAGCGGCTGGAGCGTCATCGGGACCGGGGTTCCGGGGATCGGCAGCGCCACTTGCGATGCCGCGGCCAGCGCCGCGGCGAATCCGACGATCCCGATGGCGGTGATCCGCCGGTCGCGCGCTACTGAAACCGAGGCAGTCGTCATCAGCTCACTCGCTCCACGCTGAGGGCCACGGCGTTGCCGCCTCCCAGACACAGCGTCGCCAGGCCGGTGCGGGCGTCGCGATCGCGCATGGCGTAGAGGAGCGTCGTCAACACGCGCGCGCCGCTCGCTCCAATGGGATGTCCCAGTGCCACGGCGCCACCGTTCACGTTCACGCGATCCCAGTCCCAACCCAGCGCCTGCCCATCCGCGAGAGCCTGCACGGCGAACGCCTCGTTCGCTTCGATGAGGTCGAAGTCGTCGATGCGGGTGTTGCTCCGCTGCATGAGGTTCCGCACCGCGACGATGGGCGCGAAGAAGAGCTCGTTCGGTTCGGTGCCGCCGGTGGCGTACTCCGTGATGCGGGCCATGATCGCCAGCCCGTGCGCGTTGGCATAGGCCTCCGACACCACCATCAGCGCCGAGCCGCCATCGTTGAGTCCTGGCGCGTTCCCGGCGGTCACGCTGAGCTGGTCGGACGGGATGTCCTTGGGCGCATCGTTCGGGAATGCCGGACGAAGCTTCGCGAGCTGCTCGAGCGTGGTGTCGCGGCGCGGCCCCTCGTCGATGCACACCTGCACGGTCCCCTTTTTCCCGGGAACCTCGACGGGAACGATCTCGTCGTTGAAGCGCCCCTCATCGATGGCGGCGATGGCCTTGCGGTGGGAGTGCAGCGCGAACTCGTCCTGCTGCTGGCGAGTGATACCCGCCTTGCGCGCGGTGTATTCGGCGTGACCGCCCATGTGTACGTCGCAGAAGGAGCACCAGAGCCCATCGCGCACGAGACCGTCCACCAGCTCCTGGTCGCCGAACCTCACGCCGCCGCGGATGCCGTACAGGTAGTACGGCGCGTTGGACATCGACTCCTGTCCACCGGCCACCACGACCTGCTGGTCACCGGCCCGAATGGACTGTGCGGCGAGCATCACCGCCTTGAGCCCCGAGCCGCACACCTTGTTGACCGTCAGCGCGGGCACGGTGGCCGGGATGCCGGCCTGGATGGCCGCCTGCCGTGCCGGCGCCTGGCCGACGCCGCCCTGCACGACGTTGCCCATGATGACTTCCTCGACCTCGGACGCCGGCACACCGGAGCGCGCGAGCGCGGCGCGAATGGCCGTGGCTCCGAGCTCCGGCGCCGTCACGCTGGTGAGGGCGCCGAGGAACTTCCCAATGGGCGTCCGGGCGGCGCCCACGATGACCGGTTGACGCGATGTATCTGGCATGGAGATTCTCAGTGAGCCGAAGTCGGGTTCCGCACCTGGCGGCAGTCAGTGAAAGTTATCCCGCGCTACCTACGCCATCAACGCCGCAGGGACGAAAAACGCTTCCGTCCCGAGGTGCGATGCAGCATTTTTGGATGGATGAGGCTCGACGCGTCCACTCGTTCGGAGGTCCCAATGCGAGCCATCGGCAGGCAGTTTACCATGGTCCTTCTGCTGATGATCCTGGCCGGCTGCAGCATGGCCAGACAGGGCAATCAAGAGCCGCAGGAGGAGACCTCGCTTCGCGTGGAGAATCGCGGCTGGAGCGAGATGACGATCTACGTGCTGACCTCCACCGAGCGCTCCCGCCTGGGCACCGTGTCGGGCAACAGCACGCGCGTGTTCACGATCCCCGAGCGCCTGCTCTTCGGCGCCACGCCGCTGCGCTTCTTCGCCGACCCGCTCGGCGGCGCGCGCGAGCCGTCTACACGGCAGATCACGGTGACGCCTGGCGATCAGGTTACCTGGATCATCTCGAACTAGGCTTGGCGGAGCCACGAGGGTGGTGACGACTTTCCGCGCCATGCAGCGTAGGCAACGCACGCCACTCCAATCCCCGCTCCCGCGTCGATCGCGTAGTGGAAGCCGCCATACACCGTCCCAACCACGAGCGCCGGGACGATCAGCGCGTACAGCCAGAAGAGCGGGCGCGCGAGACGCCAGGCGAGCAGCCACGAGATGACGGCGGCGGCGACGTGTGAGCTGGGCAACGCCGCGCCCTGTGATGCGCCGGCGGCGAGCACGCGGCGGATGACGAAGGGAAAGAACCAGCCAACGTCGGCGGCGTCGGGGCGTGGGAAGTAGTACCATGGACCGGCGACGGGAAAGACGATGAACACCAGATAGCAGAAGTAGAACGTGGCAAGGATCGTGGTCAGTGCACCACGGAAGCTCGCGTACGCCCCCCTCGCGTACAGCACCCCAAGCAGGAGCGGCACCAGCACGTAGTAGCCGAAGTAGCCGAAGTGGAGGTACTCGGAGAGAGGCTTCCACGGCATCGTGCGGCGCAGGGTCACGCTGAGCTGCGATCCGAACACGGCGATCTCCCACCGTTGAACCAGGTGATCGTAGTAGCCGGTGGTGAAGAGGTCGTTGAGGAGCGCGACTTCGCCGTAGATGAGGGGGAGTCCCAGCACCGGGAGCCACGCGCGCAGGATTCCCGCGCGCCCGGTGTCGGGAAATCGCGGAAGCAGCCAGAGCGCGCTGAGCACGATCACCAGGTGCAGGGCGATCGTCGGCCACCACGCGCGCAGGCTGGCGCCGGAGAGCGGAACGAAGAGCGCGGTGAGGGCGAAGTAGCCGGCCGACAGGAGCTCCGGCGGACTCGCGCGTCTCACAACCAACCGTGCTCGCGATACCAGGCCGCGGTACTCCGCACGCCGTCCTCGAGCGACACGCGCGGCGCGTAGCCAAGCTCTGTGCGCGCGCGGGTGTCGTCGCACACCCAGGACGTTTGCATCATGTCGCGGACGCGGTCGGGGGTGAGGAGCGGCTTGGTGCCCGTCAGCCGCGCGAGCAGGCCCGACCCGAGCGCAGCCGCGCTGGCGGCCAGCGACGGGATCGGCAGCTCGCGGGCCGTGCGCCCGAATGCGCTGCCCAGGGCGGCGATTACGTCCTGCCAGCTGTGCACCCCACCACTCACGTAATACACGGCGCCCGGCGCGCCGCGCTCGGCGGCACGGCGCAGTCCATCCACGAGATCGTGCACGTGTACCATCGAGAGACGCTGCGCGGCACTGCCGATGCGCGGCGCCAGTCCGTACCGCACCAGCCGGAACATTGCCAGCACGTCCCGGTCCCGCGGACCGTACACCGTGGGCGGACGAACGATCACATGGCGCACGCCGGACGCCGCGAGCACGCGCTCGGCCTCGAGCTTCGATTCCCCGTACGCGCTGATCGGGCGCGGTGGATCGGCTTCGCGGGCCGCACCGTGCGGCGAGGACGGACCTGCCGCCGCCATGCTGGAGCAGTAGAGTACCACCGCGTCAGGCGCGTGGGCGCGAACGGCGTCGAGCAGGCGCCGGGTCCCTTCCACGTTGACTCGATAGTAGTCGTCGGCGCTCTGCGCCGATGTCACCGCCGCGAGATGAAATACCGTGTCCACTCCGCCGAGTGCGTCGCGCAGCGACAGCGCGTCATCGAGGGATGCGGTGACGACACCGGCGGCCTGTGGGAGCCAGCGGCGGTCGCTTCGCGCACGCAGGAGGCATCGGACGTCCCATCCGTGCGCGACGAGCGACTCGACGAGGTGGCTGCCCACGAAGCCACTCGCTCCGGTGACGAACGCCGTACTGGCTGCGCGCTCACGTCGATCCATTCAACGGGCGATCGTAGAGCCGATACGTCTTGTAGACGAATGCACCGAGGTTCTCGAGCGCGGTGCGCATCGCCCAGTTGTCCTCGAGGATCCAGGAGAACTCGCCACGGGTGATCCCGCGCTTGGGGCCGGTACGCAGGAGATAGAGGTAGAGCATCTCGGCGGCGCCCGTGCGCCGGTATTTGTCGAGCACGCCGAGGGTGAGCACACGCACCGTATCGATGCGGCGCGAATGCCAGAGTGCCTTCGCCCACCCAAAGGGGAACAGCCGGCCGTTCATGTGACGGAGCGCCCGATTGAGATCGGGAAGCGCCAGGGCGAACCCGGCGAGCTCATCATCCACCTCGGCGAACGCGACGAGATTGGGATCCACTACTGCTTTCATCTGGCGAGCGAGATGGTGGAACTCGTCTTCGGTCATCGGCACGAAGCCCCAGTTCCGCTCCCACGCCGCGTTGTACAGCTCGTGCACGCGCGCCACTTCGTTCCAGAAGTCCTTCATCCGCAGCGGCCGGATCGCGATG
>DATFFQ010000021.1:0-18431 GCA_035249955.1 Gemmatimonadaceae bacterium
CGTCACTCGCGTCACTGACCCGCATTGCCGAAGCCCTGGCCAGGCGCTACTTTCCTTCCATGCTCAGCTCGCTCCACCATGCGCGCCACCATCACGGCCCGACGGGTCGGGGGCTTGCGCGCATGCTCGGGTGATCGGCTAGCCGATTCGACTGCCAGGCGCGTGAGTGCTCGCGGCCCGTCCACATTGGACGGGCTTTTTTGTTTTGTCCGTACCGAATCGAGGGATCCGGAAATGCTGAAGATCGCGCTCCCCAACAAGGGACGCCTGTCCGACGACGTGCGCGAGCTCTTTGCCGACGCGGGGCTCGAGCTCAAATCGCTCGGCGAGCGTGCCCTGGTGGCATCGTTAGGCGGTGAGTTCGAGGCGATCTTCGTGCGCGCTCAGGACATCCCCGAGTTCGTCGCCGATGGGGCCGCCGACGCCGGCGTGACCGGATGGGACCTGGTCTGTGAGTCGGGTCGCGACCTCGACATGCTCCTCGACCTCGAGTTCGGGAGCTGCCGGCTCGTGGTCGCCGCCCGCGAGGATGGCGAGATCACGTCGCTCGAGGACATCGAGAACGCACCGCGCGTCGCCACCTCGTTCCCGCGTCTCACGCAGCAGTTCTTCCACGAGGCCCGTCGCGCGATCACGATCGTTCCGGTCTCCGGCGCCGCCGAGATCGCCCCCCACCTGGGGATCGCCGACATCGTCGTCGATCTCACCTCCACCGGCTCCACCCTTCGCGTCAACAACCTGCGCGAGCTGGCCACGATCATGCGCTCCAGCGCCAGACTCGTCGCCGCCAACGGGCCACTGCGCGACACGAGAGGCGAGAGCAAGACGCGCGCGCTGGAGGAGCTGGTCATGGCGCTGGAATCCGTGCTGCGCGCTCGCGGGCAGCGCTACGTGATGGCCAACGTCCCGCGCGATCGTCTCGAGCGGGTGAAGGAAGTGCTGCCCGGCCTCAACGGCCCCACGGTCGTGGACATCCTGAACGGCGGACGATACGTGGCCGTGCACGCCGTCGTTCCCCGTGAGGCGATCTACCGCACGATCGCCGCCCTCAAGACATTGGGCGCCGAGGGGATCCTCGTCACCCGCATCGAGCGGCTCATGCCATGAGAGCCATTCGCGTCGTCGGTGCGCTCGCCGGGTTGAAGCCGGCACAGCGGGCCGTGCTGCTGGAGCGCGGCACGGCCGGTGATGACGTCGTTCGTGAGCAGGTTGCCAGGATCATCGCTCAGGTGCGACGCAGAGGCGATGCG
Source organism: Gemmatimonadaceae bacterium (assembly GCA_035249955.1). GTDB lineage: Bacteria > Gemmatimonadota > Gemmatimonadetes > Gemmatimonadales > Gemmatimonadaceae > DATFFQ01. The sequence continues at coordinate 1,251 of DATFFQ010000021.1, forward strand.
GCCCTGCGCACGCTCGCACGCAAGCTGGATGGTGTCGAGCTCGAGTCGCTCGAGGTCCCTCGCGACGTGCGCCGCCGTGCGCTCGACACGCTCGAGCCCGAGCTGGCCCGTGCGCTCGAGCGCGCACGGGACAACATTCGCGCCGCGCACCGCGCGTTTCTGCCGAGCGCCACGGAGATCGAGACCGAGCCTGGCGTGTTCGTGGGCCGCCGGCTCGATCCACTCCAGCGCGTCGGCATCTACGCACCAGGGGGGCGCGCCGCCTATCCGAGTAGTGTCCTCATGGGCGCGATCCCGGCGCGGGTAGCCGCGGTGGAGGAGATCGTTCTCTGCACGCCGCCCGGCCCCGATGGCGTTCCCGCCTCGATCGTGCTGGCCGCCGCCGAGCTGGGCGGCGTGGATCGCGTGTTCGCGCTGGGCGGTGCCGGCGCGATCGCCGCGATGGCCTACGGCACCGACACCGTCCCGCGCGTCGATCGCATCGTGGGCCCAGGGAACGCCTATGTCGCCGAGGCCAAGCTCCAGGTGAGCGGCATCATCGGCATCGACAGTCCAGCCGGCCCGAGCGAGCTGCTGGTCATCGCCGACGAGTCCTGCGATCCCGATCGCATCGCGCTCGAGCTGCTCGCGCAGGCCGAGCATGATCCCAGGGCGTGCGTGGTCGCGGTCGTGCTGACCGCGACGCTGAAGGACGCGCTGATCGCGTCTCTGCGCCGCGCGATTCCTCGTCAGGCACGGCAGAAGATCATCGCCCAGGCGCTCAGAACGAACGGCGCGGTGCTGCACGCCGACTCGCTGCAGGAGGCGATTGTCTTCGCCAACGAGTACGCTCCGGAGCATCTGCTGCTCGCCGTCGCCGAGCCGCGGAAAATACTGCGCACGATAAGAAATGCCGGTACGGTGTTCCTGGGCGAGTCCAGCTCGGTGGCGTTCGGCGACTACATGACTGGCGCCAACCACGTGCTGCCGACTGGCGGGCTCGCCCGGAGCTACTCGGGGCTGTCGGTACTCGACTTCATGCGCTGGACCACCTTCCAGCGTGTCGAGCCGGCGGCCGCGGAGCGATTGGCCAGGGACGTCGCCCTCCTCGCTGAAGCGGAAGGCCTCCCGGCGCATGCTCAGGCGGCACGGTCGAGGGAGTCGGTCCCATGACGGGCTCCACGCTCGACCTCGTGCGCGAGAGCTACCGCGCGATCTCGCTGTACGCGCCCGATCGCGCGCCCTGTGCCATCGACCTGAGCGACAACACCAACCTCTGGGGTGTCCCGCCGTCGGCCGATGCCGCGATCCGTCAGGTCGCGCAGCCCTCGATCACGCGCTATCCACCGCTCTATGCCGCCGAGCTCAAGGCAGCGCTGGCCGCATACGCCGGTGTCGCGCCCGAGAACGTGGTGACCGGCTGCGGCTCCGACGACGTGCTCGACTCCGCCATACGCGCCTTCGCCGAGCCGGGAGATGCGATCGCGTATCCCGAGCCATCGTTCGCGATGATCCCGCTCTTCGCGCGCATGAATGGTCTGGAAGGAGTCGCCGTACGCCTGACACCGGAGCTGGACATCGACGCCGAGGGGCTGCTCGCGACCAAAGCGCGAGTGATCTATGTCTGCTCGCCCAACAATCCCACCGGCACCAGCACTTCGCGGCCGGCGATGGAAGCAGTAATCGCCGGTACGAGCGGCATCGTGATCCTCGATGAGGCCTACGCCGAGTTCGGCAACGACACGTGGGTGAGCGAAGCTCCGTCGCACGGACGGCTGCTCGTGGTGCGCACCATGTCCAAGGCCTTTGGCCTCGCCGGCCTTCGCATCGGGTACGCCGTGGGCGACCCGGCCATCGTGGCCGAGGTGGAGAAGTCACGCGGACCGTACAAGGTGAGCCGCATGGGCGAGCTGGCCGCGCTCGCGGCACTCGGCAACGATCTCGACTGGGTGCGCGCGCGCATCGCCGACGTGCATGAAAAACGCGACCGGCTGCGACGGGAGCTGATGGCGCTCGGACTGTCGTCCATTCCGAGCGATGCCAACTTCGTTCTGGTGCCCATGCCCGACGCGCTGGCCATCGCGCGCCGAATGCGCACCCTTGGCGTCGCGGTACGGCCCTTTTCCGGGCTCGCCGGCATCGGCGACGCTCTGCGTATTACCATCGGCCCGTGGTCACAGATGCAGCCAGCCCTCGATGCGCTCCGGGAGTGCCTATGCTCGTGAGCGTCTTCGATTACGGCGCGGGGAACCTGCACTCGCTCACCAAGGCCCTTGCGCTCTCGGGCGCCGAGGTGAGGATCGAGAGCGATCCGCTCCTGGCGCTCGACTGCGACGCGCTGGTGCTGCCCGGTGTCGGTGCCTTCGCTCCGGCGGCGGCTCGCCTTGGCTCGGGACGCGATGCCATGCGACGTGCGATCGCCGATGGTCTTCCCTGCCTCGGGATCTGTCTCGGCATGCAGCTCTTCTTCGATGAAAGCGATGAAGGCGAAGGGCGAGGACTGGGGCTGATCGCCGGACGCGTGACGGCGCTCGATGCTCGACGGCAGCCGCAGATCGGGTGGAACACGGTTGACGATGCCCGTGATCCCCTGCTCGATGCTGCGCCGCTTCCGTACGCGTACTATGCCAACGGCTACGTCTGCCGGCCGGACGATGCCTGCTGCGTGCGTGCGTGGAGCACCTACGAGAGCGATCGCTTCCCCGCCGTCGTTAGGCACGATCGCACCGTCGGCGTGCAGTTCCATCCGGAAAAGAGCTCGCGGGCGGGGCTGGCGTTCGTGCGCGCTTTCCTCGACGAGGTCGCGCGATGATCGTCATCCCCGCGGTCGACCTGCGCGATGGGGCGTGCGTGCAGCTGGTGGGCGGCTCGTACGCGCAGGAGCGGCTGCGCTTCGACGACCCCATCGCCGTAGCTCGGAGCTGGGCACGCAGCGGATTCCGCCGGCTGCACGTGGTCGACCTGGACGCCGCCACCGGACGTGGCACCAACAGCGAGCTCGTCCGCGACCTGATCGCCGAGGGGGAGGCCGAGGTGCAGGTGGGAGGTGGAGTGCGAGACCGGGAGACGATCGAGCGCCTCTTCGCCGATGGGGCAGGTCTGGTCGTCGTCGGCACACGCGCCGTGGAGGACCCCGACTGGCTGGAGGAGATGGCCGACTCCTTCCCGGCGCGGCTCATCGTCGCCGCCGACGTGCGCGATCGCCGAGTGGTGACGCACGGGTGGCAGCGCACGCTCGCCCGCAACGTGCTCGACCTGGTGGACGAGCTGAACGATCTCCCTCTGGCCGGCCTGCTCGTGACCGCAGTGCATCGCGAGGGACAGATGAGCGGCACCGATCTACCGCTCATGGAAGACGTCGCCGAGGCATCGGTGCACGCGGTCACGGCATCGGGTGGCATCTCGTCCATGCACGATCTCCGCGCGCTCGCCGACCGCGGAGTTGCCGGCGCCATCGTGGGGATGGCGCTCTACACCGGCGCGCTCGAGCCGCGCGTCGTCGCCGAGGAGTTCGCCGAATGACCGTCATCGAGCGCGAGACACGCGAGACCAGAATCCGCGTGGAGCTCGCCAAGGGGAGCGGGACAGCGGAGGTGCGCACCGGCGTCCCGTTCCTGGACCACATGCTGGTGACCTTCGCCCGCTACTCCGGGCTCGATCTCACCGTCACGGCGCGCGGCGATCTCGCCCACCATACCATCGAGGATGTCGCCATCACCGTCGGCAGTGCGCTGCTGGCGATCCTTCCCGAGCACGTCGCGCGGTACGGCGAGCGCACCATCCCCATGGATGATGCGCTGGTGCAGGTGGCGCTCGACCTGGGAGGCCGCCCGTACTATCGTGGCCCGCTTCCGAGCTCGCTCTACGATCACTGGATGCGCTCCTTCAGCGACAGCGCCCGTGCCACGCTCCACGTCCGCGTCCTTCGCGGCCGCGATCGACACCACGTCGTCGAGGCCGCGTTCAAGGCCCTTGGCCTCGCCCTCCGCGAGGCGCTGGTGGAGACAGATGCCGTCTTTAGTACGAAGGGGAAGGTGCGGGATGGTTGACCGCGCGTGGCGGAAGTGCTGACCCGCCGCATCATCGCCTGCCTCGATGTCCGGGGCGGCCGCGTCGTGAAGGGCACGCAGTTCGTCGCGCTACGCGATGTCGGCGACCCTGTCGAGCTAGCTGAACGGTACGAGCTCGAGGGTGCCGACGAGATCGTCTTCCTCGATATCTCGGCGAGCGCCGAAGAGCGGGCGACGTTGCTGGAGGTAGCGCGGCGGACGGCGGAGCGCCTGTTCGTCCCGCTCACCATCGGGGGTGGAGTGAGAACCGCCGACGACATGGGGCGTGCGCTACGCGCCGGCGCCGACAAGGTGAGTGTCAATACCGCGGCGGTCGAGCGACCGGGCCTCCTCGCGGAGGCAGCCGCGCGCTTCGGCTCCCAGTGCGTGGTGGCCAGCATCGATGCCCGCCGCGACGAAAGCTCGGCGTCAGGGTGGCGGGTGTACGTCCGCGGTGGCCAGCTGAGGACGGAGCTCGACGCCCTGACGTGGGCGCGCCACTGTGCCGACCGTGGCGCGGGGGAGATCCTGCTCACCAGCATCGACCGCGATGGCGCCCGTGCCGGCTACGACATCGAGCTCACCCGTACGATCGTCCAGGCGGTCGGCGTGCCCGTCATCGCATCCGGTGGCGCCGGCTCGGCGACCGATGTGCGCGACGCGCTGCGCGACGGCCAGGCCGATGCGGCGCTGCTCGCCGGCATCCTTCACGATGGGCTCACCACCGTCGGCGAGATCAAGCGGATACTCGCCGAGGAGGGCATTCCGGTACGGAAGGTCGCGTGAGTCTGCTCGCCGCCGTGGAGGAAGTCGCGCGAGTCGCCGGCAGCGTGGCTGCCCGACACTTTCGCTCGCGCCTCGCGGTCGAGACCAAGAGCGACGGGTCGCCGGTAACCGTCGCCGATCGCGAGGCCGAGCGCGCGGCGCGCGACTGGATCGAGTCGCGATTCCCGAACGACGGCATCCTTGGTGAGGAGCTCGGCATTACCCGCCCGGACGCCCGGCGGCGCTGGGTGCTCGATCCCATCGATGGAACGAAGACCTTCGTGCGCGGCGTGCCGCTCTACGGCACGCTCGTGGCCGTGCTCGAGGGTGACGACGTGCTCGCCGGCTCGGCGTTCTTTCCGTCGGTGGATGAGCTGGTCGCCGCGGCGCCCGGCGAAGGATGCTGGTGGAATGGGAGACGGTGCTCCGTGTCGGCTATCCAGCACGTCACTGGCGCGACGGTGCTCACCACTGATGAGCGGTTCTCGTACGATCGGGTCAAACGCGAAGGGTGGCGCCGCCTGGCCGATGCCGCGGCGGTGAGCCGGACCTGGGGCGACTGTTACGGTTACCTTCTGGTGGCAACGGGGCGGGCGGAGGTGATGGTCGACGGCCAGATGTCGGTATGGGACGCCGCGGCGCTGCTGCCCATTATTGAGGAAGCTGGTGGCGTCTTCACCGACTGGAGCGGCGCCCGGAGCGTCTCCGGGGGGAATGCGGTCGCGACCAACCGTGCGCTGGCCGGAGAAGCACGCGCGATGCTGGGGGTTGGTGTCACTGCTGGGCTGGAGCTTCGAGGACAATGATCGATCTGAGCACGCTGGACTTCGACAAAGGCGGCGGCTTCTTGCCGGTGATCGCTCAACATGCCGTCACTGGCGCCATACTGATGCTGGCCTACGCCGACCGCGAAGCGCTGGAGCGCACTCTCGCCACCGGTGAGATGCACTACCGGTCCCGAGCCCGTGGGCTCTGGCACAAGGGCGGCACCAGTGGCAACACGCAGAAGGTGGTGAGCCTGACCCGCGACTGCGACGGTGACACGATACTGGCGCGCGTCCTTCCCGCCGGTCCCACCTGCCATACGGGCTCGGGCTCCTGCTTCGGGGATCCCAACGAGACGGGTGACACCTTGTCCTCCCTCGACGCGCTCATCGCACACCGGACCGCCACCTTCACTGCTGCTGGTTCGGCTGTTGCGACGCCGGGTGAATCCGCCGAGCACAGACCCAGCTACACCATCCGCCTGCTGGCCGACCGAAACCTCCGCCTCAAGAAGCTGGGGGAGGAGTGCGCCGAGCTGATCAGCTCGTGCGCGCGCGACGAGCGGGGCCGCGCCGTGGAGGAGGCGGCCGATCTCATCTACCACACCCTCGTCGCGTTGCACGCCGTTGGCGGCTCGCTCGATGACGTGCGGCAGGTGCTGGCCACCCGGGCCGCTGGAGCCTCCTCGGCAACTGCCACCCACGCGACGGACGCCACCCGAGCCTCCACCGATCAGTGAGAGCGCTGAGCCGGCTTTCCGGCTGCTGCTGTCCCTCTCTCTGTCCTAATGGCAGACAAAACGCGCGCCCGTTATGCTTCGTGAAGACCTTACCTCACGCCACACGCCACGCGCTACCTACGCCCCACGCCCCGCGCCACGCGCCCACACCGCCAGGCGCCACGCGCAGCATTTGATATGACCCTGAGACTCCGAGCCACATACCTTTGCGCCGGCGGCTGGGCTGCGGCTGTCAGCCTCGCCAGCCTCGCTGCCTGCCGGCCTTCCGAGCCCGGAGACTCCTCATCTGCAGCGGCGGCGGTGGCCGAGCTCGACTCGCTCCCATCGCCTGCGGCTCCTGGGAGCTCGGTACCCAACCTGTCCGTGGCTCCGGACGGACGGGTACTCATGAGCTGGATCGAGCCCACCGCCGACTCCGGCCACGCGCTCAAGTTCTCGGTGCTCACGGTTTCGTCCTCGACCGCCGCGTGGTCGGCGCCACGCACCATCGCCGAGGGGAAGGATTTTCTGGTCAACTGGGCCGATTTCCCATCGGTGGTTGCGCTGCCCGATGGCCGGCTCGCCGCACACTGGCTCCAGCGGACGCCCGGCGGCAGGTACTCGTATGGCGTGCGCATCGCGCAATCACATGATCGTGGGGCGACCTGGAGCGAGCCGGCGGTGCCACACCGCGATGCGTCGCCCACCGAGCACGGCTTCGTCTCGCTCTTTCCCGCGGGCGGTGACTCGTTAGGCGCCGTCTGGCTCGACGGTCGCGCGTTCGTCACCGCCAGCTCGGCTGCCGAGAAGGAGATGCAGCTCATCCACACCACCCTCGCACCCGACAACTCGTTAGGCGCCGAGCAGCGGTTGGATTCGCGGATCTGCGACTGCTGCCAGACATCGATGGCGTTGACGGCCCGCGGGGCGGTGATCGTGTACCGCGATCGCAGCCCCGACGAGGTGCGCGACATCAGCATCATGCGGCAGGTCGACGGGACCTGGGGTCCTCCGCGGCGGGTCCACCCTGATGACTGGCGCATCGACTTCTGTCCGGTGAACGGCCCGGCAATTTCGGCACGTGGTGACACTGTGGTGGTGGCCTGGTTCACCGGCTCGCGCGACACGGCCCGGGTGCAGGCAATCTTCTCGTTCGATGGCGGCGCCACGTTCGGCCAGCCCGTGCGTGTGGACGGCGGAACTCCGGAAGGTCGCGTGGACGTCGTGCTCGACCCACGAGGCCGCGCGCTGGTGAGCTGGGTGGAGCGCACCGGCGGCGAGAACGCCGAGGTGCGCGTACGACGCGTGTCGTCCGATGGATCGCTGGGCAAGCCGATGGGCGTCGCATCGTCAAGTGCCGCCCGCGCGAGTGGCTTCCCACGCATGGTCGCCGCGGGCGACGATGTCATCTTTGCCTGGACCGTACCGGGCACCCCATCCGTCGTGCGTGTGGCTCGCACTCGGGTTGGCTACGTAGAGTGATGCAGCCCGTCCGGTGGCGTCGGTGTGCCCTGCTGGCGATGGCGCTGCTCGCCTGCAGCTCCTCGGAGGACGGGGCGGAGCGGCTCGCGGAGCGCGCATCGAAGACTGCGTCAGCGCTGAGCATCGGCGCGCCAGCACCGGAGTACCGCACGGTGTCCATCGACGGCGATTCCGTATCGCTCGCGCAGCAGCGCGGCAAGGTCGTGCTGCTCAACATCTGGGCGACGTGGTGTCACCCGTGCCGCGATGAGCTACCGGTGCTCCAGCGGCTGCATGAGCGAAACGCACCACGAGGGCTCGAGCTCATCGGCGTGAGCGTCGACGCGCGCGGTGAGGAGCAGAAGGTCCGCGAATTTGCGGCGAGCTTCGGGCTCACCTATCCGCTCTGGCTCGACCCCGAGGAGCGCGTCTCGAGACTCTTCCTCGCCATCGGCGTGCCGGCTACCTATTTGATCTCGCGCGACGGTACGCTCCTCTGGCGTCACGTGGGACCCATTCGAGAAGGCGACCGCTCACTCGCGCGCGCTCTCGAAACGGCCCTGCGTTCCCCGTCGTCCTGACAGGGATGCCCCCAGTCACCATCGACACGTCAGCGCTCGACACGCTCGCCACCCGACTCGACCCCGCGCGCCTCAAGCGCTCGGAGCCGCTCGCGCCGTACACCACCTTCCAGATCGGCGGTCCCGCCGACCTGCTCTACCACGCGACATCAGCCGACGATCTCGCGGCCAGCGTGCAGGGTGCGCGCGAGCTGGGAGTGCCGTGGTTCGTGCTCGGGCTTGGCGCCAACATCCTGGTGGGCGATCGCGGCTTCCGCGGCATCGTGATCAGAAACGTCGCTCGGCACTGGCGATTCTCGGAGGAGGGGCGCCTGTGGTCGGAGAGCGGCGCGGTGATGGGCGATCTGATTCGCGAGGCGGTGCGGCGCGGCTGGTCGGGGCTCGAGCACTACATCGGGATTCCCAGCACCGTCGGCGGCGCGATCTGGCAGAACCTGCACTTCCTCTCACCCGCGCCCGAGCGCGAGCGGACGATGTTCATCGAGGAAGTGTTCGAGTCGTGCGAGATTCTCACGGAAGAGGGTGCGCGCAAGACCGTCGGCAAGGACTACGTGCAGTTCGGGTACGACGACAGCGTCTTCCACCATCGTGACGACATCGTGCTGGCCACGACCTTCAAGCTCACGAAGGGCGACCCGGCGGTGATGCACCGCATCCTCCAGGAGAACCTGAGCTGGCGGGGCAGCCGTCATCCATGGCTCGAGTATCACCCGAGCGCCGGCTCGATCTTCAAGAAGATCGAAGGGGTGGGTGCCGGCCGCCTCGTGGATCAGTGCGGCCTCAAGGGGTATCGCGTGGGAGACGCCCAGATCTCTCACATCCACGCCAACATCATGGTGAACCTCGGCCGCGCCACTGCGGCCGACGTCCGCGAGCTGATCCGCGCCGCCCAGACCGCCGTCGAAGCCAGGTTCGGCCAGCGGCTGGAGGTGGAGATCAAGTTTGTGGGAGACTTTGGGTGAGGGGGGTGACGAGAGTGGAGTGAGTGATAAGAGCTAGAGCGAAAGGGATGAGACGCGGTGATGTACCCATCACACACCTCACGCTCTTCACTCTAGTCGTTATCACTCACACCACTCTCGTCACCCACCTCACTCCGCCACTCAGTTGGCGGCGGCGCTCGCCTCCTTCCTCGGCATCATCTCGTCGCGGTTCGCGATGTGGTAGACCGTCCACGCGATCACCGTCGCTGCCTGCTCGAGGTCGTCGATCAGCAGGCGCTCGTAGGTGTCGGCGTTGGAGTGGTGGGAGCGGATCCCGTACTCGATCGGATCCTGGATGAAGTTGAACCCCGGTACACCCACCGCGTCGAAGGCCAGGTGATCCGTCCCTCCCGTGTTGCCGTGCCGTACGGCGACGACGCCAAGGTCGCGGAACGGGAAGAGGATCTGCTCGAAGATCGGGGTCACCGCTTCGTTCGACTGGTTCCAGATGCCGCGGATCTTCCCCGTTCCATTGTCCAGATTGACGTAGGCCGAGATGCGCGGCAATTCGTCGCGGTGCATCCGCACCCAGGCGCGCGAGCCGATGAGCCCCTGCTCCTCACCACTCCAGAGCGCAATGCGCACCGTGCGCTTCATCGGGAGTCCCAGTGTCTTGAGGATCCGCACCGCCTCCATCATGGCCGCCGAGCCGGCGGCATTGTCGGTGGCGCCGGTGCCCGTGTGCCAGCTGTCGTAGTGCGCGCCGAGCATCACCACCTCGTTAGGCAGGCTCGTTCCCGGAATCTCGGCGAGGACGTTGTAGCCGCGGCGGTCCTTGTCGAAGAATCGGTTCCGCACGTTGAGCTCGAGCTTCACCGGAATGCCGCGCCGCACGTTGCGGTAGAGCTGGCCGTAGTGCTCGTGCGAGACGACCAGCGCCGGGGTCGGATCGTACGCGCTGTCACGCGCCAGCCGTCCATCGGGGTGCCCGCCTACCCGCAGGATGTTGTACGTCCACACCGATTGTTGGAGCAGCGCCGCCGGCTGCTGCGTGCGCAGCCACTGATTCACACGAGCATTGAGCTCCTGCCGCTGCCGGAAGGTCGCCTGCCGTGCCTGGTTGGGAGTCTGCTGCGGCTGGGACGGCGCGAGCAGGTCTTCCAGAGACCGGCGCCGAGTGATGGGCTCGAACTCCGGGCCGATCGTATCGGGCACGTCGCGCATCACGCACGCACCCTTGAGCTTGCCGGTGTATTTCGCGAGATCGGTGGTGTCGTTCACCTCGATCGCCACCACCGGACAGGTGATCGTTCCACGCGTGCTGCCGCTCCAGCCCATCGCCGTCGCGTTGAGCGGTTGTACGAACGGCTCGAGGATCCGGCCCGCGTACGACACCCGCTCCCAGCCGCGTCCAAAGGTGGAATCCCAGGGCTCGATGCGCACGTTGGCCAACCCCCACGAGCTGAAGGTCTCCGCCGCCCAACGGTTCGCTTCCCGGTTGGCAGGCGAGTTGGTGAGCCTTGGGCCCAGCACGTCGGTGATGTAGCCGACGATGGAATCCAGCCGCGAGCGGTTCAGCCCTTCATCCCGGATCTTCGCGACCGCATCGAGGTCGACGCGCTCCTGCACCACCGCCTGCGCCGAAAGCGCCATCGCCGTGAGTCCGCTGCCGGCCACCATCGTGACCAACGTCCGTGTGATCGTACGACCGAGCCTCATGACATTCCCCTGGTAGAGTACGCGCGCCGTGCGCTCCGGTGGAGTAAAATAGCATCCGCAGTTCCGCGTCCCGCATCCCGCGTCCCGCAATGCCCGAGCTTCCCGACATCACAGTGTACCTGGAGTGCCTGGCCAGGAGGATCGTCGGTCAGCGCATCGAACACATACGCATAGCCAACCCGTTTCTGCTACGAACGGTGTCTCCACCACCGTCGGCGGTGGAAGGGCGAATGGTCACCGCCCTGCGGCGAATCGGGAAGCGCATCGTGATCGGCGTGGAAGGCGACGTGTTCATCGTCATCCATCTCATGATCGCCGGCCGGCTGCGGTGGCGTGCACGTGGCGCGAAGCTGGCTGGCAAGCTCTCGCTCGCCGCGTTCGACTTTCCCAGCGGCACTCTGCTGCTCACCGAGGCAGGATCCAAGAAGCGGGCGTCCATACACATCGTGGATGGCGACGACAGCCTGGCCGAGTTCGACCGCGGTGGGCTCGAGGTGCTGGACGCCGACCTGCCGGCGTTCGCCGCTCGCCTGACATCGGCAAACCACACCCTCAAGCGTGCACTCACCGATCCGCGTCTCTTCAGCGGCATCGGCAACGCGTACTCCGACGAGATCCTGCACCGCGCGCGTCTTTCCCCGCTCGCGCTCACCGCACGGCTCGACGAGGAGGAGATCGCACGCCTCTACCGGGCCACGCGCGACACGCTCCTCGACTGGACCGACCGCCTCAGGCGCGAGGTCGGCGATGGCTTCCCCGAGAAGGTCACCGCGTTCCGCGAGGGGATGGCGGCGCACGGTCGTTTCGGTCAACCATGCCCCGACTGCGGCACGCCGATCCAGCGCATCCGCTACGCCGACAACGAAACCAACTACTGCGCCCGCTGTCAGACCGGTGGCCGCCTGCTCGCCGACCGCGCGCTCTCGCGCCTGCTCAAGAAGGATTGGCCGCGGAAGCTGGAAGACTGAGGGACACCGAGATGCGGGCCGCGACAGGAGCAGGCGGAGCCCTCTGCCGGGCCTCCGAGCAACGGACTGGAGGGAGTGATTACCAGTAATTCAGTAGGAGCTAACGGGAGTAATGCGTAGAGGTGCACCCCCTTACGCTCTTACTCTCTCACGCAGCACTGAATTACTGGTAGTCACTACCATAGTCCATTGCTACTCGGCCGAACCAGACGCGTCCCACCTCTCACATCCCGCGCCTGTGTCCCTAATACCTCGCCCTCATCGTCGTCACCTTCCCGCTCCTCGGCAGCGTGACGATGAAGAGATTGTCGAACTCCCCTTCGCCCAGCTGATCGGGCGCGGTGCCGCCGAGCTCGCGGACGATGAGCGGGACCGTGTTGCTGTGCCCCACGACGAGCACCACTTCGCCGGCGTGCTTCTCCCGGACCTCGGCGACCACCGCTTTCACGTGCTCCGGAATCGGGCCACCCACCCGCATCACCACCGGCGCGATCCCCAGACGCTTGGCGAGCGGCTCGGCAGTGAGCGTCGAGCGCTGCAGGTGCGTCGTGATGATCGCCGTCACCCCCGCGTGCTCCAACGCATCGCGCAGCCGGCCTGCACGCGCCATGCCCGCGCTGTCGAGCGCCGGGTCGGGGGAGCCATCCCGCAGCTGCTCGGTATGCCTGACGAGTAGCACCGTGGTGGGATGCTCGACGGCCTGCGCGAGCGCGACCGATACGCTGACGATGAGAGCAAGACAGGCGACCAGGAAGCGCTGCACGGCGGGCGTGTTCAACATGTCCCGAGCGGTTGGGGTGAACTGAAGGAAAGGACGATGGGGCGCGCACCACGCGTTGTCGAGTTCCGTTGACGGACGCAGCAGCCCGGTCATCTTCCACGGCATGACCGAGGGCACGCCGACAAACCACGTAACCACGAGCCGGATGGCGATCATCGCCGCGGGTCCGGTTGTGTACGCCCTCCTCTTCATCCTCGCCCCCGCTGCCCTCACCCGTCCCGCTGCCCACGTGCTCGGCGTCACGGCCTGGATGGCGATCTGGTGGCTGAGTGAAGCGATCCCCCTCGGCGCCACGGCTCTCATCCCGCTGGCGCTCTTCCCGGCCCTCGGCGTCACCTCGGCCCGCGACGCCGCGACGCCGTACGCCAACGAGCTCGTCTTCCTCTTTCTCGGCGGCTTCTTCCTGGCCGCGGCGCTCGAGCACTGGCACGCTCATGCGCGCATCGCCTACGGCCTCGTCGCTCGCTTCGGAACCAGCGGCCGGAGTGTGGTACTCGGCGTCATGGTCGCCACTGCAGCCATCTCGATGTGGATCTCGAATACAGCAACCGCGGCCATGATGTACCCAATCGCTCTCGCCATCGGAGCACTCTTCGACTCCGGCGGGGCGACCGCGACGAGTAGCGAGCGGGACGTTCGGAACATGCGCACCGCGCTCATGCTGGGTGTCGCGTACGCGGCGTCGATCGGCGGCATGAGCACCCTCATCGGCACACCACCAAATCTCATCTTCGCCGGCGCCGCCCAGGAGCTGGCCGGCCAGCGCGTGAGCTTCGTCGAGTTCATGGCCATCGGCGCCCCGGTGGCGGCGGTACTGCTCCCGATGACCTGGGCGCTGCTGGTATTCGTGCTGTACCCCGGGCGAGTGTCGCTGGGCACCGATGCGCATCGTGCACTCGCCGAACGGCGTGCAGCGTTGGGACGGCTGGGCGGCGGCGAAGCGCTCACAGTCGGCGTGTTCACGCTCACCGCGCTCGCCTGGCTCTTTCGGGAGCGCAAGGATTTTGGCGGCTTCGTGATCCCCGGTCTCGTCGACCTCTTCCCGGGCGTCACCGACGCGTCGGTTGGCATCACCGGTGCGCTCCTCCTCTTCGTCCTCGTCGGCCGTACGACCGAGGGCGAACGCCGGCCGCTCCTCACCTGGCGGGAGGCGCGCACGATACCGTGGGAAGTCCTCCTCCTCTTCGGTGGTGGCTTGTCGCTTGCCGCAGCCATGGAATCCACCGGGCTTGCTGGATGGCTCGGCAATCTCATGACCGGGCTGAGTGGATACCCCACGCTGTTGCTCTACGCCGGGCTCGCCACCATTGTGCTTCTGCTGAGTGAGCTCGCCTCCAACACCGCGGTGGCGACGATGGCCATGCCCATTGCCGCCTCGCTGGCACAGGCGATCGATACCGCCCCGCTCCCGCTGATGCTCGTGGCGGCGCTCGCGGCATCGACCGGCTTCGCCCTGCCCGTGGCAACGCCGCCCAATACCATCGTCATGGGCTCGGGATTCGTCACCGTCAGAGAGATGGCCAGAGCGGGGATCGTGCTTGACGCGATCGCCATCGTGCTCGTCATCACCGCGGTGGCGGTGCTGTACCCCGTCGTTCTTGGCTGAGGACGTGAAATGCGCTCCGTGTTCACGAGACTGCTGATCGTGGCGGCGGCCCTGGCCGTCGCGCTGCTCGCCGCAGAAGCGCTGCTCCGCCTGCTCGACCTCGCGCCGACATCCAGCGTGGTGACGGTGAACGCCCGGCAGTTCGAGCGTATTCCCGGCATTTTCGCCCCCAATCAGCGGCTCGTCGACAACAGACTCCCCGAGCTGCCACACCGGGTTTCGATCGACAGCCTTGGCTTTCGCGGAGCCCACTTCCCGCGCCGGAAGCCACCCGGTGAGCTGCGCGTCGTCATGGCCGGCGACTCGTTCACCTACGGCGATGGCGTCCACGATTGGCAGACCATCCCCGCTTACCTGGAGCGCGCGCTGCGCGGCTCCTGTCCGCAGGTACGCGTGATCAACGCCGGCCTCCCTGGTGCCGCCGTCCTGGACGAGCTCGAGATGATCCGCCGAGCGCTCCCGCTCGAGCCCGACGTGATCGTGCTGCTCTTCACGGAGAACGATGAGACGCAGATGGCGGAGGACTCGTACTGGGAGGGGCTGGCGGCGAACCGCGCGGCGAAGTCGCGTTTCCCGCTGTCGGTCGCGTACCCCATGCTCCGGCGCACCGCGCTCTGGAATCTGGCGCTCGAGGTCCGGGCCCGCCTTCGCGCGCGCCAGACGCAAGCCGCCGTTGCCCCGGCCGTGGAGGCTACCCCGGCACGCACACCAGCCGCTCCAACGGCACCGGGTCCGGGGTGGACAGACGGGGACTCCGCGGCTGACTCGTCAGACGCCAAGGACGACCCGCGGGCCATGCTCCGGAGCGCCTACCTCGAAGCGCTGCACACCGTGCGCGATTCGCTCGCGCGGTTCGAGAGCGACTTCGTGTTTGCCAGCTTCCCCATGCACACCACTATTGCCGACTCCACGCGGCAGGAGGATGCCGCCTGGGCGGTACGGGGGGCACGGACGTTAGGCATCAACGCCATCGATCTGACGCCCGTGCTTGCGGCGACGCGCTTGCCGGCGGAGTCGCTCTACCTGTTGCCGCACGATGGTCATGCATCGGCACAGGGGAACGCGGTGGCGGCCGCTTCGCTGGCCGCCCATCTCATCGAGCACGCACCTGCTCTCGGCCGGTGCGTTCGCCCGGCAGCAAAGATCAATTAAGTAGCAGTTAGCTACTAAATTACCCGGTCCTGCTCGTCGCGCGGTCGGCTGCCTCCACCGCGCGCTCCCATCGCGCAAAGGCCGCTTCGAGCTCCCGGCGCGCGTCCTCCAGCTCGCCGCCGAGCAACACGGCGCGCTTCCCACCCTCCGGCGTGGTATAGAGCGCGGGGTCCTCGAGCGCGGCGGTGAGCGCGGCCACCCGCGACTCCATGCGCGTCACCTCCGCCTCGGCCGCTTCCAGCTCCGCGAGCGCCACGGCGCGCACCGCTTGGTCACCCCGCTGCCGGTCGGTCCCCTTCCTCGTCTTCTGCCGTTCGCGCACACGGCGCAGCTCTTCCTCCTCGGAGGCCGCGACCGCTGCTGCATGCGCGCGCTCCACGCTCACCGCCTCCCACTCGCCGAAGCTCCCGGCAAAATCGGTGATGCGCCCGTCGTGGAGCACCCACACCCGCGACGTCAGCGCCCTGAGCAGCGCCCGGTCGTGACTCACCAGGATGACCGTTCCGCCATAACTCTCCACCGCATCCTCGAGCGCCTCGATCGATTCGACGTCGAGATGATTGGTGGGCTCATCGAGCAGGAGCAGATTCGCCCGAGCCAGCATGATCATCGCCAGCGCAACCCGGGCGCGTTCGCCTCCGGACAGCGTCGCCGCCGTGCGCTGCACCGAGTCACCCACGAAACCAAACCGCGCCAGGTGACTCTGGATGGGGCCACGCCCCCACATGGGGCGGAGGTCGCCGATGATGTCGTAGAGTGTTTGGTCGTTAGGCACCTGCGTGAGGTCCTGGCGGTAGTACGCGGGCGTGATCGACGCACCGATGTCGAGCCGGCCACGCTCCAATGGATGCTCGCCCACCAGAGCCCGTAGCAGCGTCGACTTCCCGGCACCATTCGGTCCGACGAGACCGACCACGTCGCCGCGCGCCAAACGCGCCGAAAGCTCGCGGAGCAGGATGCGGCCGCCAACGGCGAGCTCCACGTCCTCGGCCACGACCACCTGATCGCCCCCGCGTTCGCCCGTCGTCAGCTGCAGCGCTATCGTGTCCTCCGCACTCGGCGGCGGACTGAGACGCGGCAGCCGCTCCAGCCGCTTGCGGCGCCCTTTCGCCTGCGCACTGTTCTGGCCGGCGATGTTCCGGCGAATGTAGTCCTCCTCCTTCGCTACGACCTTGCGCTGCTGGATGAACGCGCGCGCCTGCGCCAGCCGGCGCTCCTCCCGCTGCCTGACGAACGCGGAGTAGTTCCCCACGTACGGCGTCGCCGTGTCGGCCTCGAAGTGGAGCACGTGATCCACCACGCTCTCCAGGAACACGCGGTCGTGACTGATGACCAGCACCGTCTCGTCGGTCGCGCGCAGGTGCTGCTCCAGCCATTGGGTGGTGTCGAGGTCCAGATGGTTGGTCGGCTCGTCCAGCAACAGCACATCGGCAGGCGCGACGAGCTGTCGTGCCAACCCGAGACGGCCGCGCTCGCCTCCGCTCAATGCGTCGAGCGGACGCGATCTCGCCTCGACCGGATCGAAGCCCAACCCGTGCAGCACCGCATCCACACGCGGCGCGAAGGTATAGCCACCCTCGCGCTCGAACCGCTCCAGATCTCGGTCGTACCGGCGAAGCATCGCGTCCGTTACCCGCTCCCCGACGGCGGCGAGCTGCTCCGCCTGTTCGGCGAGCGAGCGCTCGAGCGCCAGCAGCTCGGCGAAGCGGCCGGC
>DATFFQ010000022.1:0-8023 GCA_035249955.1 Gemmatimonadaceae bacterium
TCCAGGAGGCACGAATGGCGCAGGTGCTCGGCATCGGAGGGGTGTTCTTCAAGAGCAGCGACGGAGCGGCAATGCGAGAGTGGTACAGCCGCGTCCTGGGACTGGCATTCGAGGATTGGGGCGGCGTGGTTTTCCAGCCCGAGATTGCTGCGGGACATCCCGGTGCAGGCACGGTCTTCTCGCCCTTCAATACGGACACGACCTACTTTCAGCCGTCGACCAAGGAATTCATGATCAACCTGATGGTGGACGACCTGGATGGCGCGCTCGCTCGATGCGCCGAGCACGGCGTGCAACCGATCAAGACCTTCGACGACCAGCCGAACGGGCGCTTCGCCCACATCATGGACCCGGAGGGCCGCAAGCTGGAGCTGTGGGAGCCCAGGCCGATGCCGGCCTGAGTGGGCGGTCGCCGGCTACGCTCGTGTGAAGAAATCGGCGGCCCCGCTCGTTAAGAGATTGTGAGCGACCAATCGGAGTGGGGCCTCATCGAGCAGTGCCGGCGCGGCCGGTCGGGCGCGTTCGAGCCGCTCGTCCTGAGATACCAGGGCGAGGCGCTCGCCATCGCCGAGGCGCTGCTGCTGGATGACGATGACGCGGCCGACGCCGTGCAGGACGCCTTCGTTCGCGCCTACCGCGGTATTCGCGCCGGACTCCTCATCGACGGGAGCACCTTCGGACCCTGGTTCCGGACGATCCTTCGGAACCTCTGCCTCGACCGGCTGCGCGCGTACGGGCGGCGTAATCGCGAGTCGCTCACCGACGACCGCGTCGCGGAGCACGCCTGGGTGGAGCCCATCGGCACGGCGCAGCTCGAGCGCGACCAGCTCGCGGCGGGTGTCCAGCGCGCGCTGCGCGTGCTGCCGGTCGCGCACCGCGAGGTGCTGGTGCTCAAGGAGATGGACGGGCTGAGCTACGCGCAGATCGCCGAGTCGTTGAAGATCTCGGCGGGTACCGTGGCGAGTCGACTCTTCCATGCGCGGGCGGCGCTGCGGCGCGCGCTGCTCGAGCAGGGAGTGACCGCCGCGGAGGGAGGGAGCGCACGATGACACGAGTGTACGAGTACCGCGAGCACCCGCGCGAGGCGATCAGCGCCTACGCCGACGGCGAGCTGACGGCCGCGGAGGAGGAGCGCGTCGAAGCGCATCTGGCGCACTGCACCGAGTGCGCCCGCGAGCTGGCGCTCATCAAGGCGATGGGAGAGGCGATGTCCCAGGGAGTGCAATCGACCACGGCGCAGCGCGGCATCTGGCATCAGGTGCACCGCCGCATCACCCAGCCCATCGGCTGGCTGCTGGTGAGCAGCGGCGTCGCCATCTGGGTGGCGCTCGCGCTCGTCGAGTGGTTCCGCTCCCGATCGCTGACGCCGGCGTGGCTGGCGACGACGGCGGTCGGGATCGGTGTCGCACTCATCGCCGTCGCCGTGGGATACGAGCAGCTCCGCGAGTGGCGCGACTCCCCATACAAGGACATCGAGCGATGATCGTGACGACGACAGACAGCGTGCCGGGGAAGCGCATCGTGAGGGTGCTCGGTCTGGTGCGGGGGAACGTGGTACGGGCGCGCCACATCGGCAGGGACATCACCGCGCTGCTGCGCAACGTCGCGGGGGGCGAGATCATCGAGTACACGAAGCTGCTCGCCGAGTCATGCGAGCAGTCGATCGACCGCATGGTCGAGGAAGCGGAGCGGCTCGGCGGAAACGCGATCATCGCCATGCGCTTCTCGACCTCGATGATCATGGCCGCCGCGGCGGAGATCCTGTGCTACGGCACCGCGGTGGTGCTCGAGGACACTCGGGAATGAGAGGAATGATGACACGATCGATCTTGTTGGCCGCTGCCCTGGCTGCGGCCTCGGCCGGCGCGGTGCGCGCGCAGGAGGCTCCGGTGCAGCTCGAGACGAAGTCGGGGACGCTGTACGGTACGCTGCTCCTCCCAAAGGATGCGCCGTCGAAGGTTCCCGTTGCGCTCATCATCTCGGGCTCCGGCCCCACAGACCGCGATGGCAACTCGGCGATGTTGCCGGGGAAGAACAACAGTCTGAAGATGATCGCCGAGTCGCTGGCGGCGCACGGCGTCGCGTCGGTGCGCTACGACAAGCGCGGCATCGGCGCCAGCGCAGGAATGCCCGGAAACGAGGCCGATCTGCGGTTCACGAACTTCGTGGACGACGCGGTCGCCTGGCTCGAGTGGATGGGCAACGATGCGCGCTTCTCGCGCCGGATGGTCGTCGGTCACAGCGAAGGCTCGCTGATCGGGATCATGGCCGCGCAGCGCGCGACGGTGGACCGGGTGATCTCGCTGGCCGGCGCGGGGCGGAGCGCGGGGGTCGTGCTACGCGAGCAGCTCGCGGGCAACCTCCCGCCCAATCTGCTCGCCGACACGCAGCGAATACTCGGCGAGCTGGAGGCGGGGCGTACGGTGGCGGAAGTCCCGCAGCCTCTGATGATGCTGTTCCGGCCGAGCGTGCAGCCGTACATGATCTCGTGGCTGCCCATCGATCCCGCGGCCGAGGTGGCGAAGTTGACGGTGCCGGTGCTCGTGGTGCAGGGGACGACGGACGTGCAGATCGCCGTTTCCGACGCCGAGCGCCTCGCGAAGGGGAACCGCCGTGCGACGCTCGAGGTGGTGGACGGGATGAACCACGTGCTCAAGCAGGTGCGCGAGCCGACCCAGCAGCTGCCGTCGTACTCCAACCCGGAGCTGCCGCTGCACCCCGAGCTCGTGGACGCGATCGTCAGATTCCTGAGGTCGTGAGCGACGTGCAAGAAACGGGGACCTACTTCACCCGGTGAACCGCCGGTGAGCCATTGAGGCCGGGAAGCGTGCGTTACCAGTGACGCCACGGAGCACCCACGGAGCTTTCGCGACATAGGCTCCGCACCCTGGCACCGCTCTTTCGCTCACGCCGGAGGGATCGCCATGTCAACTCGCTCGGCAGCGACTCGCACCGCGCGGCGGTGCCTGATCGCTGTCGCCCTGCTCACCCCGCTTCTCGCGTCGCATGCCGAGGCACAAACTCGCGCGTCCGCGCGGCGCGAGCCGTATCGTCTCACCGAGGACATGATCGTCAAGATTTCGACGATCATGAACGAGTGGAACCCGCAGGGCCCGCCCTTTCTGCAAGCCGGCCACGACGCCGAGAAGTGGCGGCAGGGCACGAAGCTGATCCACGACCTGGTGCTCGAGGCTCGCCAAGGGAAAACGGCACTCATCGAGCGCACTCCGGCACTCGAGACCGCGATCCAGCGTGCGGGCCTCACTCCCACGGTCTTCACCGCCGCAACCGACGCCTACTTCATCGCCCAGGATCGCCTGCGCGCCGAGGAGATGCTCGAGACCGAGGAGGAGAAGAAGAAGTACGGCTACCCACCGGCGACGGGGGTCGAGCTGGAGAACCAGGAGCTGATGCGCAGGGTGTCGAAGGAACGAGATCTCTGGTCGATCATCTGAGACCCCGCGTACGCTGCAGGGTGTAGCTCGATCTCTCCCGCCGCGGCACCTCGCCGCAAGGCGGTGCAGCTCCTCGTAGGCCAGGGCTTACCGGTCGCCAGCGCCACACGCGACCAGCGGTCGAGTCACGCCGCCGGGGCTTTCGTGGCCTTCGGTATCGCCCGTCCCGTCACTCATCAATGACCCGCGTGAGCCGTCTCCCACGGATTTCGTGCGTTCACACCTGGGCGCGAGTGGAGCGCCCGCGATGCAACGGATTCCCGACACGAACGTGGAGGAGAGCATGCGCTCGACTGTCACTCGACGCCGCATCATCGGTGGCGTGGGCCTCTCACTGCTCGCACTCGCGGCGTCTGCATTGCCCGCGGGCGCGCAGGGACCAGCGACCCTGAAGGCGCTAGGCGGCTATCGGCTCACGATGCCCACCATTCGCAAAGTGGTCGCTGCCGGCAACGCAATCGAGCGCGGTCCCGACGCGGAGGCAGTCGGGCGCGCGACGAGCGATCCGGCGATGAGCATCGACCAGTTGATGGCCGTCTTTGCCCGCTATGCCTCGGCCAAACAAGCGGTGGCCGCCAGTGGTCTCTCTCCGCGCGAGTTCGCCACGGCCACCCTGTCGCTCTACTGGGCGACCCGCTTCCTCGCCGAACAGGAGATGTACAAATCGCTCGGCAGACCGCAGACCGGCCCGCCCGCGCACGTACCGCCCGAGAACGTGGAGCTCGTGAGGGCGAACCAGGCGGAGATTCAGCGCCTCAGCCAGGACTGATGAAAACCGACTCTCGCGGGGAGCACGCGAGGCGTCCGCTCGACCGGCGCCGGGCATCGGTGCTCGTCATCGCCGGCACGCTCGCCGCCGCCCTCGCGCTGGTCCTGGCGGCAAGACCGGAGCGCGGCGACCCGCAAGTAAGCCTAACGACAACGACGGGCGCGAGCGCAGCGCGAGGTCCCAGGGCGGTGCGGCTCGCGACGCTCGACAACAGCCTCCGCGCGATCGAGGAAGCTGACAGCGCCACGCCTCGCGACCGCTGGGATCCGAGCTACGTCGTGGGCACGGTGGGACGCGCGCCAGATCGGCTCTTCGCCTGGGTCCGCGACAGCACGAGTTGGGTGCCGTACCGCGGTCGGCTGCGCGGGCCCGTTGGGGTGCTGCTGGATCGGCAGGGCAACAGCCTCGACCGCGCGCTGCTGCTCGCCGCGCTCCTGGAAGGAGCTGGCCAGTCCGTTCGCCTGGCGCGCGGCGAGCTCGCCCGGGATCGAGCGGTGGCGCTGCTTCCCGACCTGCTATCGACCGGCTCCAACGCTGGCGCTGGCTCGAGCCAACCGGAAAACGCGTCCACAGGAGACGTGCGGACCGTCGCGGCCAGCTACCACCTGGATGCCGATGCGATCGGGCGATCGCTGGAGGCGCAGGAGCACGCCGCGACCCGTTTGTACTCGGAGCTCGGTGAGAGAGTGGCCAAGCAGAGCGAACGCTTGCTGAAGGAAGTCGCGCCACCGGATCCTCGCGCCGACTGGATTGCACGATTCGAGCGGGCGGTGGGTGCGCTGCAGGATCACTGGTGGGTGCAGCGCCTGGAAGGGGAGCGGTGGATCGACCTCGATCTGTTGGCGCCGTCGGCCGACTCGGTGGGTACGGTGCTGCAGCCCTCCGAGACCATGGCGCCAAACGACCTCGCGCCCGCACTCGAGCATGATCTCGTGGTGCGCGTAGTCGCCGAGCAGTGGGCGGGCGGTGCCCTGGCGGAGCGACCCGTGCTGCAGCACGTGTTGAGGCCGTCGGAACTCTACGGGCAACCCATCGTTCTGCAATTCTGGCCCGAAGAGTGGCCTGCGCATATCCACCCGGACCCCAGGTCGAAGCTAGGCCTTCGCGGCGTCGCGCTGGAACAGCGCGAGTGGGGCATCGCCCTCATCGTCGGCGGCGACCAAGTCGCGCAGGCGGCCCTTCGCGACGACGGCACTGTCCCTGAGCCCACCGGCGGAGGTCCACTTGGCGCCCTGGGCGCGGGAATGGCCACTGCCTTGCGACCTCCCAGCGCAGGGCAGGCGAACGCGCCTCGCAGGCGCGAGATGACCGCGGCCTGGATCGAGTATGAGCTGCGGGCGCCAGGTGAGGCTCCGCGCGTCATCCGCCGCGCGGTGTTCGATCTCATCGGTCCCGCCGCGCGATCCGCCGGTGCGCCGGCAACGCTCGCGCTTGATGAGGCTCGGCGCCTAACGAGAAGTCTGGCCCTCATGATCCGGACGGAGATCCTGCCCGTCAGCGCAGGGATGGCGCCCGAATATGTCACCCATCTGACGGCGCGGGGGGTCGTCGCGAATGGGAAGCTGCTCCGTTCGATCGCAGCAGCCGACTCCGCGCACCTACCGGACCCGGATTCCCTCCTGGCGCAGGCGGCCCCTCCGGTGAGCGTGCTCTACTCGCTCGCGGCGGCGCGGCTGGCGTGGAGTCCGGTGGGCGACCGCGTGTACGTCGACCGACTGGGACTGCTCACTCGCCATCGGCACCCGGCCGTGAGCGGCGAGGCGTTCGGGATCCGCGGCGCGATCGACGTTGCTGCGGGCGAGATGGGTGTGTCGCTCGCCGAACCGGATGCGTTCGAGGTTCGCCTGCGGCAAGGCGTGCTCGACACGAACGCCGAGGCACTGTGGTGGCAGGGCGCTACCGTGCTCAACGCGGGCGAGTCGTACATGACGGGACGCGACTGGGCGACGCTGAGGCCGGCGCGGCAGTCGGATGCCGGAGCGCTCCAGCTTCCAGCCGACGCCCGCACCCGCATCGCGCAGGACCTCGGCGCGGGGTTCGTCGTGATCGCTCCGAGGGCACCGATGGCCAGCGGACACGAGCACTTCATCGGGTGGTGGCGCATCGACCCGGCTACCGGTGTGGCGCGAGGGGTAGCCGGCAACGGCTGGGGGCAGTGCCAGGAGTATGCTCGCCTCATCGGGTCCGCCCTGATGGAGGGCGCTAATAGCTTCGCGTTCGACTACGTGCTGTGTACAGGTCTCGCGCAAGGCATCAACGCCATTCGTCGCGGCGTCGCGGAGCTGCAAGCGCGGGGCGTCTGGGCGGAGATCGGAGCGGTGCAGTACCAGGATGCGGCGACGGTATTTCAGGAGAACGACGAACAGTGCCTGATCGGTGCGATGATGTCCGGCGTGCTGGCCACTCTCCCGATCATCCTGAAGCTCCGTCAGCTCGCGAAGCTGCAGCGAGCCGCCCCGCCGCAATTCCTCCGCGAGGCGGAGGTTGCCCATAGAGAAGCCATGCGCCGGCACCTGCAGGCCATGGATCTATGGGACAAATACCGCCGATCACCGACTCCGAATCGCGCCATGCTGCGCGAGCTGGAACAGCTCAGGGAAGTGCGCAGTCGGGAGTTGGCCAATGCAATGGAGGACCTGACGCACGCGCGGATCGAGGCACGCCAAGCCGCCAATGCCGGGTCCGATCGGGATTTCGCCAGGGAGCTGCTCGAGCTGGGGTTCGGCGGCATCCTGCGTGGGAAGTAACCGTGATCCGCACGAGGCACCACGAACCGCATCGCCACCCGTCATGAGGTGTGACATGCGTAGGACATTCGTTCTGGTACCGGCACTGATCGTCTCGGCGTGGGTCACGCCAGTGACTCCGACGCCGCCGGCGCCAGCTCGCGCTGCCGAAGACCTGCTCGCGAGAAGCCGCGCTGCTTACGCCGCGCTGCAATCCTATACGGACTCCGGTACGGTAACGGTAGAGGGCGCGACTCTCGATCGGCACACGTTCAGGACCCGCTTCCGGAAGCCGGCCGACTTCTACTTCGAGTTCGGCCCCGGCGAGATGGTGAGCGCGGGTCTGAAGATTCCGCTGCCCGGGCGGCTCGTGCTGTGGAAGCTGGGTCCTGACCTCGAGAAATGGGACGAGAGACAGCGAACCCACGAGACATTTCCCGCTGGACAGGTGAGCCAGATAGCACCGCTCGCGGCTGCAGCCTACGTAACCAGCGGAACGATCAGCCTGATCCCGTCGCTGCTGTTCCCGCAGGCTGGCCTTACCGGCACCCTCCAGGAAATCGCGGAGGTCTCGGTGGCCGGGACCGATAACGTGGGTGGGCACCCCTGCCACAAGCTGGTGGGCGTCGCCCAATCCGTGTACCCCAGTGGGCAGGTGACCAACGTGCGGCCGATCGCGATCTGGCTGGATGCCCGGACGCTCCTCGTGCGCAAGGTTTTCGAGGACACGCCGAAGGGCTACCCGAGGGGCTCCATCTCGCGGCTTACGATCGTCATCGAGCCACAAGTGAATCCTGCGCTAGACGACGGCCAATTCCGGTTCGCGGTACCCGATGCGCAGGAGTAGCGCGGGGCACCACGCGTCTTCCGGGCTCATTGCCGCTGGGCTGACTGCGCTGCTGCAAGCGGTGACGCACGCAGCCGTGCCCGTTCCAGCGCTCGGGCAGATGACGATTCCGCTCTGTACCGGCCTCACCGTGGTCGGCGCGGTGAGCGAGCCGGAGGGGGACTACGAGCCGATCGTGACGGTCGAGTCGATGAGCGCGCAGGGAGTCGACCTCAAGTACTCGACG
>DATFFQ010000023.1:0-13377 GCA_035249955.1 Gemmatimonadaceae bacterium
TGCGCTTAACGATGGTGCGACCGCGCCATACGCACCACTGTCAGTCTGCTCCCTCGAACGCCAGGGGATCAACCACAGGAGACACGGAGCACACGCAGACTTGAGAGAGGGACTCCGTGATGGGTCAGCGCTTCTCGCGCAACGAGCCCCTGTCCGGCTCACCACAGAGGCACAGAGGGCACAGAGGATTCACAGAGGGTCCTTCGTCGCACGGAGCTTCATCGCGCCACGAGCAGTTGTTTACCACAGAGGCACAGAGGCACTGAGACACAGAGGACCCCCAGGGGAGAGCTCCTCTCCTCCTCGGGTTCCTCTGTGTCTTTGTGTCTCCGTGGTTCAAGCTGCTCGTGGCGGGGTGGACTCGCCCCGATCCGAATCCCTCTGTGAAGCCTCTGTGCTCTCTGTGTCTCCGTGGTGAGCCAAGGCTCGTGGCGCGAGGAATCTGCCCACACCATGAGCCCTCTGTGAATCCTCTGTGCCCTCTGTGCCTCTGTGGTGAGCCCGGCTCGTTGCGCGAGTAGCGCTGACCCATCTCGGAGTCCCTCTCTCAAGTCTGCGTGTGCTCCGTGTCTCCTGTGGTTGATCCCCTGGCGTTCGAGGGAGCAGACTGACAGTGGTGCGTATGGCGCGGTCGCACCATCGTTAAGCGCATGACGATGGTTGGCCCTGAGCCTCGCGTTCATCCCCTGATCGATCTCGACATCGCGACTGTCCGCGCGATGCTCTCACCTATGAATCTTAGGGGAGAGCTGGTGGATGTCGTGCCGGCAACAGGCGGTTTCGTGAACACCGTGTATCGAGTTACGGTGCGGGAACCGGAAGCGACCTATGGCGTTCGAATCCACGCGGGCGACGTCGCCGCCTTCCAGCGCGAGGTGCGGGTCCTGTCCTCATTGCAACCGACGCTCGCCGTCCCACACGTCCTCCTCGCTGACGCGAGCGGTACCCGCTGTGCGCAGCCATATGCTGTCCACGTGTGGATCGAGGGAGCGACCCTCAATCAGTTCCGGCAGCATCATTCTGGCGACGACCTGCTCACCCTCGCGGCACCGCTCGGCGAGCTGCTCGCGCAAATTGCGGCGACTGCTACCCCACCCACCGTTGATCGCTCGATACGAATTGCCGACCGGCTGCAAACCGCCGATGGGCAGCTTCGCTCGGGTCTCGCCCGTTCTCGACTCGATGAGGCATTGGCCGACGCATTCGCCCGCCTTCTGCACGACGAAACTGAGCGCCTGCTCGCGCTGGACGAGAGGCAAGGCCTCGTCCACAGCGACTTCGGCGGACGGAACATACTCGTTAGGCAAGCCGACACCGGCGGCTGGGCGATCAGCGGCGTGCTCGACTGGGAGTACGCGGCGACCGGATCGCCGATGTGGGACGTGGGGAGTCTCTTCCGGTATCACCACCGGTACTCGCCGGACTTTCGCGACCACTTCGCCGATGCGTACCGCGAGGCAGGCGGCACCCTTCCCGACGACTGGTGGCGGACTGCGCGGCTGCTCGACGCCACTCGTCTCGTCGGGATCCTGAACGAAGACCGCAACCTACCCACGGTGTTCGCCGAGTGCCGCGAGCTCATCGAGCAGCTTACGTTTGACGACCGGCACGCGAGCGCGCACTGATCGAGCTGCCCACCTACACCGCCACGCGATACCTCCAGCCGCTGCGCGAGGGAGGGTCGCTCCCCGCCGTGGTCGACACCGACGGTGGCGGATTGTTCGTTGTCAAATTCCGCGGCGCGGGACAGGGAGCGAAGGCGCTCATCGCCGAGCTGATCGTCGGATTGCTGGCGCGCGAAGCGGGGCTCACGACGCCGGAGCTCGCCCTCATCCACGTGCCACCTCCCTTCGGCCGCGGCGAGCCCGACCCGGAGATCCAGGACATCCTGCGCGCCAGCCATGGCGTGAACGTCGGGCTCCGCTACCTGGATGGTGCCTTCAACTTCGACGTCACCGCCGCCGGCGATCTCGTCTCCACCGACTTCGCCACCCGCCTGGTGTGGCTCGACGCGCTGGTCACCAACCCCGACCGTACGCACCGCAATCCCAACCTGCTCATCTGGGAGCGACGCCCCTGGCTCATCGATCACGGCTCGGCGCTCTACGCCCACCACAACTGGCAGACCGTGGACGAGACGAACGGGCGCGCACCCTTTCCGCGCATCAGGGAGCACGTCCTCCTGGAGCGCAGTGGTGACCTGCGGTCGATGGACGCCGAGCTCGCGACGATCTTCACGGCCGAGCTGCTGCAGGCGATTCTCGAGCAGGTACCGGAGGCATTGCTCCTCGACCCGGTGCGCCCGGTGGAGTTCGCGAGCGCCGTCGAGGCACGGCAGCGCTACCTCGACTACCTCATCACGCGTCTCCGCGCGCCACGCACCTTCATCGCCGCGGCCGAGGAGGCACGCGAGCAGCTGCGACGCACCCCACCGCGACGCCTAATGGCCCGTCGATGACCGCACGCCAGGCGCACACGCGCCCGCCCGACGATGGCTGGATCGCGTACGACTTCGCCGTGCTGCGCGCCGTACCGCACCCGCACATCGGCGCGTTCGTGCCGGTCGGGGTCGTAATACACGCGCGCACGCAGGAGTTCATCGGCATGCGCGCCCTTACCGAGCCCGCCAGGCTGCGCGAGCGCGTCCCCGATACCGACGTCGAGCTGCTGTCGCGCTATCTGCTGGCCTGTCGCGCCATCTGTGAGGGCGACGCGAGCGCCGGTCCGGTGGCGCTCACGCCGCCGTCGGAGCGCTTCCACTGGCTCACGTCGCCTCGGTCCGACGTCATCCAGAGCTCGCCCATCCACGAGGGGCTGTGCGCCGACCTCGCGCGGGAGCTGGACGACCTGTTCGACAAGTACGTCCTGTCGCCCGCCGGGACTCCGGCGAAGCGCAAGTCGCGAAAGCGCTAGGCAGGCGTGGAGATCGTCGACCTCGCCGGCCAACCGGCGCCGATCCTGGAGCAGGCTGCCGTCCTGCTCGTGGAAGGCTTCGTCGAGCCCAGCGGTTGGAAGAGCGTGGGGTCGGCACGCGACGAGGTGGCGCGGGTCATCGCCGAAGGGTTCGCGCGCGGCGCGGTGGTGGGCGACGTTCTCCTCGGCTGGATCGGCGCCTTGCCCGAGTACGATGGACGGGTGTGGGAGCTGCACCCCATGGTCGTCAGGCAGGACTGCCGGCGGCGAGGGGTGGGGCGCGCCCTGGTCCACGCGCTCGAGCGCGAGGTGAGCCGCCGTGGCGGTCTCACGATCACGCTCGGCACCGACGATGACTCGGGGATGACCTCGCTCTCGAACGTGGATCTGTACGAGGATGTGCCACGACACCTCGCCGAGCTGCGCGACCTCGGGCGCGGCCACCCGTTTCTCTTCTACCAGCAGCTCGGCTACGTGGTCACCGGCGTCATGCCCGACGCGAACGGACCTGGACGTCCCGACATCTACATGTCGAAGCGGGTGCCACGATGAGTGGAGAGCAGATCGAGATCCGGGAGCTCTCGCCCGGCGACGAGGCCATCCTGGCCACGGCGCCGCCGCGAGAGGTGTTCGATGATGATGTGGACATGGAGGCGACGAGGAACTTTCTGGCCGATCCATCGCACCACATCGTGGTCGCCCTGGATGACGCCATCGTCGTCGGGTTCATCTCGGCCGTCCACTATCATCATCCAGACAAGATGCGGCCGGAGCTGTGGATCAACGAGGTGGGCGTCGCGGCGACGCATCGCGGCCGCGGGATCGGCAGGGCGATGATGGGGGCCATTCTCGATCTGGGCCGGCGCCACGGATGCGATCAGGCGTGGGTGCTCACGGATCGCGGGAACGAGGCCGCCAACAGACTCTACGCCTCCGTGGAGGGCGCGCTCGAGCTCGAGGACTGCGTGATGTACACGTTCACACTGGCGTCATCACCAAAGCGCGTCTAACGCGCGCGGCACACCGCCGCCAACCACGCCTCGACGCGGCCTACTCGATGTTCGTCGCGGCGCTCTCGACCACGTCGCGGCCGCGCCCGTTCCACTGCCGCGGCAACCGGAGCGTGAACACGCTCCCCTTCCCGAGCACGCTGTCGACGCGCACGTCGCCGCCGAGCGCCTCCGCGATGCGACGCGTGACACTCAGTCCCAGGCCGGCGCCGCCGACGATGCGCGTGGTGCTCTGCTTGACCTGCCAGAACGAATCGAAGATGCGGTCGAGGTGCTCGGGTGCGATGCCGATGCCGGAATCGCGCACCTCGAAGCAGACCGCGTCGCCGTCGGGCCGCGCGCTCAGGACGACGCTCCCCTCGTCGGTGAACTTGAGCGCATTCGTGAGCAGATTCACGAGTGCCTGCCGGAGCTTACCGACGTCCGTCTCGATGGCGATCTCGTCGGCCGGCGGCTCCACGTCGAATCGAAGCCCCTTGTCCCGTGCGAGCGGCTCGATCATCACCGCGGCTTCATCGAGGGCATCGCGCACGCGGATCGGGGTGATGGACACGGACTCCTTACCGACGTCGAGGCGCGACAGCGTGAGAACCTCATCGATCAGCATGAGCAGGTGTCGCGCGGCCGCCGACACACGGCCCAGCTGCTGGCGCTGTCGCTCGGTCACCGGCTCCGGCACGCCGTCCATGAGCAGACTGTTGTAGCCGATGATGGCATTGAGGGGCGTACGCAGCTCGTGCGACATCGTGGCCAGGAAGTCGCTTTTCGCCCGGCTCGCCGCATCGGCTACCTGTCGTGCCTGCACCGCCTCGCGACGCGCCGCCGCTTCCTGCTCGAGCACCGCCTGACGAGCGCGGTCCGCGATGCGCACCGCCCACGCGCTGTGCAGCACGAAGGCGACCAGGATGGCCGAGACCACGACCACGAACGCCGCCACGCCGCCCTCCAACCCGAACGCTCGGGCGTGGCGCGCCTGGATCCAGAGCCAGCCGAGGATGAGCGGCACCAGCACCGTCGCCGGCAACAGGCGCCGCGCGAAGTACCCGCCCGCGTCGCTGCCGGTGAGCACAGCCACGCCACCCCGCTTGGGCCGCGCGAAGAGGATGCCGCTCTGGGCGATGAAGAACGTCAAGGCCGTCAAGAGCGCCATCCCGGCAGCACGGTCGATGGCGTACAGCGGCTGCGCGCCGTACAGGTAGCCGACGAGCGCGAGCGACGCGACGGCGACGCCGGTCAGCGCCAGGATCTGCGCCGGATGCCGGCCTCGCTCGGTCTCGTAGTCCAGGAGGAGGAGCGCGATGCCGGCGAGCGTGAACGAGACGGCGGAGTTGGTGGCCATCCGTCCCGGTGGCAGGTACGGATAGCTCCTCACCTCGTCCGCAAAGAGCAGCAGATCGATCCCGAAGTCCCACTCGAAGATCCGCTCGAGGAACGTGGCGAACCCCAACGCGAGCACGGCGACCGCGGCGATCTTTCCGGCGATCCGTGCCGCGATGTGGAGACCGGCCGAATGCTGCAGCAGCAGCGAGAACCCGATGAGGATGAACCCCACGGCGGTATTGGGGATCATCACGATGTGGCCGGCCGCGAGACGCTTGAACACCTCGATGTCGGCCCCCCATCCGATGAGGACGAGCGTCCCGATGAGCGTGCAGAGCGTTCCCGCCAGCGCCGCGGGCCTGGGGTCGTGGCGTGTGTCGGGCGGCAACGACATGCTGGGCTACCGTTTGAGTCGACGTGACAAAGCTACCCGCCGGCGCTCCCGCCCAACAGGATCGCTACGACGAATACGGGACGCTCCTATTGACATTCGATAGGAGCAGCCGCATACTCGTATCGGATTCCGATAGGACCGGCCCGTGACCCCACCACAGAGCACCCTCGTCAAGGGCACGCTCGACCTCCTCATCCTCAAGGCCCTGGCGCTCGGCGAGCTCCACGGCCTTGGCGTGGCGCGACGCGTGGAGCAGATCACCCGCGGCGCGTTCCGCGTGACCCCCGGCTCGCTGTTCCCGGCATTGCATCGCATGGAGGAGGCCGGATGGCTCACCTCCTCCTGGGGAACGTCGGAGAACAACCGCCGCGCCAGGTACTACCGCCTCACCCCCGCCGGCCGCAAGCAGCTCGAGGCCGAGACCGGCGAGTGGAAGCGGGTTGCCGGTGCGATCGCCGTGGCGCTGAGGACGACGTAGGTCATGTCGCCGCTCATCGCTCGCGGCCGCAGCCTGTGGCGGAACCTCGTCGCGCGGCCGCAGGTGGAGCGTGAGCTCGACGAGGAGCTGCGCACCTACATCGAGCTGCTCACGCACGAGAAGGTGCGCGCGGGCATGCCGGCGGCCCAGGCTCGACGCGCGGCGCTCATCGAGCTTGGCGGCATGGACACGGTGAAGGAGGAGGTCCGCGACGTGAGAACAGGCGCGCTGCTCGAGTCGACGCTGCAGGACCTGCGGTACGCACTCCGCTCGTTCGCCAGGACGCCGGGCTTCGCGGCGATTGCCATCGCCGCCCTCGCGATCGGCATCGGCGCCACCACGGCGATCTTCAGCGTGGTGAACGGTGTGCTGCTCAGGCCGCTGCCCTATCCCGATGCCGATCGCATCGTGCAGCTCTGGCAGGTGAACGCGAACGGCAACCGGGCGCAGGTCTCCGACCCCAACTTCGCCGACTGGCAAGCACAGACTCGAAGCTTCGCCGCGCTGGCGCAGGTCGGACATCGCGGCATCGTCTCCATCACCGGCGCGACGGAGCCGCTCCGGGTGCGGGCGGCGGTGGTGTCGCGTGATTTCTTCCGCGCGCTCGGTGTTCAGCCGGTGCTCGGACGGACGTTTCTTCCCGAGGAGCAGGTGGAAGGCGGAGCGCCGGCGGT
The DNA here is from genome assembly GCA_035249955.1 of Gemmatimonadaceae bacterium. Classification (GTDB taxonomy): domain Bacteria; phylum Gemmatimonadota; class Gemmatimonadetes; order Gemmatimonadales; family Gemmatimonadaceae; genus DATFFQ01. Next base: position 6,790 of record DATFFQ010000023.1, read on the forward strand.
CGTGGTGAGTTACCGCTTCTGGCAACGGTACCTGGGCGGGCGGCGTGATGTGCTGGGCGCCGCTCTCACCTACAGCAACGCTCCCTTCACCATCGTCGGCGTGATGTCGCCCGCGCTGAACTACCCGGCGGACGTCGACTTGTGGGCTCCGCGCGAGCTGGAGGCGCCACTGCCCAGCCGCACCGCCCATAACTGGCAGGTGATCGGTCGCCTGCGCGATGGTGTCACGCTGTCGCAGGCGCGACAGGACATGAGCGCCATCTCCCGCGCGCTCAAGCAGCAGCTCGGTGATGAGACCTGGATGGTCGATGCGGCGGTCATCCCGTTGCGCGATCAGATGGTGGGGCGCGTACGGCCGGCGCTGCTCATCCTGCTCGGCGCATCGGCGGTACTGCTCCTCATCGCCTGCGCGAACGTGGTGAGCCTCCTGCTGGCGCGGGCCGCATCGCGTCAGGGGGAGCTGGCGCTGCGGCTCGCGTTAGGCGCCGGGCGCGGACGGCTGGCACGGCAGTTCCTCGTCGAGACGCTGGTCCTCTCCCTTGCCGGTGGTGCGCTCGGTGTGGTGTTGGCGACCATCGGCGTGCGCGCACTGCTCGCGCTCGAGCCGGGCAACCTGCCCCGTGCCGGTGAGGTGGGTGTCAGCTGGACAGTGCTGGCCTTCGCGCTGGGAGTGGCGGTGCTCTCGGCGGCGGGGATGGGCCTCCTCACGGCGGTGCGCAGCACACGCGGCGAGCTTCGCGACGCGCTGGCGCAGGCGCAGCGCACGCAATCAGGCGGCTCGGCCACCCGCGTCCGGAGCGCCCTGGTGTTGGGCCAGGTAGCGTTGACGCTGGTGCTGCTCGTTGGTGCTGGTTTGCTGGCGCGTAGCTTCCTCCGGCTCATGGACGTCGATCCCGGCTATCGTACCGAGCGAGCGCTGGTGCTCGATGTGGCGCTGCCGTCCGGGAGCACCGAGGCGCGGCGGCGCGATCTCACACGGTTCTACGAAGCGCTGTTCGATCGCCTGCGCATGATTCCTGGCGTCAGCGAGGTCGGAGGGGTGAACGGTCTTCCCCTCTCCCAAGGCCAGACGGGCGACGGGACCTTCCTGATCCTGAGCCGTCCCGACGAGCCGCTGGAGATGGCCGACCTGGGACGTCTGCTGAAAGACACATCGCGCACCGGTGAGGCCGAGTTCCGGGTGGCCAGCGCCGGGTACTTCCGGGCCATGAGCATCCCCTTGGTGCGCGGCCGTCTGTTCGATGATCGTGATGCGCCCGACGCGCCACACGTCGCGGTGATCAGCGCTTCGCTGGCGAATTCGCGGTGGCCCAACGGCGACCCGCTCGGCAAGTTCATCCAGTTCGGGAACATGGATGGCGACCTGCGCCCCTTTACGATCGTCGGCATCGTGGGCGACGTGCGAGAGAGAAGCCTCGCCGCGGAGCCGCGTCCGACGTTCTATGCGAACTTCCGCCAGCGGCCGCGGACTACGGCGACGATGAACATCGTGCTGCACGGCAACGGCGACGTGGCGTCGGTTACCACCGCTGCCCGCCGCATCGTGCGCGACCTGCGCCCCGACGTTCCGCCCCGCTTTCGCACGATCGAGACGGTCGTCGCCGATTCGGTAGCCGACCGGAGATTCGTGCTGCTCCTCCTTGGCGTCTTCGGCGCGGTGGCGCTCGTGCTCGCCACGCTCGGGGTGTACGGGGTGATCTCCTACACGGTGACGCAGCGGCGCCAGGAGATCGGCATCCGTGTCGCGTTAGGCGCCCAGCGCTCCGACGTTTTGAGGCTGGTGCTGCGCCAGGGTGCAATGCTCGCCGTCGCCGGTATCGTGGTCGGGACCGCGGCGGCGCTCGCCCTCACACGTCTGCTGGAGGGGTTCCTGTACGGCGTGAGCGCGACGGACCCATTGTCGTTCTCGGCGGTAATCGCGGTGCTCATCACCGTGGCCCTGGTGGCGAGCTGGATCCCGGCGCGGCGCGCCACGCGTGTGGATCCGGTGAGCGTGATGCGCGCGTAGCTACGGCGTGGCGCCGAGCGACACGGTGTGCCGCGGCGTCGCGGTGAGATCGAGGATGACATCGCGCGAGGCCGGCTGCCCATCGACCCGAACGCGCAGCGTGCGCAGGGACGCGGGAAGGGTGAGCAAATAGTCGGCCGAGGACTCGGACGTGTTCCGTATCCGCAGCTCTGACGGGAGGACGACGAGGCTCTCGCCAGCATTCGCTCGAACGATCTGCGCCGACGCGCGGTCGGCCCGCTCGACGCTCAAGCTACCGCCTGACGGGCGCGCATCCAGCCGCACAATGAGCTCGGCGCCCGCCGGCTGAAAGTACACCACCGTCGCCCGTCCCTCGGGCTCCGGCGCCGCGTCCGGCGACGCCGGGGGCCCGGCGTCTCGATCGCTCGTGAGCGCGGCGGTGACGCGGGCGAGCTGCGTCGCCACCCATGCACCCAACGGCGACACCGCCAGCCCCACGACGAGCACGACCGCGGCAGCCAGACGCCACAGCCGCGAGATCCATCGCTCCGCGCGGACGAGTCGCAGGGTGGCGCCTTCGGGCGTGGCGAGCGGAGGCGTCGCGACGTCGAGGTCGCGCAGCAGTGGGCTCAACCGTGTGAGGCGCGCGCGCATCTCCTGCAAGCGCGCCGTGCACGATCCACACGCTGCGACGTGCGCGCTGACCGCATCGGTCGCTTCGCCATCGATGAGGCGGACGAGATCGCCGTCGTCGACCGGGTGCGCGCTGCTGGCGTGCATGTCAGAGCTCCTCACTGGTGAGCGGCAGCATCGTGGTCAGCTTGTCGAGTGCGCGCGCGATCATCGTCCCCACCGACGCCGTGGTCGTCCCCACGGCCTCGGCGATCTCACGGTGGGCGAAGCCCTCTTCACGCATCAGCAGCACGGCGCGCTCCCGGCCGGAGAGCGAGGCGAGCGCCTGCCGCACGACGCGGCGGCGCTCCGCCGCCACCACCTGCTCGTGCGCATCACGCGGCGCGTCGGCCACCGGCGCTCGCTCGGGTGCGGCCTTAAGGAGCCGGAGCCGCCGGCCTCGTGCGCGCGAGGCGTCGAGCACCACGTTCGTGGCGACCTTGTAGAGCCAGGCGCGCTCGACGCTGCGCTTCGGAGACCGCTCGAGCAGGCGCACGAACGCCTCCTGCGCCGCATCGGCCGCGAGATCCGGATCGCCGCAGAATCGAACGAGGTATCGGTACAGGCCATCATGGTGCTCCTCGAAGAGACGTGCCGCGTCCATCAAAACGAGATGCGGGCGCCGATCGCCGGGAGGCGCGGCAGCGCATTCTCGAACCGGTCGCGCCCGCAGTCCGGGATGAACGAGTCGGGCAGACAGGGCGAGAACCCGGCGTACAGCGCCGGATTGTCCCTGCCGAGCACGTTCCGGAGCTGCGCGAAGAGGCCGAGTCGCCAGGCGCCGAAGTCGCGGGTCCAGTCGAGCAGGACGTCGAGGCTCGCGTAGGCCGGACCGCGATGCGCGTTCGGCGCTTCGACGGCTGGTGGCGTCTCCCACTCGCGCTGCCCGTTCGCCTCGCGCGCCGTGCCCGGGTGGTAGCGGGTATACGGCGCGCCGCTCGCGGCGGTGAATCCGGCGCCCAGCCGAAGCGAAGGCGAGACCTGCAGCATGCTCGTGAGGTCCACCGCGTGCGTGCGGTCCGCCGGTGAGGGGAAGGCGAATCCCGTGGTCACGGTGCGCGCCGAGCCTAACGAGTAGCCGGCCGAGCCGGTCCAGCGACCGGCCAGCTTGCGGGCGCCGATCTCCAGGCCGCCCGCGTGCTCCGTACCGGTCACGAAGAGTGGCCGGCCGGTGAGAGCGCCCGGGCGCGGATCGGGCGAGACGACGCCCGTGCTGTGCCGCCAGTAGGCGGTGGCGCTCACCAGCCACGAGCCTCCGACCCACCGCTCGGTGCCCACCGTCGCGATGTCCGAGCGAAGCGCCGGGACATCGTCGCCGGCCACGAGCCAGAGTGGCGCCGGGTGCAGGGCGCGGTCCTGTCCCGGTCGGGCAGGGAGCAACGCCTGCGCGTATTGAAAGGACCTTCCGGCCGCGGCCGACAGATAGGTGCTCGGCGAAAGCGTGAATCGAGCCGCGAGTCGTGGTCCCACACGCACCGCGCCGGCGCCGGACACCGAGCGACCGGTCTCCAGGCGCAGTCCGGTCTCGAGGGTGAGCCGCCCGTCGACCGGCCAGCGCCGCTCTCCCCAGAGCGCCGCCCGGAACAGCTCCTGCTCGCGGGACGATGTGCCCGCCGGCAGCTCGTCGAGATACGTGGCGGCGAGCGCGCCGGTAGCGCGTGCGCGATCGATGCTCGCCTCGTATCCAGCACGCCATGTCGATCGGCGTGGCGTCGTACCAGCGCGTTCGGTCACCTCACCGAAGAGCGCGACGTGCGAGACCGTTCCGCGCATCGGGAAGAGCGTTCCGGCGTCGAACCCGGCATCGATGCCTGGATCGACGGGCGCCTCGCGGATGCGCGCGCGAAAGCGGCTCACGCCCACGGTGTGCCGAGTCTCCAGGCGACCGATCGGTGTCGCGAGCGTCACGCGAGCCGCTGTGTTCCCCCACTCGGCGCGATTCCCGTGCAGGACGTCGGGGATGTCGCCGGTGAGATGGTCGCTCTCGGCCAGGACGGCGCCTTCCAGCGTCCGGCGTGGGCCGAGCTGCCAATCGACGCGCGCGGTGACGTCGGAGAGCCGAAAGGGCACCAGGATGTCGTCGCCGGCGCCCAACTCGTGCAGCGCGCGAGTGGCCCAGTCGAGGTACGAACGGCGCATGGCGATCATGTACGCTCCGCGGCCGCCGGCCACGCGTTGATCGAGCGCCAACCGCATGCTGAGGAGCGACAGCTCCCCCACCCCACGCAGCTCGCCATCCCCACCCCCGGGACGGGAGCGGATGTCGAGGACGGCGCCGCTCCCGTCGCCTAACGAGACCGGATGGACGCCGGGATGCAGCGTGACCGAGCCGATCGCGTCGGTGCCCACGCCAGAGAGGCCGCCAAACGCGTGCAGCGGATTGAGCAGCGGCAGACCGTCGAAGTACACGCGCGTCTGGTCCCAGCGGGCACCCCGCGTCCAGAGCTCGGCGGACCAGTCGTCCCGGGTCGTCACGCCGGGCAAGCGCTGCAGCGCGCGGAAGAGATCCGTCTCCGCCAGCGTCACGGCTTCGGTGACGTCGGCATGCGTGATCTCGCGCACGTCGGCGCCGAGGTAGCGCAGCTGGCGGAGGCGGGCTGCGCCGATGCGAGCCTGCTCCTCGTCAGGCGTGGCCGCGGTCATGCGACCGTAGGTGGCCGTGGCCTCGCCGCGCACCTCGAGAGGCTCCAGCTGGATGGGGATGACCTCGAGTCCGACCGAGATGCGGGACTCCGGCTGCCCGCGGAGCCGCAGCGACAGCGTCGTGGGACGATAACCGAGTCTGCGCACGTACAGCTGGTACTCACCGGTTGGGACGCCACGGAAGGCGTATCGTCCGTCGACATGAGTGACCGTGCTGCGGCCGCCCGACAGCACCACCGGCGACTCCCCCTCGACGGGCTCCAGCCGTCCTCGCTCTTCGGGAAGGAGAATGACCGTCGCGCCGGGGAGTGGGAGTCCAGTTCCCGCATCAATGACCTCGCCGGTCACGATCCCGGCGTCGCGCCCGCTCCCACCGGCGGTCTGCTGTGCCGGGAGGCCGGCGGTGCCTGACGAGCAGACCACGCCGACGACGCCGAGGACGAGGGCGCGGGCGTGCATCAGAGCTCGGGCTGCTCCAGGACGACGCGAACGCGGACACCGGCGAAGGTCTCCTCGCCCTCCAGCTGGTCGACGCGCACCGTGAGCGGCATGTCGCGGAGGAACGTGTCGGCCTCGTGGTCGAGCGTCACGACATTGCCGTCGAGCGACCAGGTGCCGGTGAGGTCGGCCTCGAAGTCCCCCTCGTCATCGGCGCCGGTGACGAGGACATGGCCGGTGGTAGTACCGTCGGCGCGGAGCAACAGGTCGATCTCGCTCCCCTCGGCGAGCAAATCGCGCTCGACGCCGTTCTGGACGATGGTGAACGTGAGCGCGCCGAGCGACAGCGCGCCGCCAGGAGGTCTGGTCGCAATGTAGCTTCCGGCCACCTCGTCGATGCGCAGCGCGCGGGGTGAGACGCCGTCATCGCACCCGGCGAGCGCGAGCGGCATCGCCAGCGCGAGGAAGCGTAGCACCGTGCGATTCATGGGAAATTCCTCGAGTGAGACGTTCGTTCGGGCGCCGATTGGCCGGCACCGAGCCGAGCTACGACTTCGAGGATGGAACGTGCAAGGAATGGGGATTCTGACAGCCGGCCGAAAGGGGCGAGAGACGAGCTTTACGGCACGTCGATGACCTTCAGCACCTCGTCGCCGTAGTGGTTGATCACCTTGACGGCGATCTTGCCGGTCTCGGGTAGATCGAAGGGTCTGCTCACCGTCGAGTACAGCGATTGCCACGCGGCCTCATCGATCTCGGCCCGCAGGGCGCGCTGGAGCTTCTCGTACGGCTCGTCGGCGCCTGTGAAGTAGGCGTGGCGGACGAAGAAGCTCTCCTCGTTGTACATGGTGTCGATGAACCAGCAG
>DATFFQ010000024.1:0-8672 GCA_035249955.1 Gemmatimonadaceae bacterium
TGCTGGAGGAGATGTCGAAGAGGTTGAAGGACCGCTGAGGCGCTAGAGGCGCTAGAGGCGCTAGAGGCGCTAGAGGCGCTAGAGGCGCTAGAGGCGCTAGAGGCGCTGGAGGCGCTGGAGGCGCTGGAGGCGCTGGAGGCGCTAGAGGCGCTGGAAGGCGCTGGGCGCGCTGGGCGCTGAAGGGCTTACGGCGAAAATACGATGATGGCTTCAACGACCCCAGCGCCTTCAGCGCCCTCAGCGCCTCCAGCGCCTCCAGCGCCTCCAGCGCCTTTAGCGCCTCTGCAGTTCGCTTCCCCGAACGCCCGTACGGCGCGGAGCCACGCCTCATCAGGCAGCGGCGCCCCAGCGAGCTCGGCGAGGATCCGCTCGGCGCCGACGCCGTACGGGGCCGTAATGATGCGGCGACTCTCCGCGGCGAGGGGTGCGACCTGGGCACGGTGGTGGTGAGGGGTCCGGGCGACGATGTGCGCGACACGCTGCATGGCAACCCGCCGGGCCGCTCCCGCGATCGTGTGGGCGACGCCGGCGGCGGTGGCGCCGGCGCGGCCCGCTATCCACGCCTCGAGCAACGCGACCACGGGCGCAATGGGATCTGCCCGGCGCCCGACGTGATCCTCTCCTTCGGCCAGACGCGCCGCCGCGAGCACCTCCGCTGGTCGGTCAGTGACTCGCCCACCGCTGAGCGCCACGAAGAATCGCTCTGATCCCTGCCTGACGAGCGCCAGGGCGCCCGACGTGCCGGCGCGAACGTGAGCAACAGGCAGCCCCCTCCCATCGACCGTCAAGGGTGCATCGGCGCGCCACCCGGCGACGACGGCGCGAAGCAGCTGCAGGGTGCGGGCTGGCGCGCAGCCGTCGTCGCGTTCAGTCGTCGGCGTCAACGCCAGCCTAACGGGCAAAATCGCGCCGCACGCGCCGGTGAGGCGGGCGGCCGCGTGGAGCTTGGCGCGCAGCCGCTGCTCCTGATGCAGGAGCGTTTCCGCGGCCGCCGGCGGCGCGATCGCATACACCGTCGTCGAGGGATGCGTGGCGCCGAGCCGGCGGGACCGCCCGATGCGCTGAGCGATGCGCGCGGAGGTCCACGGCAGATCGAGGTGCACCACTACCGAAGCGTCCTGAAGATTGACTCCTTCACTCAGGAGGTCCGTCGTGATGAGCAGGTCGATCCGCTCCGACGGGGCGGGGTCCGCCGCCCCGCTCGCTCGCGGCGCGAATCGCGCCAGCGCCTCCCGCCTGGAGAGACGGCCCCCGGCCACCTGGGCGCCCCGCCCATCGAGCTGACACGATCGCACGCGATGGCGCAGCAGTCGAAAGAGCGCCGTGGCCGTGTCGGCGAACTGGGTGAAGGCGACGATCCGCTCACCGGGATGACGCAGGGCGACGTCGCGTATGCGTTCGGCGCGCTCGCGATCGTGCGGCGAATCGACGGGCATTCGGCGGACCAGAGCCTCGAGCGCACCCGCGTGCTCGCGCACGGCGCTCAACAGGTCGCCGACGTCGCTCTCTCCCGGAGTCGCGACGAGCTCGGGAAATGCCAGCTGCGTCGAATCCTCCCCAACGGCCCAGGCGCGCAACTCTCCGCGAGTCGGGTGCCGTCCGCACACGAGCGCGTCCTCGATCGCGCGCGCCCGCTGCAGTCGCCGACGGAGCGCCGCACGAAGCGCGAAATGGCTCGACGCCCACAACCTCGCGAGCGTGAATGACAGCAAGACGCCGCCGTCACCGCCATCGCGCGGCGGGACGGGCGCCGGCAGAGCGATGATGGCATCGAGGAGCGCCTCATCCTCGGAAAGCGCGATCGATCTGGGCGGCGCCAGCGACGGCAGCGGCGCGTCGGCGGCCACATCCTCCTGCTCGCGACGAATGACGTGGGCGCCGAGCTCGCTCTCACCGAGAGTCCACGCGACGGCGCCGAGAAAGAGTGCCAGGAGTGCGCGCAGGTCGCGATGTGTATTGTGTATGGGCGTTGCGGTAAGCAATACCAAGCGGGCGCCAACCAGTCCCTGCGCCAGGTGTCGGTACCGCGCCGTCCGGGGCGTTCGCGCATGGTGTGCCTCATCGAGGATGACGAGATCGTACCCGGCCGCGGGCATGGGCGAGCGGCTCAGCGCCTCGTACGACCGATACTCCGCGCGAACACCGGCTCGTGTGCATGCGTGCGTCCACATCGCACGCAGCGCCGCTGGACCGATGACGAGTGGCCGCCGCGCCCGGGTCGCCAGCGCCAGCGCGATGAAGGTTTTTCCGAGCCCGACATCGTCGGCGATGAGCGCCCCACCGTGGGACTCGAGCGCGACACGCGCACGCGCAACCGCGTCTCGTTGGTGGGGCCGCAGCGTGATGCTGCCCAACGTGGGCTGCTCCTCGGGCGCCAGCCACGCGTTCGCGATGCGCGCGCGGACGACCACGCCGGAAACGTGGGTCAGCGTCCCATCCATGCCAGGAGCGGCTCGAGGTCCGCGGGGCGAAGTCGGTACGCTCGTGCGACCGCCTGCAAAACGTCGTCGGGCGGGAGGTCGCCCCCAGAGGACGCACGCATGCCGAGTGGCGCGAGAAGGGTTCGGGCCCGCTCCCAATCCCGAGGCACCGGCAGCAGCGCCACGGTCCAGCCGAGGTAGCGTCGATATCCGCCGCGCGCCGGCTCGGCCAGCGCGTTGAGCCATGCCGCCGCGACCACCGAGTTCAACAGCGTGGCGATGGCGTGCGCATCCTCCTCCCGATCGCACGCGATGACGTAGCAGCTGTTGAGCGGCACCGACGGATTCCCCGCGGCGAGAACGATCGCCCGCGGCGCCTTGCCGACATCGGCCCAGACGACCCGCGCCCGCCGGCGATCGGCGGCAGCCGTACGAAAGAGCGACCACCAGCACGACCCGCGGGCATCGCTGCGTGCCGCGAGTCGTGGCCGCCAATGCTCGAGCCACCGACGCGCGCGGGGCGGAAGCACGGGAAGCACGCGGCCGTCGGCACCGTGCGTCCAGACGATCGCTTCGCCGCGGTCGGTGACGCTCCACGGTGCGAGCGACTCCCCGCGAATCACCGGGCGGAGCATCGCGTCCTCGACGGGCGCGTCGGCGAGGTGGACGATGAATGCTTCGTTGCAGCCGCATTTCACGCCGAGGAGCGGACGACCGAGGGATGTCTCGTGCAGCGGTGGTCCCGCCGCGCGAAGACGATCGAACGCCTCGCGTGCCGGGGGCGGCAGCATCAGCCACGGCGCCGCCTCATCGGGGTCGAGGCCTAACGCCGCCCGGCGAAGTGTCCACTCGAGCGCGCCATCGCGTCGGCGGATCGCCAGCGCGACATCGCGCGCGGGTGACAGGCGTCCGCGGCGCGCGACCAGCAACGACGGGTACGTGGCGGCGTCGAACGCAGCAGAAAACTCGGACCAATCCTCGAGCGCGATGACCGTTGCCCGCTCCGCGAGCAGACGCCGGACGCCTCCACCCGCGAGGGAACGCCACAGCTTTGCCGGGAGAAGAAGGGCGAGCGGAGCCCCGTCACGCAGGAGATCGACTGATCGCTCGACGAAGAGCGCCGCCAGGTCCACCTGCGCAGCAAAGCCACGCCCCGCGTGTGCCGCCTCGGCGCCGTGTTCCCAGGACGCTCGCGTGAACACGGCAAACGTCGCGCGCAGCCGGCGTCTCGCATCGCGGGGAATGCGGTGGAGCCGCACCCACGGCGGATTACCGATGATCGCGTCGAACCCGCCGCGCGCGGCGGCGTCCGCGAAGTGCGTCGCGAAGGAGAAGGGGAGCGCGCCACCGTGGCTGATGGAGCGGCGAGCGGCCCTGACGTCACGCGACCGCAGACGCAGCCGCTGCGCCTCGTCGCGCTCGGCCGCGGTCGGGGCATAGCGATCGCCGAACAGATCGCGCCCACGCCAGGCCGCGAGCAGCGCGCGACGTGCAGCCGCGCAGCGCGCGATGCTCGCGTCGAGCACCGCACGGGCGTGAGCGCGCTCGGCACGGTCCAGCTCACGCTCCAGGGTCCGTTTTCGGGAGCCGGAGGCGCGTGAATACCGGCCACGCAGGCGTGCGATGCGAGCACCGCCCGGTACGATGACCGTTTCGCTGAATGCGGCGCCCGCGAGCGCGTCACCCACGCGAATGTGGCGGTCCAGATTTGGGAGTGGGGGGACGCGAAGGGGATTTACTTCGTCGTGCTCGATCACGACCGCGAGCCAGAGGCGCAGCTCGCACAGCCAGACCGCGGTGGGGTTGATGTCCACGCCGAAGATCGATCTCGTCAGAAGCGACCGACGGATGGTGACCGCGCCGCGGATGTCGCCACAGCGCACCAGCAGACCAGTGAGCGCCTCGAGCGCATGCACGAGGAACGCGCCCGAGCCGCAAGCGGGGTCGAGGATCGTGAGGTCGAGTGCCCGCTGTCGCAACAGGGCGGCAGTCGTTAGGTCCACGACGGCGCCGTCGAGCGCTGCGGTGATATCCCCCCGGAGAAGCCCCGGAAGCGTGAGGGCCTCGAGAAGCGCGGCCCGCGTGACGCGCGAGACGAGCGCGTGCGGAGTGTAGTACGCGCCGCTCTCGCGTCGGGCGCGTGCGGCCATGAGCGACTCGAACGCCTTGCCGAGCATCTCGGGATCCACGGCGGCGTCGGACCACTGCGCGTCGTCCTCGCGTGCCGTGAAGCGATAACGAGTGAGGAGATCATCGAAGACTCCACCCAGCGCATCGTCCGGAAAGTGCAGCGCGTGCCGTCGCTCCAGCGGGGATCGCGCGAAGAGGCCCCCATTGAGGAAGGGAATGGTGCCGAAGTCGCGCGCCGCCGCCGCGCGTTTGTCGACCGGGGTGTTCAGGGTTCCGAAGAACAACGGGAGGAAGAAGCGCCGGTGCGCGCCACCGGCGCGTCCTGCGCACTCCTCGAAGTGGCGGGCGAGGAACCGGCGATCCCCGTCGAGCCACCCTTTGGACTCGAGAAAGGAGAGAAAGAGCAACCGCGAGAGCCACAGTAGCGCGACCTCACGTCGATCGGCGACGTCAGCGCGCGTGGTCGCGAGATCGGCCAACCCGGTGACGACGCCCTCGAGTGCGCGATAGAACCGTCGCGTCAGCGCGTCGCGTCCCAGCACCTCCACCCAGCGCGCATGCGTCATCACATCGTCGTCGTCGCTCGCCGTGGCGAGCGCGCACAGTGTTTCGCCATCGCTGGGAACGACGTGCCGACGATCGACGGTAAGCGCCGCGATGCGCGGCCGCGCGCGGTCCGCGGTCCAGGTCGCCAGCGCGAGCGCGGTACCCGCGCGCTCGACGCCCATTACCAGCCAGAGGAGATGTGGTGCGCGCGCGCTGAGGCGAGTGGCGGCGGTGGCGATCCGCTCGCGCAGCGCTGTGCCGCGAGGCCATTCGAGGAGGAGGATTCGAAGCGAGCCCGGACCGGCGATGATGCGGGCGTCGCTCGCATCCACTAATCCCAGCGCGGCGCGCGCTTCCCGGGCGAGCGGCAGCGGTGCGCCGGAGGCTCCGACGACGCGCGCCAGCGGCGCAAGATGCTCGACGGTCGCGGCGGCAGTGAGCAGGTCGGCGGCGGTGTGCAGCGAAAGCACGCGCCACTGTAGAACGTCCGCGCCTGCGGACTCTCATCGAGTCAACGCGCGCGGGCTCGAAATGGAACTCCCCGGCCACCCATACAGGCGCGACCGGGGAGGTTCCACTCGGAGGTGGAAGCAGGTGTGCTTCCGTAAAGTTCGACACCTCCGACGATGAAAAGGTTCCTTAGAAGACTGCAACCGGACGGCATCGTCCTCTCGCCCATAGCCTTTCCCCTGGCCCAATGGCCGCAGAGAAATCACAAACGCATTGCCTTGTGCAGCATTTTGCGGCCATTCGGCCGAGGGGTCGACGCTTTGATCCGTACGAATGGCCCGTCCCGGTGCGGCCTTCTGCGGTTACATGGCTCTTGAGGCTGCACTCCGAAACTCCGACGCAGTCCACTAGACATCCTCGTCCGCCTGTAGCTCGTACTCCCGCCCTTTCCACTCCACGCGAGTCCCACGCGCGATCGCGCGCAGGAAGATGTAACCGAGGAGCAAATTTCCCATGGGGGCCGCGAGGGCGTACCACGGGCGGCGCGTCATCGCGGTGTAGACGATCAGCCACCATACGAGGAGGATGGCGCAGGTAAGGAGTGCCCAGGCACCGGCGCCGTCCGACACAAGCCCGGCCAGCCAGAGCCCCAAAGCCACGGGTGGCGCGAGCCAGAACAAAATCGGCGCCAGCAGCATGGCCGGGAACAGCAGGCGAAAGATGCGGCCGGAGGGGAGTGTCTCGATTCCGCCGGCGTACACGTTCTTCATCCATCCCCGAACGAGGGCGCCGAGTGAGGAGTACATCCGCGTCGAGAGCTGGTCGAGGCCCTGGATGAGATGAACCCGCATTCCGTGCCGTTTGGCGCGCATGGCGAGCGCGAGGTCCTCGGCAACTTTCCGCCGGACGCTGGCGTGGCCGCCTAACGCCTCGTACGAGGACCGCTGGAACAGCAGATACTGCCCGTTGGCGATGACGTCTTCAGGGCGTGTCGCCCGCGAGACGATCTCGCTTCCGCCGTAGCGAGCGAAGAGGAGGGCGAAGACCTGGGGTTGCATGAGCCGCTCCCAGAACGTCCCCAGCTCCTGCGCTCCGGCGACGGAGAGCAGATCGGCGCGACGATCGAGGAGGGCGCGGACGGAGCGCACGTGGAGGTCGGGGGCGTGCACGGTGTCGGCGTCCGTGAAGCAGAGCACGCGTCCGCGCGCCACGGAAGCGCCATGCGCGCACGCCCACTGTTTGCCGAGCCAGCCCGGCTCGAGATCGGGGGCAGGGACCACCCGGAGCCGCGAGTCGCCTGCGCCGGCCTCGCGCGCGAGTCTGGCGGTGTCGTCGGTCGAGTGGTCATCGACGACGATGATTTCGAGCGCGGAGTAGGTCGAGGCGCACAGCGATGCCACGCAACGCGTGATGTTCGCCGACTCGTTGCGCGCCGGCACGATCACGCTGAGCAGTGGCGAACCGGCCAGCGCCTCAGCGGGGTATTCGCCGAGACTGCGCGACTGCCTGACGCGCCAGAGGACGATCGCGACCGCCGCGAGCCATGGCGCCGCCGCCAGGAGCGGCCCCCAGCTCACGGATTCATGGCTTCCGGCAATGGAGTCGGCCTGGGTGCATCGGCGATGGGCACGAGCGCGCGCGATCGGGTGCGCGACAGAATCGCCGCGGCCGTCATGTGTCCCGTCACGTTCGTCGTCGTACGGAACATGTCGGGAATGGTGTCGATGCTCAGAAGAATCCCGATGCCCGCGACGGGAATGCCGGCAGCCACGAGAATGGGCACCATGGCGATGATCGAGCCATTCGGAATGCCGGGTACGCTGAAGCTCGTGAGCAGGACCGTGGCGATCACGGTAGCGATCTGCGCGAGGCTCAGATCGACTCCGTAGAGCCGCGCGATGAACAGCACGCTCACGGTGAGGCCGACCCCGGACCCCGCGCGAAACGTGGAGGCGGACAGCGGCAGGAGAAAGCGAGAGATCTCCGGCGGAAAGCCGAGTCGAGTCTCACCGGCCTCGATCATGGCGGGGAGGGCGGCGAGCGAGGAGCGGGAGCTGAACGCGACCGCCTGCGATGGCGCGATGGCTCGCGCGAACAGGCCTAACGGCACCCGGCCGATCGCGGACGCCGCCGGATAGAGCACGAGCGCCATGAACGCGACCGACAGCGCGGAGACGAGAATCACGAAGCCCGCGAGCGCGCCCGCCGCCGCCAGTCCCATCCGTGCCGCGAGCGGCACGGCCAGCGCAAAGACACCGATGGGCGCGAGCACCAGCACCCAGCGGACGAGCACCAGCATCGCATCGGCGACCCCCTCGAAGAATCCAATGATGGGGCGACGTCGCTCCGTGTCGAGCCGAAGCAGCGCGACGCCGAAGAGCAATGAGAAGACGATGAGGGGCAGCATCGCGCCGTCGGCGGCGGCGCGGATGGGATTCGACGGCACGAGATCGATCAGCCACTGCGCGAAGCTCGGCAGCCGCTGCGCCCCTTCCTGCGCCGCGCCCGCGAGCTGACCGGCGGTGCCTGACGAGATCGCGGTGGCCGCGCCCGGATCGATCATGCGAACGAGGATCGGCTGCGCGACGATCGCGCCGAAGACCGAACCGGCGAGCACGAGGATCACGAACAGGGCGAGCGCCCTCCACCCCACACGTCCGATGGCACGCGCATCCGATGCGCCGGCGACGCCGACGACGAGGCTCGCCACGACGAGCGGGACGACCGTCATCCGAATGGCATTGATGAAGATCGCCCCCAGCGGTTCGATCCAGGGGATGATGCGGCGCAAATCGGGGAATGCGTTCGCGCCGAATCCGACCAGCAGTCCAGCGAAGAGGCCGACGAGAACGCGCACGGTGAGCGACATGCGGCGAAGTTACGAGCGCATGCCGGAGCGCGCGAGCAATGTAGAAAAAAAGGGGCGCCCCGAAGGACGCCCCTTTGGGAACGCTGATGCCTTAGCGATTGCCGCCTTGGCCACCGCCGCCACCCATTCCGCCCCCGCCACCGCCGCGCTGACCGCCCCCACCACCACCGCCTTGACCGCCGCCGCCCTGACCGCCGCCGCCCTGGCCGGGGCCGCGCTGTCCACCACCACCGCCACCACCCTGTCCGCCACCCTGA
>DATFFQ010000025.1:0-78233 GCA_035249955.1 Gemmatimonadaceae bacterium
GAGCTACAGGGGTGAGGGGTGAGGGGTGAGGGGCGAGGGGGGAGCGACTCCGCAGCCAACTCACCCGCGGCCTCTCCGTCTCTCACCATTCGTCTCTCACCCGTCGCCCCCGGCCAGATCGTGCGGCCACTGTTCCTCGAAGCCCTGCTGGCGCAGGCCGGTGGCGATCTGCGCCCAGTGGCGGATGCCGTGCACCAAGAGGTGCCCCACGATCCGGTGGGCGCGGCCGGAGATGGTTCCGGTGGGGCCCCCGTGGTAGCTCACCACGCGCTCGAGCGCGGCGTCATCTGCCCGGGCGAGGAAGATCGAGAGCTTCTCGCGGGCGCGCCCGAAGATCCCCCAGATGTCGTCCAGGGACTCGGTCGACAGTGCCTCCAGCGACGACATCGGCTCATCGAGCAGCCGCTCGGCGCCGCGCAGCTCCATCGCGAAGATGTGGATGATGAGATCGCGGACGGTCTCCGTGGCCCCGTCGCCGATCGTGATGTCGAGGGCCTCGGGGTGCGCCTCGAACCAGTCGTACCAGCGCCGAGTCTCGCCGCGCGTGTACGCCATGAGCACATCGAAGCTGAGACCGCGAGCGGCAGCGCGATTCATGCGAAAGGTAGGCGGCTAGGAGTAGGGGAGGACGAACGAGCGCCCACAGAATGGACGACCTGGCAATCCTCATGGTCTCCCGACTCGCCGCCTAACGCCGACTTGCGACTGTAACGATTCGTTGCAGGTCGCCCTGATGCGGGCCGGCCGTCAGACCGCCGCCCAGCCGAACAGTGCCTTCGCCTTCTCCAGCGCCTCCACGAGCGCATCGACGTCGCGCTCGTCGTTGTACACGTAGAACGACGCGCGCGCGGTGGCCGGAACACCCAGGCGGCGCGCGAGCGGCTGCGCGCAGTGATGGCCGGCGCGGATGCACACGCCGTCACCATCCAGAACGGTCGCCAGATCATGCGGGTGGATCTCGGCCAGGGTGAAGCTGATCACCCCGCTACGGGCGCCGGGACCGGGGCCGTAGATGTGTGCGCCCAGTGCGCCCACCCGCTCGAAGGCGTACTCCGTGAGCGCGCGCTCGTGCCGGCGCACGTCGTCCATGCCGATCGACTCGATGTAGTCCACCGCCGCGGCCATCCCCACGGCGCCAGCCACGTTGGGCGTCCCAGCCTCGAACTTGTGCGGCAGGACGTTCCAGGTCGTGCGCTCATCCTGCACGTACTCGATCATGTCGCCGCCGGTCTGGTACGGCGGCATCGCCTCCAGCAGCTCCCGGCGGCCCAGGAGTACACCGGTGCCCATCGGCCCGCACATCTTGTGGGCGCTGCAGGCATAGAAGTCGACGCCTAACGAGTCGAACCGCACCGTGAGGTGTGGTGCGCCCTGCGCGCCGTCGCACACGCTGATCGCCTGCGGCGCGCGTTCGCGCACCAGGGCGGCGATGGCCGTCACCGGGTTGATCGTCCCCAGCACGTTCGACACGTGGTGGAACGCCACCACCCTCGTGCGCGGTCCGAGCAGGCCGCGCAGGCAGTCGAGGTCGATGCCGCCATCGGCGGCCAGCTCGCAGATGCGCAGGGTGGCGCGACGCTCCATGGCGAGCTGCTGCCAGGGCACGAAGTTGGCGTGGTGCTCGGCGCCGGTGATCACGATCTCGTCGCCGGCCGACACGTTCGCGCGTCCCCAGGCGGCGGCAACCAGGTTCAGGCTTTCCGTGGTACCGCGCGTGAAGATGAGGGTGGCCGGGTCGGCGACGCCAAGAAATCGCGACACGGTCTCGCGCGCTTCCTGATAGCGGTCGGTGGCCCGCACCGAGAGCGCATACGCGCCGCGGTGCGGGTTGGCATAGTCGTGCTCGTAGAACTCGCGGATCGCGTCGAGCACCAGGCGCGGCTTCTGCGACGTGGCCGCGGAGTCGAGGTAGACGAGCGACGGGTTCGCCGCCAGCAACGGGAAGTCGGCGCGCCGCGATTGCATCACCGCTTGCGCCCTCCCACGTAGATCTGGCCGTCGCGCACCATCACGGCGTACACGGGAAGCGGCTCGGTCGCGGGCTGCTTGCGTACGGCGCCGGTGGCGCAATCGAAGCGCGCGCCGTGCCACACACACTCCAGCGTGCCGTCGGGCAGGAGAATACCCTCCGACAGCGGGAAGTCCTGGTGCGTGCAGTTGTCACTCACGGCGCCGATCTCACCCCTCAAGTTGAACAGGCAGAGCCGCTCTCCGCTCTTGCGCTGCACGGCGAGGAGCGTTCCATCGGGTAGCTCCGACAGCCGCGCCACCGCCTCGAATCCGTCCGCCGGCTCAGCCGTCACCAGCTGCCTCGGTGGACACCACGCCATTCCCCTCGGCCAGCGCCGAGCGCAGCGCGTGCCAGGGCAGGCTCGCGCACTTCACGCGGATGGGAAAGCGCGCCACCCCGCTCAGCGCCGCCAGACTTCCCAGCGACTGGTCGTCAGGCGTGCCCTCCTGCCTGCCGGTCACCATGTCGTGGACGCGCCTGAACAGCGCCTCCGCCTCGGCGCGCGTCTTTCCTTTGACTGCCGCCGTCATGAGCGACGCCGACGCCTTCGAGATCGCGCACCCCGACGCGACGAAGCTCACATCCGAGATCACGTCCCCGTCGAGTCGCAGCCAGACCGTGAGCTGGTCGCCGCACAGCGGGTTGCGCCCCTCCACCGTGCGATCGGCGCCCTCCATCTCCCGGAAGTTGCGCGGCTTCCGGTTGTGCTCCAGGATGATCGACTGGTAGAGCGCGGCGAGGTCCCGCATCGCTCATCCCGCGCTGAAGCGAGCGAGCGTCAGCTGCTCGAGCTCGTCGCGCACCGGTGCCAGCTCGATGCGCTCCAGCACCTCGGCCGCGAAGGCATACGTGAGCAGCCGCCGTGTCGACTCGGCGCTCAGCCCCCGGCTCCGCATGTAGAAGCGGGCCATCTCGTCCAGCCGGCCGACCGTGGCGCCGTGCGTGCACTTCACGTCGTCGGCGAAGATCTCGAGCTGCGGCTTCGTGTCCACGCGGGCCGTGTCGGACAGCAGGAGGTTGTTGTTCGACTGCTTGCCGTCGGTCTTCTGCGCGATCGGACGCACGAACACCTTGCCGTTGAAGACGCCGTGCGATGCGCCGTCGAGGATCCCCTTGTAGACCTCGCGGCTGAAGCAGTTGGGCTGCGCGTGCTCGATGCGAGTCTGGTGATCCACGTGCTGCTCGCCATCCACCATGTACAGGCCATCGAGCGTCGCACCGCACCCTTCGCCGTCGAGCAGCGTGTAGATGTTGGTTCGCGAGAGCGCCGCGCCGACGGCGAAGGAGAAGGACACCAGATGGCTGTCCCGTCCCTGGCGTGTCTCCACCGTGCCCACGTGGAAGGCGCGCCGGCTCTCTCGCTGGATCTTGTAGTGCGTGAGCGTGGCGCCGTCACCCACCACCGCTTCGGTGACGCTGTTCGTGAAGTAGCTGCTGTCGGCCAACCCCGCGAAGCTCTCGATGACGGTGGCCTTCGAGCCCTGCTCGGCGACGATGAGCGTGCGGGGATGCCAGACCGCGTCCTGCGCGGTTGCCGTCGCCACGAAGAGGAGGTGAATCGGCGCCGGCAGCTCGACGCCGCGCCCGATGTGAATCACCGCGCCGTCGGTCATGAATGCGGTATTGAGCGCCGTGAACGGACGGTCCTCGTAGGCGGCGATCGTCGTGAGATGATCGCGCAGGAGCGGGCTCTCCTCACGCAGCGCGCGCGGCAGGTCCAACACCTGCACCCCACGGGGCAGCTCGGCACCGAGTCCAGTCGACAGCGCGGCGTTGAAGCGCCCGTTCACGAACACCAGCGTGTGCCAATCCGACTGCCCGAAGGTGAAGGGAGCCAGATCGGCCGGCGTCACCGTCGCCGCCGGCTTGATGAGCCGAAACTCGCGCTCGGCCAGCGGCGCGACGCTCGTGAAGTGCCAGTCCTCGTTCTTGGGAGTGGGATAGCCGAGCGCGCCAAAGCGACCGATCGCCGACTTTCTCACGGACTGGAGCCAGCGTGGGCCGCCCCCGCCGTTCGCCGCGAACGTCTCGAACTCGCGCAGATACGTCTGGATCACGCCAGCGCCTCCTGCGGCTCCTCGATCCAGTCGTATCCGCGCTCCTCCAGCTCGAGCGCCAGCTCCTTGCCGCCCGACTTCACCAACCTGCCGTTGGCCAGCACGTGCACGTAATCGGGCACGATGTGGTTGAGCAGCCGCTGGTAGTGCGTGACGATGATCGTGGCGTTGTCCGGCCGGCGCAGCGCGTTCACACCCTTCGCGACGACCTTGAGCGCGTCGATGTCCAGCCCCGAATCGGTTTCATCGAGGATCGCCAGCCTGGGCTCGAGCACGGCGAGCTGGAGAATCTCGTTGCGCTTCTTCTCACCGCCGGAGAAGCCCGTGTTCACCGAGCGGCTGAGCATGTCCTCGCTCATGTCCACCAGCTCGAGCCTCGCCTGCATGTAGTCCAGGAACTCGAGCGGATCCATCTCGGGCTCGCCGCGCGCCTGACGAATCTCGTTGAACGCCGAGCGCAAGAAGTACGAGTTGGAAACCCCGGGGATCTCCACCGGATACTGGAACGCGAGGAACAGTCCGGCCCGTGCGCGCTCCTCGGGATCCATCTCGAGCAGGTTCCTCCCATCATACGTCACGCTCCCGCCGGTGACCTCGTACGCCGGGTGCCCGGCCAGCACCTGGGCCAGCGTGCTCTTCCCCGAGCCGTTGGGTCCCATGACCGCGTGCACCTCACCGGCGTTCACCGTGAGTGTGATGCCACGCAGAATCTCCCGGTCAGCGGCGGAAGCTCGAAGGTCGTTTATCGCTAGTAAGGTCATCGTATCTCTGAGATTGTTTTCGTGTGCAGTCCGTGAGAGAGGTAACGAGAGTGGAGTGAGTGAGAACGACCAGGGTGAGGAGCATGAGCTGGGTGAGGGGCCCATCACGCACCTCATGCCCTTCACCCTGGTCCTGGTCACTCACTCCTCTCTCGTCACCCCTTCACCCGACTCTCCATGCGCCGTGTCCCGAGTTCTATCCTACGCTTCCTTCCAGCGTGATGCCGAGCAGCTGCTGTGCCTCGAGGGCGAACTCCATCGGCAGGTTCTGGAAGACGTCCTTGCAGAATCCCGCCACGATCATCGAGACCGCGTCCTCGGCGCTCAGCCCGCGCTGCTTGAGGTAGAAGATCTGGTCCTCGCCGATCTTGGACGTCGAGGCCTCGTGCTCCACCGTCGCCGTGTGGTTGGCGACCTCGATGTACGGGAAGGTGTGCGCGCCGCAGCGGTTGCAGATCAGCATCGAGTCGCACTGCGTGTAGTTGCGCGCGCCGTTTGCCTTGGGCGACACGAACACGCGGCCGCGGTACGAGTTGTTCCCCTGACCGGCCGAGATGCCCTT
This sequence comes from Gemmatimonadaceae bacterium, assembly GCA_035249955.1. Lineage (GTDB taxonomy): Bacteria > Gemmatimonadota > Gemmatimonadetes > Gemmatimonadales > Gemmatimonadaceae > DATFFQ01. Next base: position 5,392 of record DATFFQ010000025.1, read on the forward strand.
CGAGACGATGGTCGACTTCGTGTTCCGTCCCAGGTGCAGCATCTTGGTGCCGGTGTCGGCCTGCTGATGGTTGTTGACCACCGCGACGGAGTAGAACTCACCCACCGACTCGTCGCCTTGCAGGATCACGCTCGGGTACTTCCAGGTGATCGCCGAGCCGGTCTCGACCTGCGTCCACGAGATCTTCGACCGCGCACCCAGGCACTTGCCACGCTTGGTCACGAAGTTGAAGATGCCGCCCTTTCCTTCCTCGTCGCCCGCATACCAGTTCTGGACGGTCGAGTACTTGATCTGCGCATCCTCCAGCGCCACCAGCTCGACGACCGCCGCATGCAGCTGGTTCGTGCTCCGCTTGGGTGCCGTGCACCCTTCCAGGTAGCTCACGTACGCGCCCTTGTCGGCGATGATGAGCGTACGCTCGAACTGCCCCGTATCGGCGGCGTTGATTCGGAAGTAGGTCGACAGCTCCATCGGGCAGCGCACGCCCGGTGGCACGTATACGAACGATCCGTCGCTGAACACCGCCGAGTTGAGCGACGCGAAGAAGTTGTCGCTGTAGGGCACCACCGAGCCCAGATACTTCTCCACCAGCTCGGGGTGGTGCTGCACCGCCTCGCCGAAGGAGCAGAAGATGATGCCGAGCTTGGCCAGCTCCTCTCTGAATGTCGTGCCCACCGACACCGAGTCGAACACGGCGTCCACAGCAACACCCGCCAGCACTTTCTGCTCGTGCAGCGGGATGCCGAGCTTGCTGTACGTCTCCAGCAGCTTCGGATCGACCTCATCCAGGCTGCCCAGCGGCTTCGCGGTTCTGGGCGCCGAGTAGTAGCTGATCCCCTGATAGTCGATGGGATCGTAGTGCACGTTCGGCCAGTGCGGCTCGGGCATGGTGCGCCAGCGACGATACGCCTTCAACCGCCAATCCAGCAGCCACGCCGGCTCGTTCTTCTTGGCCGAGATGAGACGCACCGTCTCCTCATCGAGCCCCGGCGGAATGGTGTCGGCCTCGATGTCGGTGACGAATCCATATTGATAGTCGCGCGTGACCAGCGATTCGATCGACGAGCTCATGAGTTGCGTCCTATCGCTTGAATTTCACGGTGTACTCGCAGGCGGCGCAGCCGTTCAGGATGTGCGACTGTCGCTCGACGCTCGCACCGAGCATCTCTTCCAGGAACTTCACCTCGGCCTCGCAGAGCTCGGGGAAGCGCTGCGCAACGGCGTGCACCGCGCAGTTGTGCTCCCTGAGCGCGCCCTCGGTGCCCGATCCCTCCCACTCCGCCATGTACCCTTCGTTCACGAGCGCCCGCGCCACCAGCTCGGCGCGCTGCTCCGGTGGGGCGCTGCTGATCGCGGGTGCGAGCTTCCGGCGCAGCGACTCGAACTGCCCCTCCAGCGCGGTGACCGCCGCTTCGCGACCTCCGCGCTCGACCACCTGATCGAGCACCTCGAGCAGCGTCTCCTCGTAGCGCCGCGGGAAGAGCGCTTCGCCGGCGGCGGAGAGTCGATAGGCGAACACCGGCGCGCCCACCCCGCGCCGCTCGCGGTCGTACTCGATGAGCGACTCGGCCTCCAGCTCCTTGAGGTGGTGCCGAATCGCGTTGAGCGACGAGCTCAACCGGGTTGCCAGCTCCTGCGCGGTGAGGCGGAGGGCGCGCTTGAGCTCGATGAGGATGGCCGCGCGCGGTCCCTTGTGCAGGCCGACGGACGGGTGCGGGCTCGAATCGGGAGTAGCCATATCAGAATTGAAGTTATTCGCCCCAGGAGCCAAAGGCAAGTAAATGTGGCATTTTTGGTGTGAATTACAAGCCTATGGTGTTCTGGCAGTTATACCCAGATCGGGAGGCGCAAAAAAGGCGGCCGCGCAGTGTCGCGGCCGCCCTTTGGTCTACGCTGGGTTGCGGAGTCTATCGCATCATGTACAGGTACACCGCCACCAGCGCCAGCACCGCCACCAGACCCATGATCATCGGCTGGCTGCCGCGCCGGCGGTACTTGGCGAAGGATTCACCGGTCACGGCCTCGGCGTGCAGCTGAGTGGCGCGGCGGCTCAGGGCGTCCTCCTCCGTGTCCTCGAATTGCACCTGCCGCACACCCGGCGGCAGCGCGCCCTTGGTGAACGCGAACGTCGTCTCTCCCACCTGGATGTGGTCGCCCTCCGCCAGCAGCTGCGGCGCCTTCACCGACCGTTCGTTGATGCGCGTGCCGGACGAGCCCATGGAGTACAGCACGTACTCGCCCCCTTCCGAGCGTACGTCGGCGTGGAAACGGGAGACCGTCGGATCGCGCAGGACGATGCTGCACCCCACCTCGCGGCCGATCTGCACCACGCGCCGGCGCAGCGCATAGCCCTTCCGCTCGGCGCTGTTGACGAGATACGCGTGACCGTTGTTGGCGGCGGGTGCGGGGCGCTGGCTGTTGCGATCGGCGAGGAAGTAGAATCGCGCCGAGCCGGCGGCGATGACGTCGCCGCTCGACAGATTCGCGCCCACGCCAGGCACCTGCCGTCCGTTGAGCACCACCACGTTCTGCGAGGTGGCCGGCGCCACCACGACGCGAGATGGCTGTCCCGGATCGACGCGGATGCTGAAGTGTCGCGCGGCCAGGTCGAGGTTCGACAGCCGCCACGTCGCTTGCGAGCCACTCCCGACGATGGTGTCGGCGGTGATCTCGCGGGGATTGTCCGGCAGGTCGGGCTTTCCTTCGAGCTCAAGAAAAGGCATCAGTCGCTCTCCGTACGTCAGGCGGCAAATCCGCTCTCGTATCGATGTCCCTTAGAATGCCGGCATCCGGCACCGGTACTTCAAGCAGTCGAGATGCGTACGCATGCACCACACTTCGCGCACCGCCGCGCTCCACGCGGTCGAGATCGATCCACGTCTCACGCGCAAAGAACGCTGGATGGCCGCGACGTCGCTCGTGCGTCGGAACGACCACCGGCGCTCGCGTTCGCTTGTACCCATCCACCACCGCGAGCACGCTCTCCAGCGACACGAGTGGGTGATCTACCGGCCAGAGCAGCATCCCCTCGACCGGCGCGCCGGCGAGCAGCGCGAGTCCCAGGCGCACCGACTGCATCTGCTCACCCTCGGGCTCGGGATTGTAGACCGACCGAGCCTTCGGTGGAACTGCGAATCCCGGCGGAACGACCGCCACGATGGGCGCTGCCCCTGCGGCGTCCGCGAGCGCTACCACGACATCCAGAAAGCGCTCGCCGGATGGGAGTCTCGCTCCGGCCTTCGGTTCGCCGAAGCGCGTTCCAGCACCAGCGGCGAGCACGATGCACCCGAACGAATCGCGAACCCGAGCAGCTGTCACGCGAGCTGAACGCAACGCCGCCAAGGCACGCGGCGCACCCGGCAGCGTGCATCATACAACGCGCGATCCGTCAGAGTGGCAACATCTTCCGGGCCGGGATCCTTCCGGTCGCGTCCTCCCTGGTCGATGAAGGGATGCCAGCACGGCCGCACGGAGAGTGCCGCGCCGCCAGCGGACCGCGAAGGGATCGCTGGCTTCCCGAGATCGTTTGCTGGTAGTGCCCTCACGCGGTTGAGGTTACCCCGGTGCCACGACAAATTCCACCGCGGCGTTCACCTGGTCGTCGACCGACGAAACATGCGGCTTACCCTCCGCGGTGCGCGCCATCCCCTTCAGCTCGCATTCCTGCAGTGACGCTGCAACGATCCTCCCGATCCCTGCTCGCCCTCGGTCTCGCACTCATCGCGGCGTGCAGCGATAGCGACGCGCGCGATCGAGCGGCTGCCAACGGCGATACCGTGGACGTGCTCGCCTTCGATACGCTCGTGCTCTTGCGCGAGCGCGATAGCGTCCCACCCCGTCGCCGGACGGCTACCGCCACCGTGCGCCCGCCGCGCCTGTCGCCGCTCGCGGACAGCATCTCGCAGAAGATGGTGTTCACGTCGAAGGGAATCCGCGTGCTCACGGCTGCCGCGCGTGCGCGAAGACTGCTGGTCGATCTCGGCCGCATCGACGTGAAGGTGGAGACGCCGGAGCGGCGAACCGCGTATCAGCAGGCGGTGCTGGCGATGGCCCCGGTCAAGCGCGGCGATCGCTTTCGCGTGCACGGCCCGTGGGGTGCCACCGATGCCACGGTCACGGGGTTCGACGTCTGGAACGGCCGCATCGTGGCGACGCTCGAGCTTCCGCCGCCGATCGACTCGATCGTCCGCCGTCGCGATCCGCTGGTGGCGATCGCGATCCGCGTGGATTCCACCGCCGGGATCGTGGAGGACACGTGCGGTCGCGATAGTGTCCGGACCACGCTCGTCGCGCGGCTGCCGGTGGTGCGCGACTCGATCCAGGAGGCGCTGCGCGCCGACTCGGCGAAGCTCACCGCCCGCGAGCGCCGCACGATGCGCGTCGGCAGCTCGCACGCCGTCGGATGCTTTGGCGTCGGACGACTGGTCTTGATCGTGACGCTGTCCGCTCGCGACTACGCCGTGGTGCGAGAGGTCGCCGTGATGCTTGGCGATGACGGAAGCGTGACGCCGGTCGTCATTGCCGATTTCCGGTTCCGAGCGCATCGCGCGCTGCACGCGCTCGATGCCGACGGCGATGGCGTCGACGATCTGGCCGCGCTGGGACGGGCGCGCCGCGTTGGCGGAACGGAGGTACTACGGTTCGACGCGCAGGCGAAGCGGTTCGAGTTCGTCACGGCGGGATTCGCCTGGGAAGGGAGCTGATGCAGTTTGCCAACAGACATACATCGATGTAATATATATGTCATGCGCCGCACCAGCATCTTTCTCGAGTCGCGTCTGATCAAGCGCGCGCAGGAGCTCGCCCGTCGCGAAGGGAAGAGCTTCGCGGCCATTGTGCGTGAAGCGCTGGCGGCGTATGTCGCCGGCCCCTCACCCCGCGGCGCTCGTCTGCCCAGCATCGCCGGTCGATTCGCGAGTGCGCGGTCGGATGTTTCGGAGCACGTGGACGAGCTGCTCTGGCGGGAGCCGCACGACTGACGGTCATCGCCGACACCGGCGCGCTCTACGCGCTCATCGACCGGAGCGACGCCTGGCATGAACGGGTACGATCGTGGTGGGCACGTACCACCGAAGAGATCGTGGTCCCCGTAGTCGTCCTTCCCGAGCTCGCGTATCTCCTGCTGCACCGGATCGGCGCCGACGCCGAGCTGGCCCTCGTGCGCTCCGTAGCCGATGGCGAGTTCACGCTCGAGGCGCTCGAGTCCGACGACGTCGCGCGCGCGGCCGACCTCATGGCCATCTATTCCGACGCATCCATCGGCTTCGTCGACGCCGCGATCGCGGCTGCCGCCGAACGCCTTGGCGCGATCGCCGTGCTCACCACCGATCGCCGCCACTTCTCGCTCATCAGACCGCGCCACGCGATCGGCTTCCGATTGTTGCCCTGAGGTCGCAGACGCGAGCGCGACGGCATACATTTCACGACTGACAGGGGTGCCGCGGGCACGTCGGCCGGCGGCTGAGAGAGTCCCTTTGAACCTGATCCGGTTTGTACCGGCGTAGGGAGTCAGCACATGAACGCACATCCACGATCGGACACGCGCGCGGCAGCACGGACCCAGATGCGCTGCGCGCGCGACGGCATCATCACCGATGCCATGCGCTTCGTCGCCGAGCGCGAGGCGCTCTCTCCGGAGCTGATCCGCGAGGAAGTCGCCCGCGGGCGGCTGATCATCCCGGCCAACATCCATCACCTCGCCGGCTCACTCGAGCCGATGGCCATCGGGAAGGTGGCGCGCGTCAAGATCAACGCGAACATCGGCAACTCGGCCGTCTCCTCCTCCGTCGACGCGGAGCTCGAGAAGCTCCACCTGGCCATCAGGTACGGCGCGGATACGGTGATGGACCTCTCCACCGGCCGCGACATCGACACCGTGCGCGAGGCGATCATCGCCGCGTCGGCTGTGCCGGTGGGAACGGTGCCGATCTACCAGGCGGTGCTGATGGGGAAGGAGTTGGAGGAGCTCACCGCCGACGATCTCCTCGACATGATCGAGCACCAGGCCAGGCAAGGCGTCGACTACATGACGCTGCACGCCGGCATCCTGCTGGAGCATCTGCCGCTGGTGTACGGCCGTGTGACCGGGATCGTGAGCCGTGGCGGATCGCTGCACGCGGTGTGGATGATGTACCACCGCAAGCAAAACCCGCTCTACGAGCGCTTCGATGATGTGCTCGACATCCTGCGCCGCTACGACGTCACCGTCTCACTTGGCGACTCGCTGCGGCCGGGATCACTGCACGACGCCAGCGACCGCGCACAGTTCGCCGAGCTCGAGACGCTGGGTGAGCTCACCCGGCGCGCGTGGGCCAAGGACGTACAGGTGATGGTGGAGGGCCCGGGCCACATCCCGATGCACGAGATCGAGATGAACGTGCGGCGGCAAAAGGAGGTCTGTCTCGAGGCGCCCTTCTATACGCTGGGTCCACTGGTGACCGACATCGCTCCCGGGTACGACCACATCACGAGCGCGATCGGCGCGGCGATGATCGGGTGGTACGGGGCCGACATGCTCTGCTACGTGACACCCAAGGAGCACCTCGGGCTGCCGAACGCCGAGGACGTGCGTCAGGGCGTGATCGCATACAAGATCGCCGCCCACGCCGCCGACATCGCCCGCGGCCGTCCGGGTGCGCGCGATCGCGACGACGCCCTGTCGCGCGCGCGCTACGCCTTCGACTGGCGGGAACAGTTCCGCCTGAGCCTCGACCCCGAGCGCGCGCAGGAGTATCACGACGAAGCGCTCCCCGCCGAGTACTTCAAGAGCGCCGAGTTCTGCGCGATGTGCGGCCCGAAGTTCTGCTCGATGCACCACAGCAGAACGATCGACGAAGGAATCGCGGCGTTGGCCGAGGGAGTAACTACCAGTCATTCATAGTAATCCTGCATGCTGTAATGAGACGTCAGGTTGTAAGAGGCGTGCTTACGACCTCACGTCACATTACAGCATGCAGGATTACTATGAATGACTGGTAATCACTGGTAATTACTTTCTCGCTCCCAGACCGTTACGCTGGCTCGCTTACACCAGTCCAGGGTAGGATGCCGTCTCCACCTCGCTCCCTCCCCGTGGTCTTCCTCGCGCTGTCGATCGCCTGCGTGCACGCGCCGCCTGCCGCGCGTTCGTCCGCCGAGGTGATGTCCGGTGGCGATGTGGCACCGGCGCCGGGCGTCGCGACCGCGGCCGCCGACGCGCTGAGCGACGCCGAGTACCTGTGGTCGAGGCGGCTCATGGTCCCGGTGGACGGCGTGTCGCCCGAAGAGGTGCGAGACACCTACCATGCCAAGCGCGGCGCGCGCCTGCACCGCGCGCTCGACATTCTCGCTGCCCGCCGTACCCCGGTGCTCGCCACCGACGACGGACGGATCTTCAAGCTGCGCCGGAACTCCCTGGGTGGGATCACGCTCTATCTGGTCGACACGGAGGAGCGGTTCCTGTACTACTACGCGCACCTTCAGTCGTATCGTGAAGGAATCAGGGAGGGCATGCGCGTCGAGAAGGGCGACGTGATCGGCTATGTGGGCACGAGTGGAAACGCACCCCGCAACACGCCGCATCTGCACTTCCAGATGTCCCGCCTCGACAAGCTCGAGCGCTGGGGCCGCGCCACGCCGATGAACCCACACCCGTTCTTCGCGCTGGAGGGCGCCAAGAAATAGGGATGCGGGACACGGGACAGGCGTAGCTGGCCGGCATCCAGAACGCAGGGTCACAGGCCAGTCTGGCCAGGATGCCAGCCCGGCGCCTGCCCGGTGCCAGAGGAGGGAGTCGCGTCCCGCATCCCCCTCATTCCGCATCCCGCTGATGGAGCTCCGGGTTCTCCCGATACAGCGTGAACGTTCTCCCGATCACCTGCACGACATCGGCGCCGGCGGTGGCGGCGAGTGCGTTGGCCGTGTCGCGAACGTCGAGGCCGGCGGTGCGGCCGAGCTGGACCTTCACCAGCTCGCGCGCACGCAGCGCGTCCGCGAGCGACTGAACCAGGGCCGGCGTGACGCCCTGCTGCCCGATGTGCACGACGGGCTGCAGGTGGTGCGCCTTCGCGCGCAGCTCGGCGCGCTGGCGTGACGTCAAGGTCATCGCGTGTCGCTCACTGCAAGTCTCCCGGCAGCCGCGGTGACGACAGCAGCGCCTCGAATACTTCCCAGCGACGCTGCTCCGGCGCGTTCGGCCCAGCCGTACGCTCCACGTATTGCCGCACGAGGTCGCGGCCGAGGTTGTAATTGATCACGTAGCTGCGGTACTGGTCCATGAACCGCACGCGCTGGCGCGCACGCTCGGGCGACATGAGGGCGTAACGCGTGAGCCAATCGGCGGCCGCCGCGGCGTCGATCTCACCGTTCAGATACCGCCTCGCGGCTTCGTTCCCCGCGTAGCTCAAGCGCTCGACGAGCGCGTGCACCTGGTAGTACTCGTCGGCGCGCGCCGGATCGAGGCCGGCCAACGGAAACAGCACGTCGCGCTCGAATTGCACGCGCTCCTCGCCGGGGAACGCCATCGCGATGCCGTAGTTCGCGCTGCCTTCGGCGATGAGCGACTGCGGGCTGAAGAGCGGATACACCGAGGTCTCGATCCACCCGCGACCGCGCACCAGGTGGTGCTCCAGGAGCGCATTGTAGACGTGGTGGCCGGGATAGCCCTCGTGGCACGCCAGGTCGACGGCCCGATCGATGTAGATCGGAAGATCGGTGTTCACCTGGATCAGGCTGCGGTAATCACCCTGGTACCAGTTGTATCCGCTCCACGTCTTTCCGGTCACGTACTCCACCGTGAAGCGCTCGCCCGGCGGTAGATCGACGTGGCGCGCCGTCCGCTCGCGGCAGGCAGCGATCGCCGTTCTGAACACCGTGTCGAGCCTGGCCTGTGGAATCACGAACGACCGGCGAAAGGCGTCGTAGCGCTCGATGAGGGTCCCCGTACCGGGCACGTGACGCTCGAGCTCCTGCACCAGACCGCGGAAGTACTCCTCCGGGTGCGTGGGTGCCACCGCGTCGTAGAGCGCCTTCGATTCCTCATCGAACGTCAGGCGCTTTCCCTGCAGCATGTCCACCCGAGCCACCATGGACTCGAGCTGCCGTACCAGGTATCGGTGCCGCAGGCGCAGCATCTCATCGCCGGCCGGCGGCGCGAGCGAGCGGAGCGAGTCCAGCAGCGCTTCCGCGTCGCGCTCGATCTCGGGCAGAGGTCGCCGGTTGCGCTCGGCTTCCGTCTTCCACTCTGCCGGACCGTAGAACGCGTCGACGTAGTCGGCGTCGTGCTGCCCCACCGCCAGCGCCAGCTTGACGTAGGCTTCGGCGGCGAGGTTCATCGATGCCTCAGCGCTCCCGCGTCCGGTCGCTGCCGGACCGGTGCGACACGCGAGCACGAGCACGACGAGGACGAGCGCCAGCAGACGGGCCATAGGGGGTTCCGGAGTGAAAGAAGACCAAGCGACTACATCGCGCCCAGCGCACGCTTGATCTGCGCGATCTGCGCCGTGTGATACACGTCGTGCTGAAGGACGCCGTGCAGCGTGTCGTAGAACGTCATCCCCGTCCCCAGGTCGCGAACGCGATCGTCCTTCGGGTGCTCGTGCAAACGCTCGGCCGGGAATTCCGCCGTCGCCCGCAGCAGCGCCTGGTGCGCTTCGCCCAATCGGCGTTTCGCGTTCAGCCATCGTTCCTCGGTGATCTCACCGACGTCCGGCCAGTCGCCGGCGTCGGGGATGCGCGCCGAGCGGCCGCCAAGCCGGCTCCGTGCCTCCTCCTTCCAGGCCATGATGTGCAACACGATCTCCCAGATGCTGTGCCCGTTGGGAATCGGATGCTCCGCCGCTTGCCTGGCCGTGACGCCAGCGAGGAGCTGACGCAGCGATGGGCCATACCACGGATCTCCATCGTGCGCCCGCTGCATCAGGCGCACCAGCGACTCGACTTCGGTCATTGAGTTGCTCCTTCGATCGACGTGCGTGCTCGACGTCATCTAGCGCCGCCCGAAGCAGCAGGGAAGGTCCCTGCCTTGCTTTCGGGTTTGGCGTTATTATAGGTGAGGTAGGTGTTGGAGTCCGCGACGCACAACATTCAAGGCGAGCGCACATGCCGTACGTCATCACCGAGCCGTGCATCGGGACGAAGGACAAGGCCTGCGTGGATGTCTGTCCCGTCGACTGCATCTACGAGGGTCCGGAGCAGCTATACATCCATCCTGACGAATGCATCGACTGCGGTGCGTGTGAACCCGAGTGCCCGGTGACCGCGATCTTTCCGGAAGAGGATGTACCGGCGCCCCAGAAGCAGTACATCCAGATCAATCGCGACGTCTTCAAGAGCGAGGCCCCGCCGGCAAAGCCGACGAGGTGATGCCGGCGGCGCTACTCGCCGCGCTTTCTCTCTCTTCCCAGCGCATACCACAGGAGAGGGCCCGCGATCGGGACGACGAGCACGATCGCCGTCCACACCAGCTTGGCTCGTGGCGAATGCAAGCGGCCGAGCCAGATGGAGAACAGGGCGGCGACGGCCAGAATCACGGCGGCGGCCGTGACGATCAGCGGCCAGTCCACGTTTCCCGACAGCAGCGAACGGCCGGGTGGGACCTGGATCACTTGCGATCGAGCACCCGGCGCGCGGCGCTGACGATGGCCTCGGCGGTCAGCTCGTACTTGCGAAGGAGATCGTCCGGCTTTCCCGATTCGGCGTAGCGGTCGCCGAGATCGACGAACTCGATCGGCGCGGGCGTGTGCGAGGCCAGTGAGCTCGCCACGGCACTGCCGAGCCCGCCATGGTGCAGGTGCTCTTCGGCCACCACCAGCGCGCCCGTCTCGCCCGCGGCGCGCTCGAGCGCGTCGTGATCGATGGGCTTCACGGTGTGCACGTCGAGCACGCGGGCGTCGATCCCGCGAGCGGCCAGCTCATCGGCGGCCAGCAAAGCCTGCGCGACGAGAAGTCCGTTGGCCACGAGGGTCAGCGTGTCGCCGTCGCGCATCGTGATCGCGCGGCCGAACTCGAGCTCCACGCCGGGCTCGTGCACGATCAGCGCCTTGGGCCGGCCGAGCCGTAAATACACCGGACCGTCGTGCCGCGCCGCGGCGAGCACGGCGGCGTGCATCGCGTGCTCGTCGGCGGGAACGCAGACCACGAATCCAGGCAACGCGCAGGCGAGGGCCACGTCCTCCACCGATTGCTGCGACACGCCATCCTCGCCGATCGAGATGCCGCCGTGCGAGCCGGCAACCTTCACGTTGAGATGCGGATACGCCGCTCCCATGCGGAGCTGGTCGAACCCCTTGCCCATCACGAAGGCCGCGAAGCTGGAGATGAATGGGATCTTGCCGCTGGAGGCGAGCCCGCTCGCCATTCCCACCATGTTCGCTTCCTGGATGCCGATGTTGAAGAAGCGCTCCGGAAAATGCTTTCCAAACGTCCAGCTGAAGGTGGACTTCGCCAGGTCGGCGTCGATCGCGACGATGTCGCGGTTGTGCTTCCCGAGCTCGAGCAGCGCATCGCCGTACGCTTCGCGCGTCGCGCGGCCGAGTCTGAGAGCGGTCTTGGCTTGGGACACGGGCTCCGAAGCTAGTGGTGGACGATCTGCGACAGGGCGATCTCGAGCTGCTCCCTGGTCGGCGCCTTGCCGTGGAACTCGTTGTTGTTCTCCATGAACGTGACGCCCTTGCCCTTGATCGTGTGCGCGACGATGCACGTCGGCCGACCGCGATGCTCACGCGCCGCGCGCAGCGCATCCAGCACGGCGGCCAGGTCGTGCCCATCCACCTCCAGCACGTTCCACTTGAAGGCGGTGAACTTGTCCACGATCGGCTGGAGCGAGTTGATATCCTCCACCGCGCCGTCGAGCTGGTACCGATTGCTGTCGAGAATCGCCGTCAGCGTGTCGATCTCGTAGTTGCCGGCGGTCATGGCGGCTTCCCACACCTGTCCTTCCTGGCATTCGCCATCGCCGAGCATCACGTAGCTGTGGAAATCCTTGCCGTCGAGCCGTCCGGCGATTGCATGGCCGATCCCGATGGAGAGACCCTGCCCGAGTGATCCCGTGGATGCCTCGATGCCGGGTGTGACACCCTGCACGGGGTGACCCTGCAGGCGCGAGTTCACCTGACGAAGCGACGCGAGCTCCGACACGGGGAAGTAGCCGCGCTCGGCCAGCGCCGCGTAGAGCACGGGAACGCCATGTCCCTTGGAGAGAATGAAGCGATCGCGATCGGGCCAACGCGGTCTGGCCGGATCGTGACGGAGAATGCCACCGAAATAGAGCGCGGTGACGATCTCGACGGCGGAGAGCGAGCCGCCGGGGTGGCCGCTTCCGGCGGCGGCGATCGTGCGCACCACGTGCGCGCGCAGCGTACGCGCGACAGCTTCCAGCTCGGCGATGTCGGGAGGGCGGGTGGAGAGCATGCGGGAAAGATACGAGGGGCGAGGGGTGAGGGGCGAGGGCGAGAGGGTGATTGAGAGTGATTGAGAGTGATGAGAGTGATGAGAGTGATGGTCCTCCCTCACTCCACTCGCATCACTCCCGGTCCTCCTCTTGCCCTCCTCCCTCGCCCGTCTCAGTCAAGGTGCTGCTCGATGGCCAGGAAGTCGCTCACCACGTGGTTGAAAGCGGCGGGGCGCTCGATGTTGCTCACGTGACCGGCTCGCGGGATCACCTCCAGCCGACTTCCCTCGATCGCCGCGTGCATCGCCATCGCTTCACGCGGAGGGGTGAGCACATCCTCCTCCCCGACGAGGATGAGCGTCGGCACGTCGATCGTGGGAAGTGTCGCGGTGGAGTCGGGACGAGAGCGCATCGCATCCAGCGCGCCCACGATGCCATTCACAGGCGCGCTGGCGAGCATGGCGTGGACCGTGCGCACGATGTCGGGCTGCTTGGCCCGCGTGGTCTTGCCGACCATGCCGGTGATCATGCGCTCGGCCACCGCCTCCGCGCCGTGCTCGCGCGCCACGGCGATCATGTCACCGCGTTTCACCTTCGCCTGATCATCGTCGGCGCCGGCGCGCGTGTCGGCGAGGATGAAGGCGCGCACGCGGTCGCGATGCCGGCGCCAGAGGGAGAAGGCGACGTAACCGCCCATCGACAGCCCGCCGATGACGGCGCGCGGCACGTCGAGCGCGTCGAGCAGGCACACGACATCATCCGCGTACTGGTCCATCGAGTACGGCGGGTGAATGCTGCTCTCACCGAAGCCGCGCAGGTCCGGCGCGATGCAGCGGCATTGTCCCGCGAGCGCGCGCAGCTGCGGCGCCCAGAGCTTGCGGTGGTGGGGAAATCCGTGCACCCAGACGACGGGGAGTCCGGCGCCGACGTCATCGTATCCGCACTCGATGTCTCCGACGCGGACCAGCACGGCTAGGGTTCTTGCTCGTCGGGAGCCATCCACCGACCATCGAACGTGAGCCAGTACAGCACGGCCCCCGCGCCACGCCTGGCCAGGGCGAGCGCGGCCGCAAGCGCCTTGGCGGCGTATGTGTCGTCCAGGCGCGCGCCGAACACGCCCTGAAACCGCGCGGCGGCCTCGGCGCCGGCGGGCAGCGTGCGCCCGTAGGCACCGCCGTACACGTCGTGGACGATCGCCAGCTGTGAGCGGCTCACCGTTGGGATCCTCTCTTGCGCGCCGCTCATGCGCCCGATGAGCCGCGCCGTGGAGCGCGCCAGCCACACCAGGCGCTGCCGTTGGGCGGGGATGCGGGGCGCCACGCGCGCGCCGACCACGATGGCGTCGAGCTTCGCGATGCGGAAGCCCAGCGCGAGACCGGCGACGGTCCCGCCGGTGCCCATCGGCACGACCACGTATCGCGGCGGCGGCAGCTCACCCGCCGCTACCTGATCGGCCAGCTCGAGGGCGGCGTTCACGTGCCCGAGCATTCCCAGGGGCGAGGTGCCGCCGAACGGCACCCAGTGACGGGGTCCGCCTCGGCGCGAGCCGGTAGCGCGCAGCCACATGGCCAGCGCCATTCCCGATGCAATGTTGCTCGTGTCGTGAACTCGAGCGCAGAGCGCACCTGCGCGCTCGGCGACTTCCCTGGCCACGGGGTTCATCTCGTGCCGCCATCGCACGGCGATGGTCCGCGCGCCAAGGGTACGTGCGTGCCACGCGGTGGAGAGCACGTGTGTGGAGCCGAGTCCACCCACGGTGAGCACGTCGTGGCCCGCGCGGACGCCGCCGAGGAGGAACTCGAGCGCCCGCACCTTGTTGCCGCCGAATGACGGTGCGTCGAGGTCGTCACGCTTGATCCAGAGCTCGACGCCGCCTGGATCGTAGCGCTGCACCGGAGACGGGACGTGGCCTCGCGAGAGTGGCGCGCGTGGCAGAGCGGCCAGCGCGGGAAAGCGGGCCAGCAGAGGGAGCGTGGAGGATGCGACTAGGTGGCCTCCTCTCCCGGCACGGTCACCTCGTCGCCGATGACTGCTTCCACGTACAGCATCTTCACCGGCACCAGGACGGCCGCCAGCACCGGGACGGCGACCATCAGCCCGAGGAAGCCGAACAGCAGCGACATGATCGCCTGCGAGAGGATGGTGAGGACCGGCGGCAGATCCATCCCCTCCTTCATGATCATTGGAATGAGGAGCTGGCTCTCGAGCTGCTGGATGATGATGTACGCGATGAGGACGTAGAGCGCCTTCTCGGGAGAATCGAGGAATCCCATCGCGATCGCCGGTACCGCGCTGATGATAGGACCGAAGATCGGTACGAACTCGAGCAGTCCGGCGATCAGGCCGAGCGCAAGCGCAGCGCGCACGTTGAGTATCATGAGGATGATCGACGTCACGGCGCCGATCACCACCATTGCGATGAGCTGTGTCACCAGCCACTTGCGCAGCATGAGCGCCATCGCGCTCAGCACCTCTCCCGCTCGCTCGCGCGATCGCTGCGGGAAGAGATGCATGATCCCACGCCGATAGAGGTCGGGCTCGACGGCGATGTAGATGGCGATGAAGATGATGAGCAGGAGGCCGCCGATGACGGCGAGCGTGGAGGAGAGGAAGGGGAAGAGATACCCCGTGAGTCCACCCAGCCCCTCGGCTATTCGTTGCCGGAGCGGGACCTCGGGAGCAGGTACGGTATCCTCGCCCTGCGCCGCCGCGGTATCGGCGCGTGGTCTGGCCTGCGAGCCTGTCTCGGCGCCCGTGCGCCCGACCGTCAGCGTGTCCGCCGAGTCTCCCACCACCAGGCCCAGCAGCCCCTGCCGCCGCTCGGTGAACCAGTTGTCGACCTGCTCGACCGCCTCGGGAAGTCGCTGGCGTAACTCGACCGCCTGCTCGCGCAGCGTGGGCGCCATGAGCGCGCCCATTCCGAAGAGCGCGCCGAGCAGGGCGAGGACGATGGTAAAGGCGCCGAGGCCACGCCGCACCTTGAGCCGCTCCAGCTGGTCCACCCCAGCCGACAGCGCGAGCCCGAACAGTACGGCGAGGAAGGTGACTAGAAAAACCGCGTTGGCGAACCACAGCAGCCTGAGCGTGATATACACGCCCGCGATGAGCAGCGCGGCACGGAGGATGTCGCGGTTGCGCCAGCCGGCGGATCTCTGAGCGGTCATGGGCCATGAATATAGGGATGCGGGATACGGGATGGGGAATGCGGGACGCGGGGACGCGAAGCCCGGCGGATCACGGGTCAGGGGTCAACGAGATCGCAGTAGCCGCCGGTCCCCAATTCCTAGTCCAGTCCCTGGTCTCCAGCCCCCGTAGTTGCGACCCCTGACCCCTGACCCCCGACTCCTGTAGCTTTCGCATCCCGCGTCCCACATTCCGCATCCCGCACTTGTCTCTCCTCTACCTGTCCACCCCCGCCGAGGCCGACCGGTTTCTGTCATCCCTGGGAAAGCTCGACGCAATCGCCGTCGATACGGAGGGAGCCAGCTTCCATCGGTTCGTCGATCGCATCTACCTGTTACAGCTCTCCACACGCCAGCTCACCGCTGTCATCGATCCGTTGACAGTGGGGACGCCTGAGCGGTTGGGGGCGCTGCTCGAGAGCCCCGACGTGGAAGTCGTGTTTCACGACGCCGACTACGACCTCCGGCTGCTGCATCAGGACTACGGGTGGCACGTCAGGAACATGTTCGACACCAGAATCGCCGCGCAGATTCTTGGCCTCCGCGCCTTCGGGCTCGCGGCGCTGCTCGAGAAGTACTTCGCGGTGAAGCTCGACAAGAAGCATCAGCGTGCCGACTGGTCGATGCGTCCGCTCACCAAAGAGATGCTCCACTACGCGTCGCAGGACACGGAGTACCTGCTCCCGCTGCGCGATCGCATGGCCGACGCACTGCAGGAGGTAGGACGGTGGGAGTGGGCGCAGGAGGAGTTCACGCGACTCGAGGGAACGCGCTGGGAGCCTGACGAGAGCGAGGATCAGGGTTATCTCAGGACGAAGGGTGCTCGCGATCTCACCCGCCGCGAGCTGGCTGTTTTCCGAGAGCTATCTCTCTGGCGGGACGCGGTGGCCGCGGAGCTGGACCGCGCCACATTCCGGGTCGCCGGGAACGAGCCGCTCTTCGCGACGGCGCGACAGATGCCGCGCACGTTCGACGAGCTGAGCGCCATCAAGGGGATGCCACGGGGCATCATCGAGCGTCGCGGGGAGGAGATCCTCGAGGCGGTGCGACGAGGATTGGCGGTTCCCGACGATCAGCTGCCGAGGTTTCCACGCGGCCAGCGGTGGGCGCGCGACGCGGACTACGAGCGGCGCGTCTCCAAGCTCCGGACTGTACGCGACGCCGCCGCTCAGCGCCTCGACATGGACCCGGGCTTCCTCTGCTCCCGCGACCGTCTGGAAGCGATCGCCCGGCGAAACCCACGCTCGCTCGACGAGCTCGCCGAGATCCCCGAGCTCAGCCGGTGGCAGATCGACGTGTTGGGGAGAGACTTCGTGAAAGCGATGCAGTAGGTCGGTTCTGTCGCGCAACGAGGAGCCCGGGTCGTTGCGCTATGAAGCCCGAGCTAGATGCCCAGATACGCGCGGATGCGCGGCTCGATGCGGTCGGGGGTCCAGAAGGGAGTCCACACCAGGTTCACGGCTACCTCCTCGACTTCCGGTATCCCGCGCACGGCCTCTTCCGCGCCGGACAGGATCTCCGGGCCCGACGGGCACCCTGGTGATGTGAGACTCATGTCCAGGCTGACCTTGGTCCCGTCCACGCGGATCGCGTAGACCAGGCCCAGGTCGACGATGTTCAGGTTGAGCTCGGGATCCTTCACGTGCCGCAACGCGGTCTTCACCCGGTCCTCGGTGAGGGCCGGAGCCGGCGATGCCGTGTCGGGAGATGAAGGAGGAGGGGTATGCTCGCTCATTGGTGCTCCTCAGGTACCTCCTGCAACATCGCCGCCGCGAGGGCGCGGCGCAACGTGAGGAGCTAGCGGGAGCCCGAGCTGGAGCCGCGGCCGGCGCGCGAGCTCTTCTTCTTCGCCGGACGTGCACGCGAGCGGCGGGCCTTGCGACGACGAGTCACACGCGCCGCCCGGTTCCAACCATCGGCACGGTCGGCCCTGAAAGACGTCGGCATGGCGAGGATCTGATCGGGAATGTCCATCACCGCCAGTGCCGCCGCGTCCGACAGGTCGGCACGCACGTCGGAGATGACCTTGGCCGGTCGGCGTACGCGCGCCGCGTGCACTCGGTTCGTGAGTAGAATCACGAACATGTCACGCTTGGGATCGATCCACAGCGATGTGCCGGTGAAGCCAGTGTGTCCGTAAGCGTCATCGCTCAGGTACGTACCGGAGCCGCTGGTCCCTTCGGCCATCGCCCAGCCGAGCGCGCGCGTGCCCGACGCGCGCTTGGTGAAGAGCGCGACGGTGGAGTCGCTGACGATGCGCACGCCGTTGTACTCGCCACCGTTGAGCATCATCTGGGCGAAGATCGACAGATCCGCTGCGGTGCTGAAGAGGCCGGCGTGGCCGGCCACGCCGCCCAGCACGTAGGCGTTCTCATCGTGTACCTCACCCCGCAGCGGATAGCCACGCGGCGGCGCCACCTCGGTGGGGGCGATCTGCGTCTTGAGCGAGTCTGCCGGACGGAAGAAGGTGTTGCTCATCCCGAGCGGCTGGAACAGGCGCTGGTCGAGCAGGACGTCCAGACGCTCACCCGACACGCGCTCGACGATGAGCGCGAGCACGTGGGCGCCAATATCGGAGTAGATGAAGCAGCGACCTGGCTTGCAGACCAGCGAGGACTCGAGAACGGCGCGGTTGGCCTCCTCGGGAGTACGCGCAACGCGCCACAGGTCGCGACTCGCCGGCAGTCCCGAGCGGTGCTCGAGGAGCTGCCTAACGGTGATCTCGTTCTTGGCGCCGCCTGTGAACTCCGGGAGGTAGCTGGTCACCGTGGAATCGAGGGAGATCTTCCCCTCGTCGAAGAGCAGCATCACGGCCGTGGTCGTGCCCACGACCTTGGTGAGCGAGGCCAGGTCGTAGATCGTCTCGCTCACCGAGACGCGCGTGCTCTTGGTGCGCCAGTCGACGCGGCCGAAGCCCTTCTGCCAGACGGCAGCGCCTCGGCGGCCAACCACCACGGCAGCCCCAGGGTAGCCGCCCGCGGTGAGCCCGCGCGTGACGACACGATCGATCGATCGCAGCCGCTCCGCCGACATGCCTACGGCCGCCGGTGTTTTCACCGGAAGCCCATCACCTAGGGCGATGGAGACCGCGGCAAAGAGTGCTGTCAGCACGAGTGGCTCCTTCAAAACGACGTACGGCCTTGCGGACTAGTAGGGTCCGAAAGGCTGAACTACCACTGCTGGCGTGCGGCTTAAATAGCTGCGACGAGCGGAGCTACGACCACTGTACGGAATACCGAACTACCGGGGGGGAAGTTCCGGAGCTACCGGGCAGGGCGCCTACAGGGGGATACCACGAAATCTAGTTACGTCCGAGCCCCATTGTAAGAGCGCTGCAACCCATGGTCAAGACGAAGCTTTGCCGATCGGAGTAACGGGAAAAACGTCGTCTGTTTACTGTGCTAATTTGTTCCGAAACACGCCCGAATCAGGAGGGGCCACCGGCTCGCGGCCCCTTGGGGAACGGTTGAATCACGCTGCCGGCCGGGCCGTAGTGTGAGGACAGCCGTATCCGGGGCAACCATGCGAGTCTCCAACGTGACAGATACTTACGACGGCATGCAGACCGACCACGCGTTGATCAAGCGCGCCATCGAAGGCGATGAGCGGGCGCTGCGCCACCTGTGGTCGCAGTACTCGCCGCATGTCGATTCAGTGGTGCGCAGATTGGTTGGAGATTCCGATCTCGCCGCGGACATCGCGCAGGATGTCTGGATGCAGATTTTTCGGGCCCTCCCCACATTTCGCGGGGATGCGCAGTTCGGCACCTGGGCGCACCGCATCGCCGTGAACCGCACGCTGAACGCGATGCGCCGAATACGCCGACTCGCCAAGGCGGAGGTGGACATCGACGACGACTCGGCGTCCATCGAGCCGGATGGCGAGCGGCTCTTCCTGGCCGCATCCATCGAGCAGGCGGCGGCGCGGCTTCCGGAAGGCGCTCGCCTGGTGTTCGTCCTGCATGATGTCGAGGGGTACACGCACGAAGACATCGCGCGTCAACTGGGAATAACCCCTGGCGCGTCGAAATCACAGCTGTTCAAGGCTCGCGCGAAGCTTCGCCGGCTGCTCGCGCACCTGGTAGATGGACCAACGCCGGCTACGAGTCAACGACATGCTGCACCTGGAACCTGAACGACTGGCGTCGCTGGCCGACGACGAAGCTTCCGCGGAGGAAGCCGAGCATCTCGCTGGCTGTCCGGCTTGCAGTTGGGAGCGTGACTCCTACCGCGCCCTGCTGGCGATGGCGGCGCGTGCCGGCAGCAACCGCGATGCCGAGCCGATCTCCGACTGGAGCGCCATCGCGCAGCAACTGGATGAGGAGGGACGGATCCGTCGCGGCCCGACCGCATCACCCCGCTCGGCATGGTGGCTGCAGGCTGCAGCCGCTGTGCTGCTGATGGCGGCCGGCGCTGTTGGCGGCTACTGGGGTGCGACGGCCACTGGGGGCCAGGGTGACCCGAGCAGACTCGCCGTGCAAGAGGACTCCACGTTCGCGTCCGAGGCCGAGGCTCGCCAGGTTCTCGAGCGCGCGCAGCGCCAGTATCTCCTGGCATCGGCGTACCTCGCTGCGCAGAACGATGGTGGCCTGGACGTATCAGATCCGGATGTGTACCGGGCGCGTCTCGCAGCGCTCGACGCCATGGCCGGGGTGGCGCGGGAGGCCGTGTACGAGGCACCGAGCGACCCGGTGATCAGCGAGTATTACCTTACGACCGAAACGGCGCGGCAGCTGACCTTGAATCAGCTGAGCAGAAGCTTGCCGCAGGGTACGCGGCTCACGAGCTTTTGAGCGCCTGACTGTCAGGAGATAGAGAGACAGAGTGGAAGTGAACGCTGTGCGGTTTTCGCTGCCGACGATTGGCCTCCTGGCGCTGCTGCTGATGGCGCCGCCGCTCTCCGCCCAGGAGAGGCGGTGCGCCACGTGCGAGCCGCGCGCCGAGCTTCAGCAGGAGCTGGAGCGCTCGAAAGCAGAGTTGGAACGGGCACTCGAGTCGTACCGAAAGCAGCTGGAGCTCGTGATGCGCGACAGCTCGCGCGCCGCGTACGGCGACCTCCTCCGCCTTCAACGGGAGATGCGGGCGGCCCAACGCCAGTTCGACACTCAGGTGTCGCGCTTCATGGCGGAGGAGGCGAGTCGGCTGGAGCGCCAGCTCCAGGAGATGGCGATCCTCCAGCAGGAGCAGGAAACGCGGGTGCAAAGCCCGCGCGAGGCCCAAGAGCCTCGTGGCTGGCTGGGCGTGACGTTCTCCTCGAGCGTCAGCGTACGAGCTGGAGACAAAGGCGAGGCGCTATGGATCTTCCATGGCTACCCGACGATCGAATCGGTGGAGCCAGGCTCGCCCGCCGATCGCGCCGGAGTCGCATCGGGCGATCGACTGGTGGCGGTGAACGGCCGCGATGTGCGCCGGGGTGTCGCGTTCGGCCGCTTGCTCGAGCCCGGCAGGAAGCTTCCGCTCCGGCTTGAGCGTGGAGGCGAGCGCAAAGAGCTCACGCTGCTGGTGGCGCCCCGCCCCCAAAGCGCCATCGCCCTTCGCGTACCCGTACCTCCCGAGCCTCCCGAGCCAGCACGTGCACCAGCGCCGCGACAGCCGAGGGCCGCGCCGCGCGTCGTTCCGGTTCCGGCGCCGTACGGGATGAGAGATGCGCTGGCGATGGCCGGCGCTGCCGTGATGCGCATCGATGACGATCTCGGCCAGTACTTCGGCGTGGACCAGGGCGTTCTCCTCCTGCAGGTGGCGCGCGGCAGTCCGGTTGCCAACTCCGGTCTCGCGGCCGGCGACGTGATCGTGTCGGTGAATGGGAGAGCGATCCGGACGCCGCTCGGCCTCCGCTCGGCGATCGATGGTGCCGACGGGCGCGAGCTCAAGCTGCTGATCGTGCGAAAGGGCGAGCGGAAGGAGATGGTGCTGACGCTCGCGAGAGACTAGGCGAGGGGCGACGGGTGAGAGACGAGGGGTGAGTGTACCGCGGACCTCTCACCCCTCGTCTCTCACCCTCTCGCCCTGCCTCCAGATTCCTCCAATCCCCTCGCCGCACTCCGCGCACCGGCCTGCGCGTCCGATGCGATCGGACAGAATCGTGTAGCCGCAGCGCTCGATGAGGAGCGCGCCGCACGACGGGCAATAGGTGTTCTCCCAGCGCCCGACCCTCCCTGGCAGATTCCCGGCATACACGAAGGTGAGCCCGGCGCCGGCGCCGATCTCGCAAGCGCGCACGATCGACCGCGCCGTCGTGTCTCCCATGCCGTGCATCTTGTAGTCTTCGTGAAATGCCGTCACGTGCCACGGGATGTTGCGGTCCACGCCGGCGATGAATGCCGCGGCCGCCTTCAGCTCTCCTTCGTCAGACGAGAAGCCTGGCACGACGAGCGTGACGATCTCCAGCCAGAAGCCTCGCTCGTGCACCATCACGATCGAGTCGAGCACGTGCTGGAGCACGCCGCCGAGCTGGCGGTAGTGCCGGTCGTTCATCGTCTTGAGGTCGATCTTGTAGCACTGCGCGTGCGGTCGCACGAAGTCGAGCGCTTCGGCCGTGGCGTTTCCGTTGGAGACGAACCCGGTGAGCAGTCCGCGCGGCGCCGCGTGCTGAAATACCTCGACGGCCCACTCGCTCGTGATCAGCGGCTCGTTGTACGAGCTCACCATGAGCCGGGCGCCGGATCGCTCGGCGTAGTCGACGAGCTCCTCGGCGGTGATGTCGAGCGGTCGCGTGCCGGCGCTCTCGTCGCGCAACGCCTGGCTCGTGACCCAGTTCTGGCAGTATCCGCAGTGAAAGTCGCAGCCCAGCATGCCGAAGGTGAGCGCATCGCTGCCGGGAAGGACGTGGAAGAAGGGTTTCTTCTCGACCGGGTCGCATTGTAGCGCGGCCACGTAACCGCGCGGAACGCGCAACGTGCCCCCGTCGTTGAAGCGCACCTTGCAGATGCCGCGGCGCCCGTCGCGCACGAGACAGCGGTGCCCGCACGCCACACAGCGCACGCCGTTGTCGGGGAGCTTCTCGTACAGCACCCCTTCGGTGGTGCGAGGGTCGACTAGCTCGGCGAGAGACATCGTGCGGGACCCGGGACGCGGGACGCGGGTAACGAAGAGCGGAGCCCGCTGTTTGGCCGGGTAGCAACGGACTAGAGGTAGTGATTTCCAGTAATTTAGTAGGAGCTGAGAGATGAGAGCGTAAGGCTGTGCACCTTTACGCTCTTACTCTCTCATGCAGCACTGAATCACTGGAAATCACTACCGTTAGTCCGTTGCTCGGTGGCCCTATAGAGGGCCTCCAGCTCCATCCACTCCGTTGCTCGGTGGCCCTATAGAGGGGGCCTCCAGCTCCATCCAGCCCGTTGCTCGGTGGCCCGACCGAGGGCTCCGCCTGCGCGTCCCTCGGTCCCGCGTCCCGCATCCCGCATTGCGCATGCCTAGTCCCTCATCACTCGCCACCTTCGCTTCGGCAGCCGCCTGCTCTCCGGCAGCAGGGACTGGTGGATGGCAAGGGCAGCCACGGCACCGTCGGCGGCGGCGGTGATCGCGAGGTGCGAGCCGGGGACGATGTCCCCGGCGGCAAAGACGTTCCGCACCGACGTGTGGTAGTGCTCATCGATCTCGATCATCCCCTCATCGTCGCGATCGCAGCCCAGCTGGACGCCGAGGTCGTCGGCCGGGTAGTGGCCGATGGCGAAGAAAATTCGCTCGCACGCCACCACAGCGTCGTCCTCGAGCTCGACGCCGCGTACCTTCGCCCCTTCGGCGAGCACACGGCGAATGCGCTCGCTGACGACCGACACGTCAACCTCGGCGAGCTTGGCGCGCAGGTCATCGGAGAGCTCGGGCGCTGCGCCGTTGGTGCAGATTACCAGGTCGCGCGTCCAGGTGGCGAGGGCGAGCGCCATCCCGACAGCCTTGCGCCCCGAGGCGATGACCACGGTTCGCCGGCCGCGTGCCTCGAAGCCATCGCAGTCGGGACAGTGGTGTACGCTCTCGCCATAACAGCGATCCAGCCCTTCGACGGCAGGCCAGATGTCCTTGATGCCGAACGCGAGCAGCAGCCGGCGGCACGCGACGGTAGTGCCAGTGTCGAGCGCGAGACGGAAGTGATCGTCGCTCACTCGCTGCACCGTGCGAACCTCGGCGTCGACGAAGCGAGCGCCGTGGGCTCGGCACTCCTGGCGGCCGCGGCGGCGTAGCTCGGGCGGCGTGATCCCGTGGAGCCCGAGGTAGCCGTGAATGCCACGCGCCTCCCAGTTGCGGGGCTCGCAGGAGTCCACGACGACGACTGAATGGAGATAGCGCGCCAGGAAGAGCGCGGCGGTGAGGCCGGCCGGTCCGCCGCCGACGATGGCGACGTCGAGATCAGGTACCGCGGAAGGAGAGTCGTTCATGCCACCCTGCCCTTCGCAAGAAGCGGGCAGGGTGGCAGCGATCGATCAGCCCTTCACCGAGCCAGGTGGGAGGGAGTAGAGCAACCTGATGGTCGCCCGATCCGCCTCCGACAGCTCCCGCACACGGACTCGTGCGGTCATGATGTTGGCGGTGTCCGCGGTGTGATCGAGGCCGAGCATGTGGCCGATCTCGTGGAGCGCGATCGCCTTGATGGCGCGGCTGTCGAGCGCCTCGCCGCCGTTGTGGTGCAGCGCGAGCGTGATGCCGGCCTTCACGATCCACCAGTGCTTGTCGCGGGCCCACAGCGTCTTGCCGCTGATGGGCTCCTCGAACGCGCTCACCCAGGTCACGTGCACATCGGCGGCTGCGGAATCGACCACGAACGTGAAGTGCACGGGGATCCCCAATCGCGCCCACTCCTCGAAGGCGGAGCGCACGCGGCTCTCGAACTCGGGCTTCCAGCCCGGCAGGCGCTGCCCCGATCCCACCCACACGCGGACCGGGCGGCTGATTCGCTCGGGCCACCGCGCCAGCGCGGAGTCACGGCCGGCGAGCACCTCTCCCAGATACGTTCCCGGCATCCCTTCGCGCAGCCGCTGGCGAATGTCCTCGAGATCGCGCGCCGGCGCGGCGAGAGGAAGATTGACTGCCCCGGACGCCTCGTTCGTGCGGTTCTTCGCGCCCGTCGACCGCTTCGGCGTCCTGGCGACCGGCTCGAGGACGGCTGCCTCCGACGTTGCCGTGATGGCCGGTGACTCGAGCACCTGGACGGCCACGAAGCTGACGACTGGAATGAGGAGGAGGAGGGGAACGAAATCGAGGCGCTTCATCGGAGGGAGAGGAGGAGGGCGCAGCCGCTAGGGAGAGAGGAAGCCCTCCACTAGCTCGAAGAAACGTTGCGGTGACTCCAGAAACGGGAAGTGACCTGAATCGGGGATGGCAACCGGCGTGGCCCGTGGGACAAGCCGGGTGATCGCGTCGGCTACCGTTTGTGGCAGCAGATCGCGCTCACCGTGGATGACGATCGTGGGGGTCTGGACGGCACGGAAAACAGGGGACCAGTCGTAGCCTTCGCGCCACAGCCGCGCGGCGATGGCCGAGCCGGTGAGACTCGTGGAGCGGGGGAGCGGGACGAACCCGGAGAAGTCGGGTTCGGCGAGCCAGGCAGGCAAGATAGCATGAGAGGCTGCGCTTTGCACTAGCGGATTCGGCGACGCCATCGCCGCACGGTCGAACCGCCGGAGTCGCGCGCGTCCAGCGGGGGTGAGGCGCCGCGCCGCGCCCTCGATGAGTCCGTCCATCCACTCGCTGGTGGGACCGACGGAGTCCACGAGCACCACTCTTCTGGTACCCGCGCGGTCGCGCTCGGTTCCGAGCATCGCGATGCCGCCGCCCCACGAATGACCGAGCACGTCCCAGCGAGCGACGCCGAGCGCCTGACGAATCGCGCCGAGGTCGGCCGCATCGTCCTCGATGCGCGCGGCGCTTGGGTGCGGTGGCGCCTCACTCTCGCCGCGTCCGCGCTGATCGTAGAGCACGAGCTGCCGGCGGCGGGCTAGCGGTGCGAGCGCCGGCCAGAGGAGCTCGTGCGAGTAGAGGAGTCCACCATTCACGCACACGAGCGGCGTCGCATCCGTCACCGGCGGTGACGTGAAGACGGCGAAGGTGCGCCCGCGTGCCGTCACTCGGTGTGCCTGGAGGCGCGGGGCATGAGGTCCGGCTCGGCGAAACGCGATGAGCCGGTCGCGGCGAGACGCCGTGGAAGTGGAAATTCGCGTCGCTCGCTAGGTCGAGCGGTCCATCGTCTCGATGGCGAAGCGGCCCAGAAACTTCACGAACGACGCCCCGTGCTCCTCGAGGATCCGCGCCGCCAGCTGCTTGCGGTCGTCGGTCGGCGTGTGCACCGACACGACGTATTGCCCGTCGCGGAGTGCCTGCTCGTAGCGGTCTTTCACCATCATCTCATCGTTGGCCACACCCAGACGCTCGGCGAGTCGGATGGCGAGACCGGCCAGCCCTGAGCGCCCGGTCGCCACGCGCAGTCGTTCGGCGGCCTCGCGGCCACACCCGACCCCCACCTCCGACTCCAGGAACCCGTTCCCGGTGAGCGCGTCCACGATCGACGCCAGCTGCTCGGGCGTACCCACGATGGCCAGCACGTGATTCGTCGGGTAGCGAACGTCGTTGGCCGGCCGAGCGTCCGAGTCCGGGGCAGGAGGGCGATCGCCACGGGGCTCTGTCATCACGACTCCACGGCAAGAGGTTGTGCGTCTGTCGGCACCCGGGGATTGTTATCGAGTGCCGGCGCGGGCGGAAGACCGGTCACCTCGAGTATCTCCTGCTCGTCCAGCGTCTCGCGCTCGAGCAGCGCGTTGGCGAGGGCGTCGAGCTCACCGCGGTGTTCGCTCAGCAATCGCCGCGCCTCATCGTGGCTCTCGGAGATGATGCGGCGGACTTCGGCGTCGATCGTGCGCGCGGTCTCCTCGCTGAAGGGTCGGGTGCCGTCGTATCCGGCGATGGTGCCCAGGTACGGATTCTCGCGTGGCGCGAGCTGGACCATCCCCAGCTCGTCGCTCATGCCCCAGCGCGTCACCATGTTGCGCGCCAGGCGTGTCGCCTGCTCGATGTCGTTCTCGGCGCCCGTGGTTCTCGTGCCGTACACGATCTCTTCGGCGGCGCGTCCGCCGAGTATGCCGACGATGCGCGCGCGCAGATATCCCTCCGGGTAATTGTAGCGATCGCTCTCCGGGCGCTGGTACGTGACCCCGAGCGCCTGACCGCGAGGGACGATGCTCACGCGGTGCACGGGGTCGGCGCCAGGGACGAGCAGTCCCAGGATGGCGTGTCCGCCCTCGTGGTACGCGATGCGCTCGCGATCGGCGTGGGTCAACAGCAGCGGGCGCTCGGGTCCGAGCACGATCTTCTCGAGCGCATCCAGAAAGTCCTTCTGGCGCACCTCATTCTGCTCGCGACGCGCCGCCAGCAGCGCTGCCTCGTTCACCAGGTTGCGCAGATCGGCGCCGGCGAGCCCTGGCGTCGCCGCGGCGAGCTCGCCCAGGTGGACGTCGCGCGCGAGTGGCACGCCGCGGGTGTGCACGCCGAGGATCGCCTCGCGGCCATTTCGATCGGGGAGGTTCACGACGACCCGCCGGTCGAAACGGCCCGGTCGGAGCAGCGCCTTGTCGAGCACGTCGGGCTGATTCGTCGCGGCCAGCACGATGATCCCCTCCCGACTGGAAAAGCCATCCATCTCGGTGAGGATCTGGTTCAGCGTCTGCTCCTGCTCGCTCGAGCCGCCGATCGCCATCTGTCCCCGCGCGCGGCCGATGGAATCGAGCTCGTCGATGAAGATGATCGCCGGCGCATGCTCGCGTGCCTGCTTGAACAGGTCGCGTACGCGTGCGGCACCCACGCCCACGATCATCTCCACGAACTCCGACCCCGCCATCGAGAAGAACGGGACGCCGGCCTCGCCGGCGACGGCGCGGGCGAGCAGCGTCTTCCCCGTACCCGGCGCGCCAACGAGCAGCACACCCTTCGGCGCGGTCCCGCCCAGTCGCGTGTACTTCTTGGGATCCTTCAGGAAGTCGACGATCTCGACGAGCTCGTTCTCGGCCTCGTCGATGCCGGCCACGTCCGCGAACGTGATCTTCCCCTCGACCTGCTGGTCGAAGCGCCGCGCACCGCTCTTTGCCAACCCACCGAGCATCCCGCCGCCGAGTCCGCCCTGTTTGGCGGCACGCCGGAAGAACCACACGTAGAGCCCGATGAGGAGCAGTGCCGGCAGGAAGCTGAAGAGGAGGCTGACCCACGTCTCGCCCGTCTGGATGGGCTCGGCGCTGATCTCCACGTCGTTGGCGATGAGCAGCGCTTCCAGCCCGGGATCCACGAACATGGGCACTGTCGTCGCGAAATCCGTGACGCGCCGGGGCGTGACACCGGGGACGGAGTCTCCGGGCTGCGGGTAGAGCACGGGGGTCTCGAAGCGGCCGGTGATGCTCTCGCCACGACTGTAGATCTGCTGGACGTTTCCCTTCTGGACTTCCGACTTGAAGAGCGTGTAGGGGACCTTCACTGCCTCCTGGGTTGGGAAGAGAACCCGCATCAGCAGGAAATTCGCGCCCAGGATCAGCAGAAAGAGGATCCAGCTGCGACGCGGCGGCATGGGCGCCGTCGGCGCGCGTGTCGGCTCACCGGGCTTGCCGGATGGTCCCGCGTTGCGTCGTTGTGCGTTCACAGGTTGTGTCGCCACCAATCCCTCGACGTGCCGAGGTTCGCGGACCAGAGAGCTATTCGCACTGCCAGGGCCGTGCCGACCGTGGCCGGAAACGCATCACCCGCGGCGGTGCGCTCGACCATTGCGTCATCCTCCAAGCGGGCAATGGTGCAGGTGACACCACAGCGGGTAATGTACGCCCTCTCTCGCGCGACAGTCCGAACTGCTCGCCGGAGGGCGGACGGCGATGTCGAGGATCGCGGAGCGGCTCCGACTTCAGGGTGAGAGAGCACATGACAGCTCACCCAGATTCGCCGGGGTCGCTCCTCATTGCCTGGCGCCGGCTTCTGACTCCCGATTCACCGTCAACAGCACGAGGAAACGATCATGCCTGCGATCAAGTCCTGTCTGTGGTTCCGCTCCGAAGCCGAAGAAGCAGCGACCTTCTACGTTTCGCTCTTTCCGAGCTCGAAGGTGGTGCACGTGATGCGCGCCGGCGGCGCGGTGATCGCCGTCGAGTTTCTGCTCGACGGGCGTCCGTTCACGGCGCTCAACGGCCGTCAGGAGTCCGGGTTCACCGATGCCGTGTCGTTCGTCGTGCCGTGCGAGACCCAGGCCGACGTCGACCGCTACTGGAACGCGCTGGTCACGGGCGGCGAGGAAGGGCAGTGCGGCTGGCTCAAGGATCGTTTCGGTGTGTCGTGGCAGGTGGTGCCGAACGAGCTCGGGAAGCTGCTGGGCGATCCCGATCCGGCGCGGGCCGGCCGCGCGATGCAGGCGATGCTCGGCATGAAGAAGCTGGACATCGCCGCACTGCGCCGCGCGCGGGACGGGGACACGGCGCGGACCGGTTGAGCGGTAACATGGAGAGCGAGCAGGTGCGGGTGTCCGGCTGGCGGCGCGGCTGGCGAGGTGGACTCGGTCGCCTATCTTGGGGCTGATCCACTCGGGGAGATCCATGACCACCGGCTCGTTCAGTGCGGCGCACCTGTCAGGGCTCACGACCGCGCTCTCGGGCCGCTACCAGCTGGAACGCGTGCTGGGCGCGGGCGGCATGGCGACCGTGTACCTGGCCGAAGACGCGCGGCACGGTCGGCGCGTGGCGATCAAGGTGTTGCACCCGGAGCTGTCGGCGGTGCTAGGTCCGGAGCGCTTCCTCAAGGAGATCGAGCTCACGGCCAAGCTGCAGCACCCGCACATCCTGCCGCTGTTCGACAGCGGGAGCGCCGAAGGGCTGCTCTACTATGTCATGCCCTTCGTCGAGGGCGAGACGCTGCGCGCGCGCCTCGAGCGCGAGCGGCAGCTCCCCATTGGCGATGCAATCCGGATCGCAACCGAAGTCGCCGACGCGCTCGGCTACGCGCACCGACACGGCGTGATCCATCGCGACGTGAAGCCGGAGAACATTCTTCTGCACGACGGGCACGTCGTGGTGGCCGACTTCGGCATCGCGCTCGCCGTGCAACACGCGGGCGGGCAACGCATGACGCAGACGGGGCTCTCGCTCGGCACGCCGCAGTACATGGCGCCCGAGCAGGCCATGGGCGAGCGCGACATCGGGCCACGCGCCGACGTGTACGCCCTCGGTGCGGTGACGTACGAGATGCTGGTAGGCGAGCCGCCGTTCACCGGACCCTCCGCGCAGGCCATCGTTGCCAAGGTGATGACCGACCGCCCGGCGCCGCCGTCGTCGGTGCGCGATACCATCGAGTCGTACCTCGACGACGCCGTGCTCACGGCGCTCGCCAAGTTGCCAGCGGACCGGTTCGCGACGGCGGCCGAGCTCGCCCAGGCGCTGCGGGCGTCGGGTGAGGCGCCTAACGCGATGTCCGGACGCTCGCGCGCGTCGGCGCTGGCGGACAGAAGGCGTCGTCGCGCCTGGAGCTGGGTGGCCCTCGCCCTGGTGGTCGGTGCGCTCGGCGGCGGGCTCGCTGGCCAAAGCTGGGTGCGAGGTCGCCAGGCGCGCCCGCAGGTGATGCGCTTCGCGGTGGCACTCGAGCGGACCGAGCGAACGGCGGTCTCCGGTGGCACCGACGCGCCCGTCTTCTCGCCCGACGGCCGGGCGTTCCTCTACCGCGAGGACCAGGGAGCCCTCATGCTCCGCGAGCTCGACCAACCGGAAGCCATGCGGCTGCCGGGCACGGACGAGGCGTGGGGCCAGTTCTTCTCCCCGGATGGCGAGACCATCGGCTTCGTCGAGGGCTTTCCCGGATCGCTCAAGCTGATCCGGCTAGACGGCTCCGCGCCGGTCACGCTCGTCCCGGATTCGGCCCAGGGCTTCAGCGCCTCGTGGGGCGAGGACGGCTGGATTTATTACGTGGGTGGCTCGCCGGCCGCACTCCGGCGGGTACGGGCATCGGGAGGCCCGTCGGAGCTCATGCTCGCCCCCGACACGTCGCGCGGCGAGCTCGCGTTCACCTGGCCGGAGCTGCTCCCGGGCGGGCGCGTGCTTCTCCTCACTGTCGTGCGCCGCGACCGGGGCGCGGACGTAGCCGCGCTGGACCTGGAGTCGCGCGAACTCCGCGTGCTCGCGCGTGGCTTTCGCGGCATGTACGCGCGCTCGGGGCACCTCGTCACCGTGCACGGCGACGGCCGAATCTTCGCCGCTCCGTTCGATGCGCAACGTGCGGTGGTGAGTGGTCGCGCGGTGCAGGTGGGCGACGGTGTGCGCGTGGTCGACGGCGCCCCGTTCATCGGCCTGTCGCGGACTGGAACGCTGCTCTATCTGACCGCGCGCCAGTCCCGGCAGGTAGTGCTGGTGGCGAGGGACGGCAGCGAGCAGCCGCTCGATCCGGCCTGGACGGGCGAGATCGAAACGACGGCGCTCTCGCCGGATGGTACGCGCCTGGCGGTCAGCGAGAAACGCGAGGGCGTGTCGGAGATCTGGCTGAAGGACCTGCGGAGCGGCTCGTACAGCCGCCTCGCCTCGGGCGGTGTGTTCAACTACCGGCCGGCATGGAGCTCCGACGGTGCAACGGTCCTCTTCACGTCCGACCGCGACGGCCTGCTGAAGCTCTACTCCGTCCCGGCAGACGGGGCCACTCCGCCCAGGCTCTTCGCGTCCACGAACCGGCCCGTGGACGAGTCGCACGTGTCGCCGGATGGACGCTGGTTGCTCTTCCGGCTCGGCTCAGGGTCGCGGCGTGACATTCACGGCGTGCGCATCGGGGTGGATAGC
The DNA here is from genome assembly GCA_035249955.1 of Gemmatimonadaceae bacterium. Lineage (GTDB taxonomy): Bacteria > Gemmatimonadota > Gemmatimonadetes > Gemmatimonadales > Gemmatimonadaceae > DATFFQ01. The sequence continues at coordinate 36,707 of DATFFQ010000025.1, forward strand.
TTCCCTGGCAGGCCGCTCGTCGCCACCGATGCGGAGGAGTACGCGCCCGCGCTCTCGCCCGACGGCCGCTGGCTCGCCTATGCCGCGTACGACGCGTCGGGACGATCGGAGGTGTACGTGCGCCCCTTCCCGGCGACGTCGGCGGCGCGGTGGACGGTCTCCAGTGGCGGTGGCACAGAGCCGGTCTGGGCGAAGTCGGGGCGCGAGCTCTACTATCGCGACGCGGGCCAGCGGCTCGTGGCCGTCGCACTCACCCCGGGCCCGTCTTTCGGCATCGAATCGCGCCGGGTGCTATTCTCGACGTCCGAGTACACCTCGGACACGCGGCACGCCGCGTACCTGGTGATGCCGGATGGGCAGTTCCTGTTCACGCGCATCCTCGGTGGCGCGACGCCCCGTTACGTGCTGGTCGGCAACTGGTTCACGGAGCTGGAGCAGCAGGTGCCACGCTGACGTCGCCCCGCGGCGTGAGCACGTCGATATCCTCCGTCGCGCCGACGTTGCCGAGCACCACGGCGGCGTTCCGCTTGAGGCCTGCGAGCTTGGCCCGCTTCATCGGCGAGCCCTTGAACGCGGCCCGGAACTCGTCATCCGACATCGCCAGGATCTCCCGGGCGAGCGTCCGCGCATCCATGCTGCCTAACGAGTCGCGCGGTGCGAACGCGGGCTCGGTGGCCGGACGCGAGAATTTCTCGTTCCACGGACACACGTCCTGGCAGATGTCGCAGCCGTAGAGCAGCTCGCCGACGAGCGGGCGCAACTCGGCGGGGATGTCTCCTTTCGCCTCGATGGTCAGATACGAGATGCAGCGGGTGGCGTCGAGGACGCCCGGCTCGACGATGGCCTGTGTGGGACAGGCCTCCAGACAGCGCGTGCAGCTGCCGCAGTGCTCGCTCTCGAACGGACGGTCGGGAACCAGGTCCAGATCGAGCAGGAGCGATCCGAGAAAGAAGAACGACCCCAGCCTCGGGTTGATCAGGTTGGTGTTCTTGCCGAACCACCCCAGCCCGGCCCGGCGCGCCAGGTCGCGCTCGAGAATGGGACCGGTGTCCACGTACGCCTTGCCGTGGACGGGCCGTCCAACCTCACCTTCCAACCAGCGGTGGAGCTCGTCGAGCTTGCGCCGCAAGACGTCGTGATAGTCGTCGCCACGCGCATAGCGCGCGACCGGTCCGGACGGCTGCGTGCCGCCGTAGTTCATCCCCACCACCAGCGCGCTCGACACGCCGGGGAAGGGCAGTCTCGTGTCGCGCCGCTTGTCGGCCCAGCGCGGCAGGTAGCTCATGTCGCCGGCATAGCCACGCTCGAGCCACGCCTCGAAGGCGTCTGCCGTCTCCGCGGGCCCGAGGCGCGCCAGGCCGGCGAGGTCGAAGCCGACGGCATATGCCTGAGCCTTGAGACGCTCCTCGATCGAGGCGCGCTCGAGAACCGCTGCCGCGCTCATGGTCCCTCACCCGTCCAGCGCGCGTAGCGAACCACATCCTCCAGGGGAGGCACGGCGTCGTAGCTCCCGTAGGCGGTGTGCATGCGCCAGCGCACGTACGTGCGCGACGGGATCGGCAGAAACGGCCAGCGCCGATACCATCCGCGCACGCGAAAGCGCCATGCCACGCGCAGCAGGTCGACGGCGAGGCGAGGGCGCAGGAGCGCGCGCCCAACGAGCGCCAGTGTCAATCGTCCCCAGCCCATACTCTCAATCTCTCGGATCGGGCGCTCGCCTTCAACACACGTCGCCGCACGCTCGGTGATCGAGGCGAGCAGACTGGCGCGGAGCAATGCCGCCAACACCAGCGTGAAGGGGCCCGCTTCGCCGACGCTCACGATCTCGTTGTGACGCGGTGCGCGCTGCTCGAGCAGGCGCGCGCCAACCTCGAGAGTGGACGCGCCGAGGCGGAGCAGCTCAAGACGCGGCTATAGCGGTGGCTCGGGGGTCACGCCGGGACCGCGACACACTCCCGGCCAGGCGCGAACGCTCGCCGTGGGCGGAGTGGCGCGGCCGTCGGCGACGTATGCCGTCGCCGTGCCGGCGAGCGTGTCGCCGGCCACCGGCCGACTGCGCAACCTGACGATGACCCCCGCCGGCCACCAGGCCGGAAACACGGTGAGCTGGATCTCGCCCGCGCGCGCCGAGTCGACGAACGCGAGCTTGCCATGTCCGCCCGGCGCCTGCGGCAGCGCACCGGATGGCCGCCGCTCGTGCCCGGCGGCATTCCACTCCAGGGGCGGCTTCCACTCCCCAAAGGAAAAGCGGTAACAGTCGCGCGCCTGTGCAGCCGCTGTCGAGCCGGAAATCAGAAGGCTTGCTGCCAACCACAGTACTCTCAATCCAGTACTCTCAATCCCGTTCGTGCATGGCGATCGCCCGAGTGCCCTGACAGCCTGAAAACTAACCAGCGTTGCACACCTGAAACCGGCTTGTAACCCGTGCCGTAGGGTGGACCGGACAACCTGCCCTCCAGCCCGCCCAATCATGGACGCCCTTCGAGACATCCGATACGGCATTCGGTCGCTGAGAAAGAGTCCTGGCCTCGCCTTCGTCGCCGTCCTCGCGCTCTCCATTGGCATCGGCCTCACGACGATGATGTTCAGCATCGTCTACGGTGCTCTCATGAAGGGGTTGCCGTTCGACGAGCCGGACCGGATCGTGCTCGTGCAGCGCAACAACCTCTCGCGCGATTTCACGCGCATGGGCGTTCCGATCCACGACCTGCACGACTACCGCGCGCAGCAGCGATCGCTCGAGGGCCTCGCGGGCTACTACTCGGGTACGGTCAACGTGAGCGGCACCGAGCGCGCCGAGCGGTACGACGGCGCGTTCATCTCGGCCAACACATTCCGCATCCTCCGCGAGCGCCCGCTTCTCGGACGCGACTTCCGCGATGGCGAGGATGTACCGAACGCCGAGAAGGTCGCGATCATCGGCTACGACATGTGGCAGACGCGGTACGACGGCGATCCGCAGGTCATCGGCAAGCCGATCCGCGCCAACGGCGTGCCCTACACCGTGATCGGCGTGATGCCTGACGAGTTCTCGTTCCCCGACAACACGCAGATCTGGCTACCGCTGCCGATCGATCCACTCACGACGGAGCGTGGCGAGGGGCAATGGCTCAGCGTGATCGGACGGCTGCGTCCCGGGATGTCGATCGACCGTGCCAACGCCGACCTGAACGCCATCGCGTCGCGGCTGGCGCTCGAATACAAGGAGTACAACGACGGCGTCAGCGCCTCGGTCAAGCCGTTCATCGAGGGCGCGCTGGGCCCCGAGCCGCGACGGCTGCTCTACACCATGCTCGGTGCCGTGTTCTTCGTGCTGCTCATCGCCTGCGCCAACGTCGCGAACCTGCTGCTCGATCGCGCCGCGCATCGCACGAAGGAGGTTGGGATCAGGACCGCGCTCGGCGCGTCGCGAAGCGCGGTGGTGCGGCAATTCCTGGCCGAGGCGCTCGTGCTGGCGACCGTTGGCGCGCTGATCGGAACCGCGCTGGCGCAGGGTGGGATCACCGCCTTCAATCGGGCGATCGCCGACACCGAGCCACCGTTCTGGATCGACATCGGCCTTCACCCGCCGGTGCTGTTGTTCGTCTTCGCCGTGGCGCTGGTGGCGACGCTCGCGTCGGGGGCCATCCCCGCCATTCAATCGTCGCGCGCCGACATCAACGAGATTCTCAAGGACGAGTCGCGCGGCGCATCCAGCTTCCGGATCGGCCGTCTGAGCCGGGGACTGGTGACGGCGGAGATCGCGCTGTCGTGCGGTCTCCTGGTGGCGGCCGCGCTCATGATCAAGAGCGTCACCAACCTGCGCAACATCGAGTACGGCTTCGACACGGAGAACATCTTCACCGCGCGCGTGGGGTTCCCGGCCGCGTACACCGACACGCTCAAGCAGGCGCAGTTCTGGGAGCAGCTGACGACGCGGCTGGCGGCGCTTCCCGGCGTCCGTGCGGCGACGCTCTCCGACGCGCTCCCCGGCGTCGGCGGGAGCGAATCGGCCTTCGCCCTCGACGGAGTCTCGTACGCGAGCGATCGCGATTACCCCGAGACGAACATCCGGAGCGTGGCGCACACGTTCTTCGAGACGTTCGGCATTCCGGTCCGACAGGGTAGAGGGTTCGCGCCGCATGATCGTCACGGCAACCTGCCGGTCGTGATCGTGAACCAGCACTTCGTGCGCCAGTTCTACAACGGAGAGAGCCCGCTGGGACGGCGCATCCGCATCGGCGACTCTCGCACCGAGGAGCCATGGCTGACCATCGTGGGCGTCGTGCCCGACCAGTTCACCGGCGACACCGAGGAGCCTCGTGGCCCGATGGTCTACCAGCCGCTGGCGCAGCACCATCGGAATTTCCTGAGCATCGCCGTCGCGGCCACCGGCAGTCCGATGGCGCTCACGCCCGCCGTGCGCGCGGCGGTCTCATCGCTCGACGCCGACATCCCGATCTACTGGGTGTACTCGATGAAGGAGGCGCTCGCCCGCCCGACGTGGTTCATCCGCGTGTTCGGCACGATGTTCATGATCTTCGGGTTCATGGCGCTCTTCCTCGCGGCGGTCGGCCTGTACGCCGTCATGTCCTTCTCCGTGAGCCGGCGCACGCGCGAGCTCGGGATCCGGATGGCGCTCGGCGCTCAGGGAGGCGACGTGGTGCGGATGATCTTCCGGCAGGGGCTCCTGCAGATCGCGATCGGGATGGTGCTCGGACTCGCGATGGCGGCCGGTGTCTCGCAGCTGCTGAGCGAGATCCTGTTCGACGTCCAGCCGCGCGATCCGCTGATCTTCGGCTCGGTGGCCCTCGTGCTCACGGTCACGGGGGTGCTGGCCTGCCTGGTCCCCGCCAAGCGCGCAACGCGCGTGGATCCGCTATTGGCGCTCAGGACGGAATAGAGAGCGGGTCGCGGGACGCGCAGGCCGAGCCCTCAGTCGGGCCACCGAGCAGCGGAGCCCTCGGTCGGGCCACCGAGCAACGGACTAACGGGAGTGATTTCCAGTAATTCAGTGGGAGCTAACGGGAGTAAGAGCGTAAAGGGTGTGCACCTTTACGCTCTTACTCTCTCATGCAGTACTGAATTACTGGTAGTTACTACCGTTAGTCCGTTGCTAGGTGGCCCTACTAAGGGCCGTCCCACTTGTCCTCGGGGAATCACTCCCATTAGCCCCTCGCTAGTCGGCCAAACAGAGGGCTCGCCGCTGTTCGCGTGCCGCGTCCCGCCTCCGCGCCCCGCTATCAGTGCGCCGCTGCCCTCGCTCGCTCGACGCGCACGCGCACGATGGCGAACGCGACCTTCGCCAGCAGCGGGATGAGCAGCGAGGCGACAACGGTCGGCACGATGACTCGCACAAGGAGATTGTCGCCCAGCAGCCGGTGCAGTACGCCCCAGACGGCCAGATAGAGCACGTACATGAGCAGGAGACCGAGGATCTGCTGGAGTCCACTCCCGCCCACCAGGTTCACCGGCAACGCGCCGAGGAATACGGCGGCCAGGATCCAGAACAGTGAAACCGGAATCAACCATTCGAGCATGGGTGCCTCGAGGTGATGAAGGTGATGAGAGTGACGAGAGTGATGAGAGTGAGGGACTTCATTCGTGCCGGAGTGCCTCCAGCGGGTTCACTCGCATCGCGCGCCGGGCGGGGACGGCGACAGCGAGCAGCGCCACGAAGGCGAGCACCGCCGCCGCGGCGGCGTACGCCGAAGCGTCGAGCGGCGTGACCTCGTAGAGCACGGCGCGCATCACGCGCGACGACGCCAGCGCGCCGACAATGCCGAGCGCCGCACCGAAGCCGGCGAGCAGCATCCCCTGCGTCAGCACCATGGTGAGAAGATCGCGGTGCCGGGCCCCCAACGCGAGGCGGATGCCCAGCTCACGCGTGCGCTGTGCCACGGACAGCGACATGACGCCGTAGATCCCGATCGACGCCAGGCCGAGCGCGATGGCGGCGAACACGCCAAGGACGACGGTGCTGAACCTGGTGCCCGACGTGGCATCGCGCAGCCGCTCGCTCATCGGCCGCACATCGTACACGGCATGGTCCCGATCGAGGTCACGCACCTCGCGGCGCACGGCCGCGGTGAGGAGACCGGGGTCGCTCGGGGTGCGCACGAAGACCACGGCCGAGGAGCGCGGCGCCTGCTCGAACAGCTGGAACACCGCCGGGTAGGCCGGCTGCTCCAGACTCTCGAATCGAACGTCACCCACGACCCCGACCACTTCGGCGGGCTCGCCGATGTCGATGAACGTTCCGACCGGATTCTCGTCCTGCCAGAACATGCGTGCGGCCGTCTCGTTGATCATCACCACGCGTGGTGACCCGCGGCGATCTTGTGGACCGAACGGTCGCCCGCGCTGCACCGGGACGCGGAGCGTACGGAAGTAGTCTGCCGTCACCATGTGGTTGGCCACGTGCGCCGATGTCCCGCGACCGGGAATCTGGATGTGCGTGCCGTCGCAGTTGTCTACCACGGGCGCGCAATTGCCCACGGCGGCGTCGGTGACGCCGGGGACAACCCGCATGCGCTCGAGCACCTGTCCCCACATAGCGCCCGCCGAGTCACTGGAGTACCGCGCCGACGCCAGCGTCACGCGCACGGTGAGCAGATTCCGCGCGTCGAACCCGATCCGCGCCTCGAACAGTCGGCCGAGGCTCTTGATCATGAGCCCCGACGCGACGAGGAGCACGACGGCCAGTCCGACCTCGGCCGCGACGAGCGTGCCGCGCCCGGTGAGCGCGCGAATGCCGGCGAATCCCGCGCCGGGCGCACCGCCGGACTTGAGCGCATGGCTGAGGCTCGCGCGACTGGTGTGCAGCGCCGGCGCGAGGCCGAACACGAGCGCGGTGAGCAGCGCGATCCCGAAGGTGAAGAACAGCGCTCCGGCGTCGAGCCGGATGGACGACAGACCGATCGTCGTCAGCCCCGCGGCGTCGCGATCGACCACCGTCGACACGACGGGGGTCAGCTTGCCGATGGCCTGCACCGCGAGCGCGGCGAGCGCGACGCCGGTGACAGCACCGAGCATCGCGAGCACCATGCTCTCGGTGAGCAGCTGGCGTACGAGTCGTCCCCGTCCGGCGCCGATCGCGAGTCGGACGGCGACCTCACGCTGCCGCGCGGCACCGCGCGCGATGAGGAGGTTGGCAATGTTGACACACGCGATCAGGAGGACCAGCGCGACGGCCATCGCGAGGAGCACGAGCGATCGACGCAGCGCGGGGTCGAGACGGACCTCCGACAGCGTGTATGCCGTCGCTCCCCACGCCGCGCGGGCGTCGGTAGTGGGATGCGCGTCATCGATCATGCGCCCGATGGCCGGCATCGCCGCCTTCGCTCGCTCCGGCGACACGCCCGGCTCGAGTCGCGCGATGAGCGAGAACTGATGGGCGAAGGAATTGTTCAGCGTCCCGGCGGGACGCACCGCGGTGATCGGCACCCACAGCTCGGCTCGTCCACTGAGGCCGGCGAACCCCGGCGGGAGGACGCCGACGATGGTGAACGGACGCCCGTTGATCACGAGCTCGCGTCCCACCACGTCGGGCTGGCTGCCGAAGCGGCGTTGCCACAGTCCGTGCGAGACGAGGGCGGTGAGCCGGTCGGGCGGGAGGCGATCCTCGTCAGACGCGAAGATCCGTCCGCGCGCGGCACCGATACCGAGGATGCGCAGGTAGTCAGCTCCCACCATCTCGGCCGAGATGCGCTCGGCTCCCTCGTCACCGCGCACGGTGAGGGAGACCGCGGAGTGCAGTGCGACGCTCTCGAATGGCGTGTCGGCGTCACGAAGGGTGCGGAACTTGGGATACGACCAGACCATGTCCTGCGCGACCCGGTTGTCGTTGGCGGGCATGCGCAGCATCACGGTCATGAGGCGCTCCGGCTCCCGGAAGGGGAGGGCGCGCAGGAGGGTGGCGTCGATGACGCTGAAGATGGCGGTGTTGGCGCCGATGCCGATCGCGAGCGTGAGCACGGCGACGGCGGCGAAGCCTGGCTGCCGCCGCAGCGTACGCAGGGCATAGCGCAGGTCCTGCAAGAGGCCAGACATGCCCGAACCCTCCTATCCAGGAGATCGTGGTGCCGGAATCTCCAGTTCGACAGGCCTGATCGAGCGAAGGTTGGGACGAGCGACCGAGGTCCGCCTCGCTTCGCTCCACGGTAGGGTGCCAGTCGGAGGCTGTCCAGCCTTGACGCGCCATGCCCGGCCCGGCATCGTGGTTCACAATATGAAACGCGAGTTCACGAATTCACCGCCCCCCTACGCGGGGACGCAGGCCGTGCTCCGCGCGATGGCCATCCTCAAGGCCTTCCGCGACGGGCGCACCGAATGGTCGGCGACCGGGCTCGCGCGCTCGCTCGGTCTCAACAAGACCACCGTGTTTCGCATCCTCTCGGCGTTGGAGCGCGAGGGGATGGTGGTGCGCACCCGAGCCGGCAACGAATACCGCCTGGGCCCCGATGCCATCGCGTTGGGCGCGCGGGCGCTGCGGGCGAACGACCTGCGCACCGTCGCCCGCGCCGAGCTGGAGGAGCTGGCGCGCCGGTCGGGCGAGACGGTGACGCTCGAGGTCCTGGTCGGCGACGAGGTCCTGCTCGTGGAGGAGATCACGAGCCGGCATCTCGTGGGCTCCACGTCCGAAGTGGGGACGCGCTGGCCGGCGCATGCTACGTCCACGGGAAAGGTGCTGCTCGCCGCCGTGCGGCACGGCGCCGGCGCCGGCAGGCGCGACCCTGACTCGGCGCTCACGGGCCGACTGACGCGCCTCACGCCTCGCACCATCAGCTCCGCCCGGGCCCTGGCCGCCGAGCTCGATCGCGTGTGGAAACGCGGCTACGCGACCGCCATCGAGGAGATCGAGGCGGGGTTCGTGGCGGTTGGAGCACCGGTGCGCGATCACGAAGGACGGGTGGTCGCGGCGCTCAGCGCGGGGGGACCGCGGGCGCGGCTCACCAAGGAGCGCATCCCGGAGGTGATCGCGCTGGTGCGGGCGGCAGCCGATGCCGTGTCGCGGCGGCTCGGCTTCAGCCCCGACATCGGGCCCATCGTCCCAGCGCCGGCACCGTCACCGCGCGCCTTGCCGGCCACAGCCGTTCGCCGGCACGCCCTGGGGCGCCGCTGATGCAGCTCCGCACCACACCGTTCCATCCGCGCACGTCGGCCCTCGTGCACGGCTACGCCTGGCGACGCTGGGCGGGCTACGTGGCAGCGAGCTCGTACGAGCTGTCGCACGAGCGAGAGTACGCCGCCATCCGCAGCTCGGCGGCGCTGTTCGACGTCACCCCGCTCTACAAGTACCACGTGCGTGGTCCCGATGCGATGCGGCTCATCGACCGCGTGGTGACGCGCGACATCTCCAGGTGCAAGGTCGGCCAGGTGATGTACACGCCGTGGTGCGACGAGGCCGGCAAGGTCATCGATGACGGCACCGTATCACGGCTCGATGAGCAGTGGTTCCGCCTCACCGCGGCCGACCCGAATCTGCGCTGGCTGCACGAGAACGCATTCGGGCTGCGCGTGACGATCGAGGATGTGTCGGACCGCATCGCTGCGCTCTCGCTCCAGGGCCCCACGGCGCGCGACATCCTGACGCAGATGACCGATGCCTGTGTGGAGCGTCTCAGGTTCTTTCGTGTCGTGGCGGCCGAGCTGTGCGGCATTCCGGTGACGATCTCCCGGACGGGGTACACCGGCGATCTCGGCTACGAGCTGTGGGTCGACAACGCCCGCGCACTCGCGCTGTGGGACGCGCTGGTGACGACCGGAGCGCCCTATGGCCTCCAGCCTGCCGGCCTGTTCGCCCTCGACATCGCTCGCATCGAGGCGGGTCTCATCCTCCTCGACGTGGACTACGTCTCGGCGCGGCGAGCGCTGATCGAGATGCAGAAGTCGTCCCCGTTCGAGCTCAACCTCGGGTGGACCGTGGCGCTCGACAAGGCGCCGTTCGTCGGGCAGCGCGCGCTCCGTGCCGAGCAGGAGGTCGGTCCGGCGTGGCGGCTGGTAGGGCTGGAAGTGGAGTGGGAGTCACTGGAGCGCTTGTACGAGTCGGTCGGCCTGCCGGCGCGACCACCGTCCACCGCATGGCGGACGAGCGTGCCCGTGTACGCCGGTGGCCGTCAGGTGGGCTACGCGACGAGCGGCACGTGGTCGCCGCTGCTCAAGCAGTACATCGCACTTGCGCATCTCGAGGCCGAGCACGCGGGGCCCGAGTCGGTGCTCGAGATGGAGATCACCGTCGAGCATCGGCGCCGGCGCGCCAGGGCTCGCGTCAGGCAAATACCGTTCTTCGACCCTGAGAGGAAGAAACAATGACGGGCGAGCGGCGAGGGGCGAGGGCGAAAGGTGATCGGGGTGATGCGAGTGGAGTGAGTGAGCACGATCACGCACCATACTCGCATCACGCTCGTCACCCCCTCGCCCTCACCCCTCGTTACGATGTCGTCGTCATCGGCGGCGGACACAACGGGCTGGTGAACGCCGCGTATCTCGCGCGCGCCGGGCGGCGCGTGCTGGTCCTCGAGCGGCGTGAGCGCGTGGGTGGCGCGGCCGTGACGGAGGAGGTGTTCCCGGGATTCAAGTTCTCGGTGTTCTCGTACGTGGTATCCCTGCTGCGCCCGGAGATCATCCGCGAGCTGGAGCTGCCGCGACACGGGCTGCACATCCTTCCACTCGAGAGCACCGTGACGCCGCTGCCCAACGGCGACTACCTCGCGGCGTGGGGCGATCACGATCGGACCCGTCGCGAGATCTATCGCCACTCGCCGCGCGACGCGGACGCGTACGACGAGTTCGGGCAGCTCATGCACCACATGGCGATGGCGGTGCGGCCCATTCTGGCGATGATGCCGCCCGACCCGACGTCGCTGAGCCCTGCCGAGCTCCTGTCGATGGCACGGCTCGGCAAGCACTTTCGTGATCTGCCGCAGCGGCACTTCCATGCGCTGTTCAAGCTCATGACCATGAGTGCGGCCGACTACCTGGGCGAGTGGTTCGAGTGCGAGCCGCTCAAGGCGACCAAGTCGGCGAGTGGAATCATCGGCACCTTCCTGGGCCCGCGCTCGCCGGGGACGGCGTACGTGCTGCTCCATCACTATTTCGGCGAGATCGACGGTGCCTTCCGCGCGTGGGGCTTCGCCAAGGGCGGCACCGGCGCGATCAGCGAGGCGATCGCGTCGGCGGCGCGGGGCTTCGGCGCGGAGATCCGCACCGGTGCGTCGGTGGAGCGCGTGCTCGTGAAGGGCGGGCGCGCCGCCGGGGTGGTGCTCGCGGGCGGTGAGGAGATCGGCGCGCGCGTCGTGGTGTCGGGGCTCGATCCGCGCCGCACCTTTCTCGAGCTGCTCGATCCGCGCGAGCTGCCCGACGACCTGGTGGAGGCCGTGCGCCGGTTCAAGTTCCGGGGCTCGTCAGGCAAGGTGAACCTCGCGCTGAGTGAGCTGCCACAGTTCACCTGCATGCCTGGGCACGGGGAGCATCTACGCGGCGCGTTCTCGATCAGCCCCAGCATCGACTACCTGGAGCGGGCCTACGACGATGCGAAGTACGGCGAGTTCTCGCGCCAGCCTTACATGGACATCGTCATCCCGTCGATGATCGACCCGGGAATGGCGCCGCCGGGACAGCACGTGATGTCGATCTTCGTGCAGTACGCGCCGTACGCGCTCAACGGCGGGTGGACCGACGCGCGGCGCGAGGCGTTCGGCGATGCGGTGATCGATACGCTCGCCCAGTTCGCGCCCAACATCGAGCGCGCGATCCTGCACCGGCAGGTGATCACACCCAGGGACATCGAGCAGATCACCGGGCTCAGCGAGGGGAACATCTTTCAGGGCGAGTTGGCGCTGCACCAGCTCTTCTTTCTCCGGCCGGCGCCGTCGTGGTCGAGCTATCGCACGCCGGTGAGGCAGTACTACCAGTGCGGCGCCGGAACGCACCCTGGTGGCGGCGTCATGGGCGCGTCGGGACGGCTGGCCGCGCTGCGCATCCTCCGAGACCGGAGCGCCTGATGGCGACGAGCTATGACGCCGTCGTCATCGGCGCGGGGATCAACGGGCTGGCGGCGGCGGCCATGTTGGCCAGGGGCGGAGAGCGCGTGCTGGTGGTAGAGCGTGGGGATGCGCCCGGCGGGAGCGCTGCCACCCACGAGCTGGCGCCTGGGTTTCGCGTCGACGGGTGCGCGTGCGACGTGGGGTGGATCGACCCCCAGCTCGATCGCGCCCTCGAGCTGGGGCGCCACGGCCTGCGCGTGCTGCGCTCCGAGGCGACGGTGTTCACGCCGCTGCCAGACGGCGACTCGCTCACACTCTGGCGCGATGTGCGTCGCACGTCCGAGGAGCTGGCGCGGCACTCGGAGGGGGACGCGCGCCGGTGGGGCGCCTTCAGCGAGCGCATGGCGCACATTGCCGGATTCCTGCGGTCGCTGTATGTCGAGCCGGCGCCCACGCCGAGTGCCGGCAGCGTCGCCGAGCTCCTCGCACTCGCCAAGGTCGGTCGCCGCCTGCGTGGTCTCGGCAGACGCGAGATGACGGAGCTGCTCAGGGTGCTGCCCATGTCGGTGCAGGAGCTGCTCGACGACTGGTTCGAGAGCGACGCGCTCAAGGGCACGGTCGGGGCGAGCGGTATCACGAGCCTGCTCCAGGGTCCACGGTCCGGCGGCACCGCCTTCCTCATGCTCCACCATCACGTCGGGAACGAGCCGGGTGTGTTTCGCGCGCGCACCGCGGTGCAGGGTGGGGCAGTGGGGCTGGCGAGCGCGCTGTTGTCGGCCGCGCGCGAGCGAGGCGTCGAGATCCGCTGCTGTTCGGATGCCACCCGCATCACTGTGGAGGACGGGCGCGCGACCGGCGTCCTGCTGGATGGTGGCACCGAGGTGCGCAGCCGCCGCGTGGTGTCGAGTGCCGATCCTCGCCGCACGATGCTCGAGCTGGCCGACCCGCAGCATCTCCAGCCCGACTTCGTGCGCGCCGTGCGCAACATCAAGTACCGCGGCGTGTCCGCCCTGGTGCACCTCGCGCTTGGCGAGCTGCCGCGGTTCACGGCTCGGCGGGCGAACGGCGACGGCGAGGCGCTGCGTGGGGTCATCTCGATCAGTCCCAGCCTCGAGTACCTGGAGCGGGCCTACGACGACGCGAAGTACGGCGGCATCTCGCGGCGTCCGTATCTCGAAGCGACCATCCCGTCGCTGCTCGACCCATCGCTCGCTCCGCCGGGACGGCACGTGATGTCCGTTCGCCTGCAGTACGCGCCCTATCGGCTGCGGGATGGGGCCTGGGACGACGCGGGCCGGGAGTCGTTAGGCGATCTGGTGATGCAGACGCTCGCCGAGTACGCGCCCAACCTGCGCGACATCGTTCTGCATCGTGACGTGCTCACGCCGGCGGACATCGAGCGTCGCTACGCGCTCACCGAAGGGCAGCCGGACCACGGGCAGCTCACCCTCGACCAGATCCTCTTCATGCGGCCGGTGCCGGGCCATGCGCGCTATCGCACGCCGATCGACGGGCTGTACCTGTGCGGGTCGGGGTCGCACCCCGGAGGGCGCGTAGCCGGTGGCGCTGGCCGGCTGGCGGCGAAGGCCATCCTCCAGGAGCCGCGATGAGCCGCTTCGTGAGAGCCACGGCAGTGTACCGCGCCGGCGATCGCACGCTACCAGGCGAGTGTTTCACCTCGCCGGAGATCTTCCAGGCGGAGCGTGCGCGGATCTTCCGTCGCCGCTGGGTGTGCGTGGGTCGCGAGGCCGAGGTCCAGCAGGCCGGGCACTACCTCGTGGCGTCGGTGGGCGGCGAGAGCATCATCGTCGTGCGCGATCACCGTGGGGAGCTGCACGCCCTCCACAACGTGTGCCGTCATCGAGGCACGCAGCTGTGCGAGCACGCGAGCGGATCGTTCGCCGGCAGCATCCAGTGTCCGTATCACGCCTGGACGTACGCGCTCGATGGCCGGCTCATCGGCGCTCCCCACATGAAGGACGTCGAGGGGTTTCGGATGGAAGACTACCCGCTTCACGCGGTGCGCGTCGGGAGCTGGGAAGGATTCCTGTTCGTGAATCTCGACAGCGGCGGCGAGTCGCTGGCCGATGCGTTCGCGCCGGTGCGCGAGCGATTCTCGCGGTTCAACGTTGCCAACCTGCGTCCCGCCCGGCGCATGGAGTACGACGTGCGGGCCAACTGGAAGCTCGTCGCGGAGAACTACTCCGAGTGCTCGCACTGTCCGGTGATCCATCCGGACCTCGCGCGCCTCACGCCGTACGACAGCGGCGAAAACGATCTCACCGACGGCCCGTTCCTTGGCGGATACATGGTGATCCGCCGGGCTGGCGGCAGCATGACCGCCAGCGGTGCCGCCTGCAGCATCCCGGTCGGAGCCCTGCCCGAGGAAGATCATCAGCGCGTGTACTTCTACACGATCTTCCCGAATCTGCTGTTGAGCCTGCACCCGGACTACGTGATGTACCACACGCTGTGGCCGCAGTCGTCCAACCGTACGCGGATCGTATGTGAGTGGCTCTTTCACCCTCGGGCGCCGGAATCGGCGGCGTTCGATCCCGGAGATGCCGTGGCGTTCTGGGATCAGACCAACCGCCAGGACTGGCATGTCTGCGAGCTCAGCCAGGCCGGCGTGTCGTCGGCCGTGTATGCGCCGGGACCGTACTCGCCGCGGGAGGGGATGTGCGCGGCGTGGGACAGGGAGTACCGGCGACAGATGGGAGTCCCTCCGACCTGAGCGCGCGGCGGCGATAGCAGCTGGAGGTCAGCACTACACGCTCGTTGCGCGAACGAACCTCCACCTGATCGCCATACGTAAAGCACGAGCGCGCACAGATTGCGCTGCGCGCGCCCGCTGCTACTACGTGCGTGGTGCGTTACGGCTGCTGCACGGGCGTCGAGGCGACGACGCGCTCGTCTCTCCAGCGGCGCACGTCGGCGGAGAAGCTGTCGCCCAGCGCGCCCACGTCGATGGCGGGGGTGGTGGAGCTCTCCAACCGCTGCTCCACCCGCGCGAGGCTCACCTTCGCCTTCTCGTAGGTGCTGTCGACCGCCAGCGCGGCGCGGTACGACTCGGAGGCCTTCGAGAAGTGGCCCGTGCGCTCCAGCGCGATGCCCAGGTTGTTGTGGAACACCGCCACGTCATCCCGGAGCTGGATCGCGCGCGCCAGTGGCCGCAGCGCTTCCTCGTAGCGCCCGGTCTGGATGAACAGCAGCCCCATGTTGTTCATCGACCACACGTCCTCCTCGTCGATCGACAGCGCCTGACGATACGACTCCAGCGCTTCCTCGTGCTGGCCGAGCGTGGTGCGCACGCGCCCCATCAGGCGGTGGGCATCGGCCGACTCGGGATCGGTCTCGAGCGCGACCGTGACGCGCTCCAGGGCTTCCTTCGGGCGACTCGCGTCGAGCAGCACCCTCGAGAGGTTGAGCATGCTCTTCACGTGACCGGGATCGCGTTCCAGCGCGGACAGGAACGCCGCCTCGGCGACGGTGAAATCACCCGCCTTCCACGACGACAGGCCGAGCATGTAGTGCCCCCACGGATTGTCGGGGCGGTTGCGCGTGTAGACCTCGAACATCCGCGCGGCGTCGGCATAACGACGCTGGTTGTACACCGACTCCGCCTGTGCATACGTCACGGTATCGGGAATCACGGGCTCAGTTGGCTCGCTCTTGGCGACGACAACAGGCTCACTGACCGCCGGCGCCGGCTGAGCCGCGGACGTCTCGGTCCTGGAATCGCCGCAGCCGGCCAGCGCGATGATCGGAAGCGCAAGCAGGGCGGCGGGAACGACGAGCTCGATGTGTGAGATGCGAGCGGTGGCGGTGGTGGAACGGGTGCGGCGCATGGAACTCCTCCTGTCGGTGCGGCGCACGTGGCGCCGAGTGGTCGAGTGGATTGCGCCGCTGTGTAATGGCAAGCGCCCGACCCGAGCCGACGGAGATTTGAGGCGGTTCCAGATGTGCCTGCCGTTCGAAGACTTAGCCCGTCTCTGGCGAGCATTCGGCGCGCGCTGGAGGGAGCGATTGTGTCCGCCCGAACACGGGTCCGACAGACGCTTCGTGTTCGCGTGGACACGGACCAGCCGCTAGTCGCGGCTGATCCCGTGCCGGCGCATGATCTTGAGGAGACTCGCGTGATCGGCCAGCCCCAGCTCCCTGGCCGTGCGCGTGATGTGCCACTCATTGCGTTCCAGTGCGAGGAGCACGATCTGTCGCTCGGCTTCGGCCTTCTGCGCGAGGAAGGTGCGCGCGCCGCCTGACGAGGCCGGCACGGGGGCGGTGCTCTCGCGGACCTCCGCGGGCACGTCCTCTTCACCGATGAGCTCTCCGCCGGCATTGATCACCATGCGCTCGACGATGTTCCTCAGCTCGCGGACGTTGTTGCGGCGCCAGTCGTACGCCATGAGCACACGCAGCGCCGGCTCGGCGAGCCTCTTGCGCTTCATGCCGAACCGCTCGCACGTGCTCGCCAGCAGATGATCGGCCAGCTCGGGAATGTCGGAGGCGCGATCTCGCAGCGGCGGCACGCGCAGCACGTGCACGTTGAGGCGGAAGTACAGGTCCTGGCGGAAGCGCCCCGCCTTCACCTCCTCCTCCAGCTCGCGGTTGGTGGCCGCGATCACGCGCGCGGGGACGGCCACGGGTCGCGTGGAGCCCAGCCGCACTACCTGCCGCTCCTCGAGCACGCGGAGCAGCTTGGCCTGCATGGCGAGCGGCAGCTCGCCGATCTCGTCGAGGAAGATCGTCCCTTTCCCCGCCGCCTCGAACGCGCCCTTGCGCATCGTGACGGCGCCGGTGAACGCACCGCGCTCGTGACCGAACAGCTCGCTCTCGACCAGCGTCTCGGGAAGAGCGGCGCAATTGATGGCCACGAACGGCTCGCGCGCGCCGGGGCTCAGGCGATGCAGGTCGCGCGCGACGAGCTCCTTCCCCGATCCACTCTCGCCGATGATCATCACCGCGCTCGGGATGGGTGCGATGCGGGCGATCTGCTCCTTGAGCTGCTGCATGGCCGGGCTGCCGCCAAGCAAGGCGGTGCCGTCGGCAGCGTAGGTGCGCAGCATCGCGACCTCCGCCAGCAGGCGCTTGCGCTCGACGGCCATTTCCACCTCTCGCGCAACGCGCTCCACCGGCTCGGCCTTGTCGACGAAGTTGAACGCGCCGAGGCGGATCGCCTGCACGCAGCGGTCGAAGTTGCCCGTGCCGGTGTAGACGATCACCGGCACGTCGATGCCGCGGTCCTTCATGGCGCGCAGGACGGCGAAGCCATCCACGCCCGGCATCTCGAGGTCGAGGATCACGCAGTCCACCGCCTCACGGACAAGCGTCTCCAGCGCTTCCTCACCTCCGCCGGCGATCACCGGCTCGAGTCCAGCGACGCGCTGGAGATCGTACGCGTACTGCTCGGCCATCGCGCGCACGTCGTCCACGATCAGCACCGTGGTCATGCGCGCGCTCCCGGCAGCTCGACCACGAAGGTGCTCCCTTCACCGGGCCTCGTGGACACGCGCAGGGAGCCGTTGAGGTCGAGCACCAGGCGTCTGACGACGGACAGACCGAGCCCGGTGCCCTGCGGCTTCGTCGTATAGAAGTCGTCGAACGCGCGGGCCAGCTGCTCTTCCGTCATGCCGCGCCCATTATCCTCGACCGCGATGCGCACCGCCGAATGCCCCGGTCCCGAGCTCACGCCCTCGGCCGAGACGGTCACGCGGCCGGGCCGTCCGTCGAGGCTGTCGAGCGCATTGCCGGTGAGGTTCTCGAGAATCCGCCGCAGCACGATCGGGTCGGCCACGACACGCGGCAGAGCTGGCGCCACCCGAGCCGAGATCTCGGCGCCCGTCCCGCTACGGGCGTGCCTGATGACGTCCTCGATCACGGCGCCCACGTCGCACGGCCGAGGTTCCGATGGCGGGGACAGGCGAGCGTAGTTGCGCGCGAGCGTCTCCAGGTAGTGCATGCTCGACTCGATCGTTCCCAGTCGCTCACCGAATACCTCCGGCAATCGCCCCGGCGCGTCGCGCTGCACCTGGGCCAGATGGCGAACGACGTTTCGAATGGGAATGAGCCCGTTCTTGATGTCGTGGTTCACCTGTCGGGCCACCTCGCCCATCGTGGCCAGCCGCTCCGCCTCGCGCAGCTTGCGCGCGCCCGTGCGAAGTCTGGCGGTCATCGCGCCGAGCAGCCGGGACAGGTCGCCGATCTCATCCTCACGGTCACTGCGAAAGTCCACGTCCAACCGATCCAGGTCAACGGCCGCCGTCTTGTCCGCCAGCTCGGCGATGGGGCGGCTCATGCGCGCGCCGAGCCAGAGCGCGATCAGCAGCGCGCTGCCGGCCGCGACCGCGGCGATCGCGAGGAACCATCGGTCGACAGATCGCCGAAGCGCCGCGAGCAGCGTCGCCTGATGCGTCACCGTGAGTCGGGCCGGCTCGAGAGCGACGGAGTCGGGACGCACGCTGCGCACGTACCAGAGGTCCAGCCGGCGCACGAGAGACTGTGTCGTTCTGTCGACGTCGACAGGACGTGCACCGCCGGGCGGAGGTGTGGAGTCGGAGCGGAGCACGGTGTCGGGCGTAGTGAGCGTCACCGTGAGCTCGCGATCAGCAGCCAGGCGCGCGATCTCGCTCTGCGTGAGCGCCTCTCCACCCACGAGCCAGAGGGTGCGTCCTCCCACCACGACCGAGTCGGCGCGAACGAGGACGAGGAAGGAGCCGTCGGGGGTGCGAGCGCGGTGGAGGACGAGACCGGTCCGCGCGGCGCTCACTGTTCGCGGCAAGCCGGGCTCGAGCCGATCGTACTCGTTGCGGAAGTGTCCGGAGCTCAGGATGCGACCGCGCTCATCCTGCAGCTGCAGCATGGACAGACCGGTGAGCCGCATCGCCCGCTCGGCCCAATCGAGCAGGTACTGTCGCTCGGCCGATGCGCCGAGGATGGCGGCGCGCAGGCGGTTGTCGTCTGGCAGCGTGCGCGAAAGCGTGGCTAGCCGATCGCGGATGGAGCCGTCACGCTGCCCGAGCTCCTTGCCGATCTCGTCGCTCAGCGTGTTGACTCGCGCGCGGAATTGCGCGGCCAGCTCGGCCGCGACCCGCTCGCGGACAGCGAGCGCGAAACCGGCGAGCGGCAGGAGCGCTGCCACACCGAGCCCGACGAGCAGCCGCGAGCGAAAGGTCATGGTATCACGCGTCGCTGCGTCTGCCGCACGCCAAGGCGCACGCCGCCGTTCGCGCCCAGCTCGATGTCGACGGCGCCCCGCCGAACGATGAGATGGGATCGCGTCTCAACCACGGGCACCAGCGCCTCCTCGAGACGGAAGCTGGACGCGAGCGCCGGCTCTGCCGCCTCGCGCTCGATCGCCAGACTCACGAGCGGCGCACGATCGATGAGCTCCTGGAGTGCCACGCACGGCGCCGTCGGATCGCTCGGCAGCGACACCACGTACGCGCGATCGAACGCGGCCCGAAGCGAGACAGCGAGCTCGGCCGGTGCGAGGCCGACCGCCGATAGCATGCGGCCACTCGTGACCAGCTCTGGGAGCGCGGCGCCGAGGAGGGTGGCCTCCTGGCTGCGCTGCGACCCGAACGCGGCTACCGCCACGATGCGCGCGGCGAGCTCGCGAGCCACGGAATCGTCGTGCGCGTACACGATCCGCGAGCGCGGGAGAGCAGCCGTGCGCACAGCTCCGTCGGGGGTAGCGACTCGACAGGTGGGTAGGTCGCGCCACCAGGCGCTGCTTCTCGCGCCACGCGCGTCGGTGCGAATCGCGTCGCGAGCGAACAGATCGCCGAGCGCGGCGAGATCTTCCGGTGTGGCCGTCCCAGGCCGTCGCGACGACGAGAGGATGGCGTACGTGCGATCCCAGGGCAGGGGATGCACGGCCAGCTCCGGCCGCGTGGCCGCGTAGGCGATCGCAGCCGGCACCGACGTGAGGACGACGTCCACTCCGGCATCGAGAAGATCTCGGGCGTCGGATGCCGCGCTCGTGTGTAGCTCGATCACCGGTCCACCGCCGGTGTGCACGGGGAGCAAGCGGAGCGTCGCGCTCGCGCCTCGTGCCGCGTTCAGGCTTTGGCTGTCGACACGATATGGCCCCGTTCCCATCGGCCACGCGTTGCCCGGCAATTGCCGCCGCACGGCAAACGCGGGGTGCGCGAGCAGGCGCGGTGGCGTCGGGTGCGGATCCTGGAACGAGATGGTGATCCGATTGGAGTCGGCGGTGGCCGTCGCGCCAGCGGTGGCCATGAGACTGGCCGCCGAGCGGTCGCTGCGGGGGTCATCGGCCCAGCTCTCGATCACGTGCGCGGCCGCGGCGGGCGATCCGTCGGAGAAGCGCGCGGAATCGCGGAGCGTGAACGTCCACTGTCGGCCGCCCATCTCGGCGCTCCACGACGCGGCCAGCCGCGGCACGATGCCTCCCTCGCAGTCAACGCCGATGAGGGTCTCGTACAGCGCGTCGAACACCATCTGCTGCACGCCGGTCGATGGCCGCACCAGCCCGGTGGCATCGATCGCCTCGCTCGAACCGACCACGATCGTGTCGCGCGGCGTGACTGCTCGCTCGAGCGCGCAGGCGCCGGACACTTCGGCGGCCGGCGCTCCAGCCGGCGGCACCGCCGTCCGGCAGGCAACGCAGCCGAGAGCAAGCAGAATGGTGTGAGGGAAGCGCATGGGCGAGGGGGTGACGAGAGTGATGCGAGTATTGTGAGTGATCGTGCTCACTCACTCCACTCGCATCACCCCGTCAGGGTTCTACCCCTTCCCGGCGCTGGTCGGTCCAGTCATCGCGCAGGAGTCCGAGCAGAACGCTGTCCGGCCAGCGGTGAGAGCGTCAACCGGGATTCGGGTTGTCCGGGTGCTCGGGGTCGATGTGACTCGGAGGATTGGCGGGGTGCGCTTCCGCCCCGCCGATGACCTGGAAATTCTCGCGCACGTGATCGTGCCTGTCGATGTCGCGTGAGAGGCGGGTCTTGTCGCTCCCCTCTTCGGCAGGGTCGTGCTGACCGCGGCGCGAGAAGAGACGGTTCTTCGCCGGATCGCGATGGGGTCGCTGCTCCATCGGCTCCGGCTCCTCGGGCTTGGTCTGTACGATCTCCCTGATCCGAGCGCGTGTCTTCTCCCCATGCTCACCCTGCGCGTGCTGCTGCGCGCCTTTCTGCTTGTGAGGTCCCCTCTTCGGTGTCTTCCTGGCCATCGTGCTACTCCTCGAGATCGTTGCCGGCTGGATGGCGTTGGGGCGCAACGATCATACCGCGCGCGCCACGTCCGAGCCGTCGGCGCGTGAACCGCCACTGGTCAGCCTGAGGAGGCGTACCTCCCCAGCACCACCGCCACCGTGAGATCGGCGGTCACGTTGAACGCGGTCTTGAACATGTCCGGGATCGTGTCCACCGCGATGAGGAGTCCGATCCCTTCCAGCGGGAGGCCGAGCATGGAGTACACCGGGGCCTGGATGAGGAGACCGCCGCTCGGGATGCCGGGTGTCGCGGCATTGAGCAGCACGGCGGCGCCGGCCATGGTGAAGACCTGTGCCGGGCCGAACTCCACGCCGTACAGCCTGGCGATCAGGATCGCACCCACCGTCCAGTAGATCGGCGACGTGAGCTTGAACACCGAGACGGCCAGCGGGAGCACGAAGCCGGTGATCTCGCGCGGAAGCTGGAGACGCGTGGCGCTGTCGATGAGTGCCGGCAGCGACGCCAGCGACGAGCGGGAGCTGAAGGCGACGGCCTGCGCCGGAGCGGCCGCCTGCGCGAAGCGACGAAGCGACATGCGCCCGCCCACGACCGCGATGGCGTACAGCACGATCGTCACCAGCAGGTGGAGCCCGATCACGAGCGCGACGTAGAAGCCAATGGCGCCGGCGGCGCCGACGCCAAGCCGCGTGCCGAGTGTGACGGCCAGCGCGAATACGCCAAGGGGCGCCAGCATCAGCACCCAGCGCACGATCACCAGCATGGTGCTCGACACCGCTTGAAAGACGGTGACGACCGTATCGCGCTCCGGCTCGGCCAGTCGCGTGAGGGCGAATGCAAAGGCGATGGTGAACACCAGGAGCGGCAGCATGGCGCCCTCGGCGGCGGCTCTCACCGGATTCGCCGGCACGAGGCTGAGAATCCAGTCGCGAAGGGTCGGCAGATCCGCTGTTCCAGGCGGTGCAGTGAGCGTCGCGCGCAGCGCTTCGACACCCGCCGGGTCGAGCGTGAGCAGCGAGAAGATCGGTGGTGAGACGATGGCCGTCAGTGCTCCCACGGCCGCGAGGGCGATGATGAACATCGCGAACGCCATCACGCCCAGCCTCCCGATGCGGCGCGCGTCGCGCTGCTCGGCAATACCCACGACCAGCAGCGAGACGATGAGCGGGACGAGCGTCATGCGGATCGCGTTGATCCACAGTGTCCCGATGGGCGTCACGGCGCGCGCGAAAGCGGCGCCAGGCGCATTCGGGTCGCCACCGATGAGCACGCCCACACCCAATCCGAGCGCGAGACCGGCGACCACCTGAAACGTGGGTGACGTGCCGAGGGTCTTACGCAGTGCCCAGCTCACCGAGCGCTCCGTCGGCGCGCCATCACCTCGGCAGCGAGCTGCCGCGCCAGCTTCCCGCGGCGCGCAACCCGGATGGTCTCCAGCCCCAGCCAGTTTGCCATGGTGCGCAGCTCCGCGGCGAGCGCCGGTGCCACCGTAGCCGGCTCGGCCTCGCGCTCGACGTGCGCGCTCAACACCTCGAGTCGCCCGGCGGCGCGATCGGCCTTGAGATCGACGCGCGCCACGAGTGTGTCGCCAAGGAGGAAGGGCAACACGTAATAGCCCCAACGCCGCTGTGGCCGCGGCACGTAGACTTCGATGCGGTAATCGAAGTCGAACAGCCGGAGCGCGCGAGGCCGGCACCAGACGACCGGGTCGAATGGAGAGATGAGCGCGGCGGCGTCGATCTTACGTGGGACGCGCGCTTCTGGGTCCAGGTACGCGGGCACGGTCCACCCTTCCACACGCACCGCCCGCAGCTCGCCGCTCGCTACCAGCTCGGCGATGTGCTCGCGTGAGAGTCGAATCGGTGCGCGATAGTAATCGGCCAGATCCTGTGCCGTCGCGACGCCGAGCGCGCGCGCAGCGCGGCGGAGCAGCTCGCGTATGGCTTCCTCGCGTGACACCTCGCGCCGATGGTGCTCGTCAGGCAGCACGCGCTCGGCCAGATCGTAGAGGCGCGCGAAACCGGCCGCGCGGCGACCGGCGATGGCGAGGGCGCCGCTGGCGAAGTGCCCCTCGAGCGTCGCCTTGGCGAGCGTCCACCCCCACCAGTCGCCCCGCTTCCCTCGCTCGCCGTTCGGCTCAGGCAGCTCCGAGGCGGTGATCGGCCCTCGCGCGCGGACATCGTCGAGCACCCGGACGGCGTACTCGGCGTGCTTCGCCATGAACGCGGCTAGAGCGCGCTGCCTGCGGTCGTGGCTCTCGTACCGCCGGCGCAGCGCCGGCACCGCGTCGACCGGGACGATGGAGGCCTCGTGCGCCCATTGCTCGGCGAACTCGCGCCGCCGATAGACGAGGTCGTCCAGAAGCGAGCGCCGGTACGGGCCGAGCCGCGAGAAGGGCACCTGGTAGTGCGCCGGCAGGAGCACGTTGACCGAATCGATCTGGATGAGGCCGAGCTGGCGAATGACGCGCCGCAGGTGCCCCGCGGTCACCGGACCACGCGGCCGTGGCCGATCGAATCCTTGCGCGGCGAGCGCAATGCGGCGCGCGTCGCTCCGGGACAGCTCGGCGCTCGTGGAGGGCCGTCGCGGGATGGCGGCGATCTCCGTCAGGTTGTGAGCTCGGCTTTCCAGAAGTCCGGGTAGTGGGTGACGAACCCGGCGTCGTTCACGTCGAGGTCACGCACGAACTCACCGCCGCCGCTCTCGTAGCGGTAGGTGAGCTCGGCGTCGCGGCGGTAAATCTGCTCGAGGGGCTCGAGCGTGAAACCGGGGAACCGGAGCCATGCGGCGCGCACCGCCGCGTGCTGTCCCACCGCGAGCTCGAGTCTTCGGATGGGAAGCAGGTTGGTCGACGGGCTGAAGTTCAGATCGATGTCGGTGCACCCGGCCACGTGCGGCTGCGCCGCGCCGTTGAGCACCCAGCGTCCGGGCGCCACCGATGCTACCTCGATCTGAATCGGCTCCTCACCCACCCAGCCGAGCACCGATCCGGACTGGAAGCACCAGCGCTCGTCGAGACGAAGGTCGTAATCCAGACGACAGGGCACTCGGTCGTGTGCGAAGACGGCGCAGCCGGCGAGGCGCCGGTACGTCGAGTCGAAGTGCAGACGAGCGGCTTCGTGCCCAGGTCGGTCCAGTCTACGCCAGAGTATGGTGCGAACGACCGTGCCCACATTCCCCTCACCGCATTTGGGCGCCAGCCGGATCTCGAAGAACGCCGTCGACGCGCGGCCAGGGACAAATGTGCGCCCTCGAGCGACCCGGCGTCAGGTGGCTTGATCGTCTCCCGAGTTGCGGAAGGAGCGGACGATCCAGATCAGCAGCCCGACGGGCAGGACGACGAAGAGCAGGAACTTGAAGAGCAGGATGGTGAACAGCCCGACCACGATGAGGAGAATGATCGGGAAGCCCAGGATCGCCATCGTGAAGAAGGGGCGCAGGGCAAAGAGGCGAAGGATGGCGGCGATCATCGTCGAGGGCTCCGGAGAGTGGTCCTCCTCATCTTACGGAACGAGCCGTGCCCGAAGTTTCGCCCTACTCATTGCGGAGCGCTACCAGGGGGTCCACTCGCGCCGCGCGGCGGGCCGGAAAGTAATTCGCCAGCAAGGTCGCCAGGGTGAGCAGCACGGTCACTGAAGCCAGCGTAACGAGGTCGCGCGGGCTCACCTGGTACAGGATCCCTGCCATGAGACGCGACAGGAGCAGCGCCCCGACCAGGCCGGCCGCGAGACCGCTGGCCGCTACGACCATTCCCTGCGCAACCACCGAGCGCACGAGCTGCCGTGGCTGCGCGCCAAGGGCGATCCGAACGCCCACCTCACGCGTGCGCTGGGCCACCAGGAATGCGGTCACGCCGTAGACGCCGATGACGCCGAGCATCAGGGCGATCGCGGCGAACGTCCCGAGCAGTGCCATGCTGAACCGGCGCTGCGCCACCATTCCGGACAGCAACTCATCCATCGTCGCGAGCTCGTAGACGGGAAGCTCGGGATCGACACGGCGAACCTCGGTGCGCAGCGGCCCGCTCAGCGCGAGCGGCTCGCGCGTGGTGCGAAGGACGAGCGTCATCTGCCGCGCTGGATCCTGCGACAGCGGTAGGAACGTTTCGTAGCGCACGGGTGCGTCGTAGCCGGTGCGGCGCATGTCGCTTACCACCCCGATGATCGTGAGCCAGGGACTGTCCGACCCCGCCGAGCCGTACTTGAATCGCTTGCCAAGCGGATCGCCATCGGGCCAGAAGCGCCGCGCCATGCTCTCGTTGATCATCACGACGGGGAGGGATCCCGCGACATCCTGCGCCGAGAAGCTTCGGCCCCGGGTGAGTGGGATTCCCATCGTGCGGAAATAGTCGGTGCTCACGACGTCGAGCGGGATCTCGATGCCCTCCTCCTCGGGCGTGAACTCCCGACCCTCGATGGAAAAGTTGGTGGAGGTTGGCGTGGCATCGAGGAAGATGTCGGTGATGGCGCCGGCGCTCGCCACACCGGGCACGGCCCGGAGCCGCTCGATCAGCGTCTCGAAGAATGCCAGCCGCTGCGCCGGCTCCGGATAGCGCGCCTGCGGCAGCGAGACGCGCGCGGTGAGCAGATTGTCGGGCCGGAAGCCGAGCTCGACTCGCTGCAGCTCGAGGAAGCTCCTGATGAGCAGGCCGGCGCCGGTGAGGAGGACGACGACGAGCGCCACCTGAGCGCCGACGAGCACGCGCCGCATCCGATTGCCTCGGTGCCCCGCCGTGCCGCGCGCGCCTTCGCGAAGCGAGTCGGACAGGTTCTGCCGCGACGCGTTGAGCGCCGGCACGAGCCCGAATGCCATGCCCGTCGCGCCCGCGAGCACGAGGCCGAGCCCGAGCACCAGGGCATCGACGTGAACCTCATCGAGGCGAGGGATGTCGGCGGGGGCCAGTCCGATGAGCAGCCGGAGCCCCCCCCAGGCCAGCAGGACACCCAGCGCCGCACCGAGCACGGCGAGGAGGACGCTCTCGGTGAGGAGCTGCCTGGCGAGCCGGGACGGCGTAGCGCCCAGCGCGAGTCGCACGCTCACCTCACGCTCCCGCGTCGCGGCCCGGGCGAGCATGAGGTTGGCGACGTTGGCCGTGGCGATTAGGAGCACGGCCACCACGGCGCCGAGCATCACCCAAAGTGTCGTGCGCAGCGACCTGCCCACGACCTGCTGGGGAAGTGACACCAGGTAGGTCCCCATCTCGCGGTTCGACGGGTACTCTCGCTCCAGCTGCGCGGCAACGGTAGCCAGGTCCGTCGCCGCGCGCTCCAGCGACACGCCGGGAGCCAATCGGCCGATCGCGCGGAGCCAGAGCGAGGAGCGCGATTCGCGCAGGTCCGGCGGAGGCGCCAGGGGCACCCAGGCGTCGGTGTTGGGCCCGGGATACGCGAAACCGCGCGGCATGACGCCGATCACCGTCCGCTCGCGGCCGTTCACGCGGACGGTGCGCCCGATCGCGGCGGGATCGCCACCGAACAGGCGCATCCACAGGCCGTGGCTGATCACGATGACGCCGTCCCGTCCCGGCTCCTCTTCATCGCTCGTGTACGGCCGGCCCAGTGCAGGACCAACGCCGAGCACGCTGAACAGGTTCGCGGTGGACGCGATCGCCGCCACCCGTTGCGGCTGGCACTCGCCCTCGACGCAGCCGCCAGTGATGTTGAAGCCACTCAGTCCGTACGCGGCGAGCTGCCCGAACGAGCGGTTCTCGGCGCGCAGATCGGCGAAGTTCAGCCACGAGTGAACGTCCTCGCGCAGCCCCGTGTTCCGATTGTCCATCCACATCATCACCAGCCGCTCCGGCTCCGGATACGGCAGGGGCTTCAGGATGACCGCATTGACGACGCTGAAGATCGCCGTCGTGGCGCCGATGCCGAGGGCGAGGGTGAGCACGGCGGCGGCGCTGAATGCCGGGGCGTGCCGCAGGCCGCGAACCGCGTAGCGAAGGTCCTGGATGAGGTCGCTCATCATCTCTCTCCTCTCGTGGCGGCGCTGCCGCCGGCGATCGTGCGCTCTCAGCATGAACGCGATGCGCTCGGGGTCACCGAACCGCTCGCGGGCGGCCCGCTGGGCCTCGTCAGGCGGGAAGCCCTGCACCTCGTACTCGCGGGCCCGCATCTCCAGGTGGAGGCGAAGCTCGTCGTCCACGTCGGCGTTGATGTCGGACCTCCAGAAGCGGAGGTACCGCCGCCAGCTCGGCGCCCTGCCCACTAGGCCAACGCGGGCTCGGCGGCGAGCACGCGCGTGACTGCCGTCGAGTAGCGAAGCCAGAGCTCGGCCTCGGCGCGCAGGTGTGCTCGTCCCTGGCGGGTGAGGGTGTAGTACCGGGCGCGCCGGTTGTTCTCGGAGAGCCCCCACTCCGATGTGACCCACCCCTTGTCCTCCACGCGACGCAGGGCAGGGTAGAGGGACCCTTCCTCGATGCGCAGGACGTCCTCTGTGGTTCGCTCGATCCAGCGTGCGATGCCGAACCCGTGTGCGGGGCCTGCCAACAGCGCCTTGAGGATCAGGATGGCGAGCGTGCCCTGGAGCAGCTCACCGCTATCGGTTCGTATCCGCATGGACCTGGCGAGGGAGGTGGCGGTTGTGGTGCGCTCCCTGGCAAGTCTATGGGAAGGGGCGCTGTTACGCCAGGGGGCTCGCCGGTGGGTCGACCGGGGTGGGATGCTCGTACCAGATCTCGACCGTATAGCCGTCCGGGTCGGTGGCGAAGAGGTACGGCTCGCCCGGAACGAACTCGCCGCGGTCCTGGATGGTGCCGCCCGCGGCCTCGACCGCGCGCACGGCGGCATCGATGTCGCCCGGATCCGTGAGCCTGAACCCGAAGTGCGCGACGCCGCCGGTCTTGCCGGCCGACTTCCGGTCGCGCTCGAGGACGATGACGTCGCGGCTCCCTGGTGTCTGGAGCTGCACGAACCCGGCATCGCGATAGACCTCGACCGCGCCAAAGATGTCGCGGTAGAACCGCGCCGATTTGTCGAGATCGCGAACCGAGAGAGCAATGTGCGTGAGGCCGTAGGTCTTGATCACGTCATCCTCCACCAGTGCGGCGCGCAACGAGCCCCCTTGGGCTAACCACAGAGACACGGAGAGCACAGAGGATTCACAGAGGGTCCTTCGTCGCATGGAGCTCGTCGCACCACGAGCATGACGGAACCACGGAGACACAAAGACACAGAGCAATCCGAGGAGGAGAAAGCTCTGCCATGTGGCTCCTCCGTGTCTCCGTGCCTCTGTGGTGAATGCTGCTCGTGGCGTGATGAACTCTCCGGGATCGGAGCCCCTCTGTGAATCCTCTGTGCCCTCCGTGTCTCTGTGGTTAGCCGGCCAGGGCGCTCGTTGCGCGATGTAACGAGTTCATCGGTCGAGCGGACGATAGTTCACCTCGAGTGCGTCCAGGCGCTTCAGGTGCACGCTCAGCCGCTCGCGGAAGTTGCGCCAGCTCTTTCGCTCGCGCGGGCTCCAGAGCACCTCGGCCAGGGCGGTCATGCGCGGGTAGGCCATGTACTCGACCTGCTTCGGCGTCTTGATGTACTCGGTCCAGATCTGTCCCTGCGCGCCGAGGATGTGCTGCACGTGGCGTGACTCGAGCGCGGCGGGGATGGGCTCGAATGCGTAGACGGTGTCGAGAGGCAGAAATGCGGGGAATGCCAGCGGCTCCCTGCTCCGGCTCCGGGATTGATAGTAGTCGAAGTACGTGTGCGTGGTCGGTGCCATCACTACGTCGTGGCCGGCACGGGCAGCGGCGATACCGCCCCGTGTGCCGCGCCACGACATCACCGTCGCGTTGGGCGCCAGCCCGCCCTCCAGGATCTCGTCCCACCCCACGAGGCTGCGACCGCGCTGCGTGAGGAACGCATCCATTTGGCGGATGAACCAGCTCTGCAGCTCGCCCTCGTTCTTCAAGCCGAGCTCGCGGATTCGCGTCTGGATGCGCCGGCTCGCCTTCCACTTGGTCTTGGCCGCCTCGTCGCCGCCGACGTGGATGTAAGGGCTCGGAAAGATCGACAGCACCTCGGTGAGCACGTTCTGCATGAAGGCGATCGTGCTCGGATCGGCGTTCAGGATGTCGTCGAATACGCCCCAGCGCGTGGCCACCTCGATCGGCTTGCCGGTGACGCCGAGCTCGGGATAGGCGGCGATCGCCGCGCTGGCGTGTCCCGGCATCTCGATCTCGGGAACGACGTTGATGAATCGCTCGGCGGCGTACGCGACGATCTCACGCGCCTCCTCCTGCGTGTAGAAGCCGCCATGCCGCTCGCCGTCGAACCGCCAGCGCGAGGAATCACGCAGCTGCCGTCCGACGATCGTCTGCTTGCGCCAGGCGCCGACCTCGGTGAGGCGCGGGTACCGCTTGATCTCCAGCCGCCATCCCTGGTCCTCGGTGAGGTGCCAGTGGAAGGTGTTCATCTTGTGGAGCGCCAGGAGGTCGATGTATCGCTTCACGAACTCCGGCGGCATGAAGTGCCGGCCCACGTCCAGGTGCCCGCCCCGCCACTCGAAGCGAGGCCGGTCCTCGATGCTCACCGCGGGCAGGGACCACGACATGCCGGTGGCCACGGTATCCGCGAAGATTGCCGGCGGCAGTAGCTGGCGAATCGTCTGGATGGCGTAGAACAGACCGGCCGGCTGAGGGGCGCGCGCGAGGACACCACTCGGACCGACTTCGAGCACGTACCCTTCGGGACCAAGCCGCGCGAGCGAGCTGTCCCGGCGCAGCACGATCGCGCCCGCCGGCGGCTCACCCACGCTGCGCACGTCGAGGGTCAGACCCGTGGCCGGCGCGAGGTATCGGGCGAGCTGCGTGCCGAGCGGGGCACTCGCCTCATCGGTCCAGATGATGGAGCGGGCGGTGAGCTCGTAGCGCCCACCCGCCCGCGTCAGGCTGACGGGTCGCGGGACGATCGGCGGCTCGGTGCTGTCGGCAGGTTGGGTCGCATCGATGCGCACCACATCGGGCGCCGATGACGGAAAGCGGCTGAAGACTTCGGCATCGTGGCCGGGAACCACCAGCCGCTCCTCGGCGGCGAGCCGGCGCATGCGGTCCTGCGCCCGCAGGTTGGAGGCCGAGTCGAGCGTCTGCGCGATCGGGGCGCGGGCGGTCATGTTCTCGTAGAGATACACGTTGTCCGACGCGAGCACGACGACACCTCGGGCCGTGCGCACACCCACGTACTGGGACTCGAACGTGTGCTTGCCGCCCGTGTACACGGTGATCCCCGGGATGATCTCCCGCGCATCGCCATCCACGAGCGCTACGCGCCCGGCGGTCCGGAGCCGGTGCAGCATCGCGGCGTCGACCGAGTCGATGGCTTCATCGCGCTGGCGGCCGGCGGCGTCGACGTGATGCTCATATTCCGCTCGCTGAATCCAGATGCGGGCGCGCGGAAAGAGATCGGCACCGTTGAGGTGATCCCAGTGCACGTGGGAGATGATGATGTCGGTGATCTCCTCCGGCGCGACGCCGGCGGTCCGCACGGCCTCGGAGGGGCGCTTGAACTGCGCGGGCTTCCACTGCTCGAGGAACTTCTCGTGGTAGAAGCCGGCATCCACCAGAACGCGGCGGTTGCCGGGCCCGCGGAGGAGCCACACCATCATCGCGACGTCGGCTCGCCGACTCGTATCGGCACCCGATACGAGCGCCGCGACGGGAAATCCCTGAATGGTCGCGTAGCGGATCGCGTACACCTCGTAGGTCGGCGCGCTGGGCGTGGCCGGCACCTGTGCTCGCGCGCTCGCCAGCGCGAGGACGGTCGTACAGACCAGCAGCAATACGGTGCGGTTCATCGAAGCGGTGGAGTCGACGGTGGAGGACGCCGGTGCAGGGTGGCCTGCTCGTACGCGTAGGCGAGCCGAATCAGCGTCGGCTCGCTCCATGGGCGCCCGAAGAAGGTGATTCCCGCCGGCAGGCGATCGCCGCGCGTGTAACCCATCGGCACCTGAATGGCCGGCCACCCTGTGCTCGGTGAGAAAAGCTGGCTGTTGTCGCCGTGCGGCGTATTCAGGTCGCCGATGAGGCGAGGGGGGTTGCTCCAGGTGGGATAGATGAGCGCGTCCAGCCGCTCGCCATCCATCACGCGCAGCACCGCGGCGCGCAGCGCTTCGCGAAAGCGGTCGCGATGGCCACACCCGGGGTTCTGTTCCGGCGCCTGCTCCACCGCTTGCGCGAGCTCCAGGCGCTTCTGGATGGATGGGTGGTAGCGGTTGGAGGAGAGGATCTCCTCCACCGTCTTCACCGGGGTGCGGCCGCCGCTCTGCGCGGCCCACCGCTCGAAGTCGAACTTGAACTGATTGCAGGGGCCGAGCGGTCCGCGCAGCAGCGAGTCGAGCTCGGGGATCATGACCGTATCGATCACCGTGGCGCCGCCGCGACGCAGGTCGGCGATCGCGCGGCCGAACACCGACACGATCTGGCTGTCGGTGGTGGGCCGCTCGTACGCTTGCCGCAGCACGCCGATCCGAGCGCCGCGCAGCCCGTCGCGCACCAGGGAAGCCGAGTAGTCGGGGATGGTGCGATCGCGGCTCGCCGCGGTGGCCGGATCATCGGGATCGTAGCCGGCGATGACCTGGAACACCGCCACGGCGTCGGCGACGGTGCGCGCCATCGGGCCCGCGATGTCGGCCGCGAGGTTGAGCGGCACGACGCCGCTGCGGCTCGTCAACCCCATCGTCGAGCGGATGCCGACCAGCGCCTGATGCGATGATGGACCGCGGATGGAGTTCCCCGTGTCGGTGCCGAGCCCCACTTCGCCGAGGTTGGCGGCGACGGCCGCGGCGGTGCCACCGCTCGAGCCGGCCGTCACGCGATCGAGCGCGTAGGGGTTCTTCGTGTACCCGGGCAAGATCGAGCTGACCGTCTCGTACGGACTGAACGCCAGCTCGGCCATGTTCGACTTGGCGAGCACGAGCGCGCCCGCCCCTCTGATGCGGCGCACCTGGAACGCGTCGCGGGTCGAGACGAAGCCCGACAGCGAAAGCGAACCGGCGGTCGTCGGCAGGTCGACGGTCTCGAAGTTGTCCTTGACGATGACCGGAATGCAGTGCAGCGGTCCCACCGGCCCGCGGGTGCGGAGCTGCGCGTCGAGCGAATCGGCTACGCGCAGCGCGTCCGGGTTCACGATGACGATGGCGTTGAGCGCCGGGCCGCGCTTGTCGTACGCCTCGATGCGCGCCAGGTAGCCTTCCACGAGCGCGCGGCACGTAACCGTACCCGCGCGCATGGCCGCGTGCACCTGCGCGATCGAGGTCTCCTCGAGCTGGAACGGCCGCGGTGGCTGGGCGGCGGAGCGCGCGACCGGAGACGCGCACGACGCCAGGAGCGCGAGGCCGGCCGCGAGCGGCGCTCGTCTCACTGTTCGCGCAGAAAGTCCAGCACCAGCCGGTTGAACTCCATGGGTCGCGCCATCTGCGGCAGATGGTCAGCGCCCGCGATGATCGCTCGGCGAGCGCCCGGCACTCTGCCGGCGGTCGCGTTCGCGATCCGCTTCACCACCTCGATGTCCCGGTCACCGATCACGAAGAGCACCGGCACGCGCAACTGGCCCATCCGCTCGAAGGCCGGCGGCGAGAGGGAGTCGATGGGCCAATGCCGCATCTGAAAGACCTCGCGATTGTCGTACACCATGGTGCGCAGGAGCGGCGCCGTGCTGGAATCGCTGCTCGTCACGGTCACCATCGGGTGCTTGACCCACATCTCGGCAGCGGCCTCGGTACCGCGGGTGGCCGCTGTCTCGAACACCTCGATCACGCTGCGACCGTCCTCCTCGGTGGTCGGCGCTCCGTTGGCCCCGCTCGCGGCCGCTACCACCTTCATGACTCGCTCCGGGTGGAGCAGCGCGAAATCCAGCACCACGGCGGCGCCCATCGAATTGCCCACGAGATGGGCGCGGTCGATGGAGAGGTGGTCGAGCAGCCGAATGAGATCGCCGGTCGGCGAGTAGGCGGAATCGGGCGCGGGCGAGCGTCCGAAGCCCCGATGGTCGTAGCGCACCACGCGATACCGCGCGGCGAAGGCATCGAGCTGCGCGTCCCACATGCGGCGGTCTCCGAAGCCCCCGTGCACGAGCACGACGGCGGGTCCGCTGCCGGCGACCTCGTAGTAGAGCTGTCCTCCGGGGACCGTGACCGTATCGCTCTCGATATCCACGGTGGGCCCTTCGCGCGCGGGCGGGCTCGTGACCACGCGAACCGGACCACACGCGCTGATGACGAGTGAAAGTGCGATGGCGACGACGCGCATCATGGAGCGTCTTCAATAGTCATAGATGTGATCCACCGCTAGACTCCCGCCGGTCTGAAGCGTGGCCAGCACCGAGAGCAGCTCGCGCACCGGGACGCGCATGGCCACACGCTTTCGCGACCCGTCGCTCGCGAGCGGGAGTGCGTACACCACGCGTCCCGCCGTTCCGGTGTAGCGCCAGCTGGCGGGAGCGACGGCGGTGAGCAGGATGTCATCGTTGCCGGCGATCTCCACGATGCGCACATTGGCGCCTGACGCGGCCAGGGACATGAGCGCATCGCGGAACACGTCGTAGCGGGCAGTGGACACCAGCGTCCACGCGCTGTCGAGCCGTGCCCGTACGGTGAATCGCCCGTCGCGCTGCGAGAGCGAGTCCTTCCAGCCGGTGACGACCATGTGCATCCGATCGGCTTCCGGCGCATAGGCGGCACCCGTTGCGCCCGCGATGAGCGCGCCGTACAACGCCTTGATCCCGTACTCCGCGGTCAGGAAGAGCTTTCTCTCCCACTTGCGAATGAGATGATCGCCCCAGAAGGGCACGTCGGCCCAGACGTCCCGGAGCTTGGCGGCAAAGGGATATTCGTACCACGGGCGCACGTGGATGAAGCGCCCATAGTCGGCGGCGACCTCGTACGCATACCGATCCTCATCCGAGAGCCGGCCACCGGACGTCCAGCCGGTGAATCGCCCGGTGATGTTCTCGTAGACGCCCTTCAGCATGAGCTCGGCGGAGTAGCTCGCGCCGATCACCGCCAGCATGACGTGGTAGCCGAAGTTGAGCGGGTACTCTCCGCGGGTGAGCGCGCGGGCCTCGCCGTGATTCACCCAGTATTGTCCGATCGATGACACGTACGGAAACTCGGTCGGCAGCTTGTCGCGCAGCCACTCGGCGTACTCCTCCGAGGAGTACACGATGTACCATTCGGGGTGGGTGAGGAACGTCTGCCCCTCATCGCGGTGGTAGTCCTTCATCGTGTCCAGCTGCGCGCGCACGTCGAGTGAAAGCTCGGCGAGTGAGGGATCGAGCCGGGGTGCGTAGTACCTGTCCCAGAGCTTGTTGCGAAACTTGTTGGTGGGGTCGAGACGCTTCTTGAGCGCGAAGAACTCGCCCGATCGTGGATAGGCGCGCAGAAACTGCGCGTTGGTCGCGTGTGACTGGTATGGGAGGTAGTACGAGCCACCCACGCTCAATGCGGCGTCCACGAGCTCGCGCGTCCACACTCCCACCTCCGTGCTGTCCGCGGCGCTGGTGCCCTGCTTGTAGTAGATGACGCAGGCGAAGACTTCGGTAGACGCCCACGCCAGCAGCGAGCCGGGATCTGCCCTGGCGTGTCGGATGGAGATGTTGATGACGTTGACGTCGCGGCGGTTCAGGATCTGGCGCATCTTCGGGATCCACTCGTCGAAGCGCTGCACCGGAACGAAATACTCCTGCAGAACGTACGTGGACCGCTCGCGCGATGCGGGCTCCAGCTCGGCCACGTCGTAGCTCGCCTCGAAGTTGCGCCAGCTCACCGGCTCGCCGCGGTAGATCAACGGATCGACGATGTGCTCGCGGATCGCCTCGCCGAACGGCCACTCGGAGATCATCCAGTACACGAAGCGGTGGAGCCGGTAGCCTCGATCGTCCGGGATGAGTCGATCGGGGATGGTGACCGAATCGGTGGTACGCGAATAGGTGAGCGCGCGGACGGTAGTGTAGTCGTTGGGGTAGATGTCGGCGTTGTGAAAGATGGCGCCGGCCGAGTCGCGCACCTCGCGGAAGAAGTAGTCCTTGTAGGCGGTGATCGGCATCGAGCGGTCGGTGCGCTTGACGCGTACGTTCTCGGCGAGCTCCAGCGTCGCCTGGGTGATCACGCCGAGCCCGCCGTACCCGCCAATGGCGCCGTAGAAGATCTCCGGGTTGGTGCTCGGCGTCGCCTCCACGATCGATCCGTCGGCCAGCACGAGCTGAAGCGACCGCACGGACAGAACGAGAGGTCCGAGCCCCACGTAGCGCCCGTGCACGTTCACCGAGAGGGAGCCGCCCACGGTGAAGTTGGCGTACGTCTGCATGATCTTGATCGAGAGATTCGCCGGGTCGATGCGCTCCTGGATCTGCCGCCAGGTGGCGCCCGACTGAACGGTGATCGTTCGGCCGACGGAGTCGAACGCCACGATCCGGTTGAGGCGGCGCATGTCGAGGTGGAGCGCCCCTTCAGTGGCCGTTTGGCCTCCCATGCTGTAACGTCCACCACCGATCGCGATCGGACCCGGGTGACTGCGGACCGCGCGGACGATCTCTTCGACCGTCGTGGGTGCGAGGACACGGTCCACCGCGATCGGATACAGGCCGGTCACGTCGCTGACGATGATCGGCACCGGCCGCTCGATCGGGGTGCGCAACGCCCCGAGCATAGCGCCACTGACGGTGAGCAGCGCGAGGAGCGCCAGAAGGGCGGCGAGCACCCGGAGCGCGCGCACGAACCGCCGTGTTCGCCGCTTCACACGGAGCGATATCCAGGCGGCAACCTTCTCTCGGCGCGTGGGCGCCGGATTCCCAGTTCTCACGAGGATCTCAGATGGTCAGGAAGCTGGCGTTCGTCTTCGGGATCGTCTTCGCGATCGTGGTAGCGGTGGGTTACGTGCCGGACTTCATCACCAGCCGGCAGGGGGAGGAGCGGACCCTGTTCGATCTGTTCGCGATCAGTCTGCTCGACGACATCACGCACAGTCTTTCGGCCATCGCGCTCCTGGCAGCGAGCCTGCATTCGCAGCGCGCGTCGGCGTTGGCGCTCACTGCGTTCGGATGGTATTACGCGCTCGACGCGGCGTTCTTCCTCACGTACGGCTTCTTCAACGACTTGCCGTACATGGCCGACATCATGCTCAACCTGCCGCACGTGGTGACGGCGGCGATCATGCTCGGCGCCGTGTATTTTGTCCCCCCCTCCGCGGTCCCGGTACCCCCGCATCGCGCCTCACCCCATGGTGCTTGACCGGCTCACCGGCGCGGGAACACCGTTTCCGCTGTAGGTTATTCACTACGCGACACTCCCACTGATTTCCGTGCGTCCAGGCGCTCCGCCCGACCTGATGACGCGGCCGTCATATCCTTCCGCAACACACACATGATCGTACACACGCTCGCACTACTCGCCGCCTTCCAGCAGGGAACACCGGGTGGGTCGCAACCAGCGCCCGCCGCCGAGCTGCCGCCTTCTCCCATCGCCAGGCTCGTCGTGACGCCGGCGCAGCGCGAAGTCGAAGCCGGCGATACGCTCCGCCTCCGGGCGCAGGCGCTCGACGCGTCGGGACGGGCGGTGGAGAACGCCACGATCCGCTTCGTCCAGGCGGGAGCGCGCTTCGAGGGGATAGTCGACACGACCGGCCTGGTGACGGCCGGTGCGACCGGAATTCTTCCGGTCACGGTCGTCGCGCTGGTGCCGGGGGTCAAACCGGTCGTCGAGCGGGTGGAAGTGCGGATGGTACCAGGACGGGCCGAGCGCATCGAGCTGGCGCCCGGCGTCCAGAAGCTGGTGGTGGGGCAGCGCATCCGGCTCGATGCCCGCTCGTTCTCCGCCGTCGGTGATGAGCGGAAGGGCGACGTGTTCAGCTGGCGGAGCTCGGCGCCCCCGGTGGCGCGCGTGAGCAGCACGGGGCTCGTCACCGCCGTCGCGCCTGGCCGCGCGACGATCGCCGCCGCGACGGGAGCCGCCACGGCGACGATGCCGGTGCAGGTCGTGGCCAACACCATCGCCACCGTCGAGATCACTCCATCCGAGCCGGAAGCTCGGCAGGGTGACGTGATCAACTTCAGCGCGGTGGCAAAGGACCGCGCCGGACGCCGCATCAGCGGTCTCACGCCCAGCTGGAGCTTCTCGCCGGGCCAGGGGATGATCGATGGCGACGGCGCCTTCGTGGGCTACGAGCCGGGCGAGTACACGGTGACCGCCAACTTCGGGGCGCGCAGCGCCGACGCCGTCGTACGCCTGACGACTCGCGATGTCCGCCGTCCGCTCACCGTGGTCGGACGGTTGCCGCGCACGGCGTTCACCACCGAGGAGGTGTGGGTCCACCCGAGCGGGAAGTACGCCTACCTCGGCACGGGCAGCGGCGGCGACCGCATGTACGCGATCGACATCAGCGATCCGTCCAACCCGGTCGTCACCGACTCGATCGTGGCCAACACCCGTCGCGTGAACGACATCATGTCGACGCCCGATGGCAAGTTCCTCGTCTTCACCCGCGAGGGGGCGGCGGATCGCCGGAACGGCATCGTGATCGCCTCGCTGGAAGATCCGGCGCACCCGAAGCCGATCGCCGAGTTCACCGAAGGGGTGACGGCGGGCGTCCACTCGGCGTTCGTGTACCGGCAGGAGAAGTACGGCACGCACGTGTACCTCACGAACGACGGCACGGGTGCACTGCACGTGGTGGACATCAGCGATCCGTACAATCCCAAGGAAGTGGCGCAGTGGCGCACGACCAACCGTCCCGATGAGGCGCGGTCGCTGCACGACGTCGACGTACAGGACGGGTTGCTCTACGCCAGCTACTGGAACGATGGACTGGTGATCCTCGACGTCGGGAACGGGATGAAGGGTGGGAGCCCGTCCAACCCGCAGCTGGTGAGTCAGTTCAAGTACGATCTCAACGCGCTCTACCGCGATGTCGAGGCGGTGAGCGGTCCCGGCTTCATTCGTGGCACGCATACGGCGTGGCGTCACAAGAACTACGTGTTCATTGCCGACGAAGTCTTCCCGGCGCGAGGGGTGACCGGTGCCAGAGATGCCGCGGCGGGCCGCGCGTACGGTCGGCTCCAGGTGATCGACGTGAGCGATCTGCAGAAGCCGCGCTCGGTCGCGTGGTACGAGCCGGAGTACGGCGGCGTGCACAACGTGTGGGTGGCCGGCGACACGCTCTACATGGGCGCGTACAACGCGGGCTTCCACGCGTTCGACGTGTCGGGCGAGCTGCGCGGCGACCTGCGCGCGCAGGGCCGCGAGATCGCGCACCTCAACCCCGCCGACATGACCGGCCGTGTGCAGAACACGGCGATGACATGGGGTGTTGTAGTGAAGGATGGCCTGGCGTACGTGAACGACATGTACAACGGCCTGTGGATCGTGCGCATCGAGCCGAAGGCAGCGCTCGTTCCATAACTCCTCGCGCCACGAGCCGTGGCTAACCACGGAGACACAGAGAGCACAGAGGATTCACAGAGGGATTCGGATCGGGGAGAGTCCACCCCGCCACGAGCAGGACTGGACCACAGAGGCACCGAGACACAGAGGAACCCCAGGGGAGAGCTCCTCTCCTGCTCGGGTTCCTCCGTGTCTTTGTGTCTCCGTGGTTCAGCTGCTCGTGGCGCGAGGAGCTCCGTGCGACGAAGGACCCTCTGTGACTCCTCTGTGCCCTCCGTGTCTCTGTGGTTAGCGAGCCACGGTTCGTTGCGATATCTGCCGGCTCGTGGCGCGATGATGGCTGTCCGGCTAGCTTTGCGCTTCCGGCGCGCTGACAGCTCGGCGCGCGCGGACGACACGAGCTACCCGAGCATGGCGCAGAGAACACCGCAGAGAAAAGCGAAGAAGCCGTCCCGGCCGCGCACGGCGACGGGCCGCAAGGCGGACCCGGAGCGGATGGCCAAAGCCGAGCGGGTATCGCGCGAGGGGCTGCGCGAGCGGACGGAGGAAGGACACCTCAAGGCCGGTCGCACGCCGCCATCGCAGGAGACCTCGGCACGACGAGCCGGCGCGACCAAAGTCGTCGACCATTCGTTGCGTGACTCGCTGGTGCCGGTCGCCGAGACCGAGGACGAGAAGCTCCTGCGCGCGCGGGGACCGCGCGACGATTTCACGCACACCGATCCGTGGCGCGTGATGCGCATCATGGGCGAGTTCATCGAGGGGTTCGATACCCTCGCCTCGGTCGAGCGGGGAGTCGCCATCTTCGGCTCGGCGCGCGTCGGCCCCGATGATCCCCAGTACGGGAAAGCGGAGGAGGTCGCGCGGCTCCTCGCCGAAGCCGGCTTCGCCATCATCACCGGCGCCGGGCCCGGCATCATGGAAGCGGCGAACAAGGGCGCGCGTCTCGCGAGCGGACGATCCATCGGCTGCAACATCGAGCTTCCCTTCGAGCAGGGCGCGAACCCCTACGTCGACACGCTCATCAACTTCCGCTACTTCTTCGTGCGGAAGACGATGTTCGTGAAGTACTCGGTGGCGTTCATCATCTTCCCCGGTGGATTCGGCACCTTCGATGAGCTGTTCGAGGCGCTTACGCTCATCCAGACGGGGAAGATCTCCCAGTTCCCGGTGATCATGTTCGGCCGGCACTACTGGGCGGGGCTGGTGCGCTGGCTGCACTCGCGGGTGTTGCAGGAGAAGAAGATCTCCCCGGGAGACATGGACCTGATGCTCCTCACCGATGATCCGGTGGAGGCCGCGAACGCGGTGATCGAGGCGTACAACATGCAGACGGGGACGTTTCGGAGTCTCGGCCGCCAGACGAGGGAGGATGTCTAAGCGGCCGCGCGCGCGTCCGGCGGCGGGCGCACCGGCGCGAGCCGGCAGCTCCCATCCATCCGCACCAACGGCGGCGGGCCCGAAGGCGCCGCAAAAGCGCGCGGCCGAGAAGCGCGAGCAAGCGCTCGCGCGTCAGGCATCGGCCGCCGCGAAGCACGGTGGCGACGGCACACCGCGCAGTCGCTTCCTCAGCGGAGCGCGCATCGATCCCCGGCGCATCGATGGCACCGAGACGGTCGCCGATCTGATCGACGGAACCTATCTCGCCTACAACGCCGCCCGCCTGCGTGAGGCATGCCAGCTCCTCACGCGGAAGATGCTCGAGCCCGACGTGACGCTCGGTCTCACGCTCACCGGTGCGCTCACGCCGGCGGGACTGGGGATGGCCGCCATCATCCCGCTCATCGAGGCGGGGTTCGTGGACTGGATCATCTCCACGGGGGCGAATCTCTATCACGATGCCCACTTCGGGCTGGGCCTCGCGATGCATCGCGGGAACGCGCAGGAGTCGGACATCGTGCTGCGCGAGGAAGGCGTCGTCCGCATCTACGACATCTTCTTCGACTACGACGTGCTGCTCTCGACCGACGCCTTCTTCCGCCAGATCATGCGCGGCCGCGAGTTCCAGCGTGCGATGTCGAGCGCCGAGTTTCACGCGCTGTGTGGGAAGTACGTGCAGGAGCGGGAGCGCCGGCTGAAGATCGGGCAGCGCTCCCTCCTGTCGGCCGCCTACAGAAGCGGCGTTCCCGTGTACACGTCCTCCCCGGGCGACTCGTCGATCGGGATGAACATCGCCGCGCTGGCGCTGGAGGGGAGCGAGCTGGTGCTCGACCCCAACAGGGACGTGAACGAGACGGCGGCGATCGTGCTCGCCGCCAAGCGAAGCGGCGGCAAGAGCGCCGTGCTCATCCTCGGCGGCGGCTCACCGAAGAACTTCGCCTTGCAGACCGAGCCGCAGATCCAGGAGGTGCTGGGGATCGACGAGAAGGGGCACGACTACTTCCTCCAGATCACCGACGCGCGCCCCGACACCGGCGGCCTGTCGGGGGCCACTCCCGGCGAAGCGGTGAGCTGGGGCAAGATCGACCCCGACCGGCTCCCTGACGCGGTGGTGTGCTACAGCGACTCGACCATCGCGCTCCCGCTCCTCGCCTCGTACGCGCTCGCCAGGCGCAAGCCTCGGAAGCTGAAGCGGCTCATGGATCAGCGAGAGGAGCTGCTGGAGACGCTCACCAAAGAATGGAAGCGAGCGGCCACCATGACTGACAGAGTAAAGTAGGCGAGGCCACTTTGTCCGGTCGCCTAACGATGGATTGACGGTCGTGATTCCCAGAGAATGAGTAGAGCCCCTTTGTTTGGCCGGGTAGCAACGGACTAGAGGTAGTGATTTCCAGTAATTTAGTAGGAGCTGAGAGATGAGAGCGTAAGGTGTGCACCTTTACGCTCTTACTCTCTCATGCAGTACTGAATCACTGGTAGTTGCTCCCGTCAGTCCGTTGCTCGGCGGCCCGACCCCAGACTCTCGTGGTCGTGCTGCTTCCCCTCGCGTACTCGATTACGCGACTCAAGTATCTGAACGATCCCCCGGTGCTCGCTTTTCCCACTGCCTCCCCCTTCAGATATTCG
>DATFFQ010000026.1:0-3745 GCA_035249955.1 Gemmatimonadaceae bacterium
GCCGTAGCTCCAGGTGCCAAGCATCGCGCTCAGGATGATCACCGCCACCACGCCGATGCCGCTGCCGAGGAGCGCGAACAGCGGCCCGGGGCACGCGCCGGTGAGCGCCCAGCCAAGCCCGAAGATCGTGCCGCCCAGCCAGTAGCGCGTTCCCGAGCCGAGGATCTTGGGCTGGAGTGCGATTGGATCGCCGCCGAGCGTGCGGGCATGGCGTCGCTTCATCGCCTGAACGGAGAGGATGGCCGTAGGGAGCGCCGTCGCGAAGATGCCGAACATGTGGAAGCCCTGGAACCGGAACATCTCCTGGATCCGGAACCAGGAGATCACCTCGGCTTTCGTGATGGTGACGCCGAAGAGGACTCCCACGAGCAGATAGATCCAGAGCCCTGGTGCGTTCGGCGCGCGGACCGGGGCTTCCGTTTCCGCGGCATCGGCGACGAGGGCCGTGCTCACGCCTGCACTCCGAGCAGGATCGGCAGGAGCACGAAGGTGCCGAGCACACCACCGGCGAAGAAGCCGGCGAGCGCGATGAACGACGGCACCTGGAGATCGGCGACCCCGGTGATGCCATGGCCCGAGGTGCAGCCGCCCGCGTACGCGGTGCCGAAGCCGACGAGGAAGCCGCCGCCGGCGATCAGAAGCCATCCACGCAGCGTCGTCAGGCTCGACCAGCTGAAGAGCTCGCGCGGCATGAGCCCCGTGAAGTCGTGGATGCCGAGCGCCGCCAGCGCCGCCCTCGTCGACTCGGCGATAGCGACGGGCTCCGGGTTGGCGAAGACCGCTCCGGCCAGCACGCCGCCGACGAGGATGCCGGCGACGAAGGCGAGGTTCCATCCACCGGCGCGGCGCCAGTCGTAGGCAAAGTAGGCGATGCGCCGCGGGTAGATGGCGGCGCACATGTGTCGGAGGTTGGCCGATACCCCGAACATGCGGTTACCCAGCCACAGGAGGAGCGGCGCAAACAGACCGAGCAGTGGTCCGGCCACGTACCACGGCCAGGGCTGGAGCAGGAGCTGCTTCATCACGACCCTCGTCGACGCTGACTTCGAGGCCGACCGTCGCGTCGTTAGGCAGGCCCGCGGTTGACGACGCGCTGAAATTCCTCGGCGGCGTCCGGGGCGACGCCAATGGCCCGTACACGACGATGGAAGCCGTACGGCCCGTCGGCAAGCATCGGCTCGGCGAGCGTCAGCCAGTGCGTCGGTGTGCCCAGGAAGGTGAGGTTGACACTGTCCCTGCCGAG
The DNA here is from genome assembly GCA_035249955.1 of Gemmatimonadaceae bacterium. Taxonomy (GTDB): domain Bacteria; phylum Gemmatimonadota; class Gemmatimonadetes; order Gemmatimonadales; family Gemmatimonadaceae; genus DATFFQ01. Next base: position 1,244 of record DATFFQ010000026.1, read on the forward strand.
CTCGGGTTGCGTGCGACCGACCGCGACGATCTGCGCGAGCGGCACGCGCATCGTGAACCGGATGCCAGCGCGGATGACGATGTCGTCATCCCTGACCACAATGGGACGCAATACAGTGGCGCGGTAGTCGGCGATGAGCCAGACGGCGCCGTACACGGTGCCGATCGTGAGGATCCACGCGGCAATCGTGCTCCAGGTGAGAAGCAGGAGGTGGACGGCGAGTGCCTCCACGGCCATCACGAGGATGAAGCCGGCGACGATTCCCGCGTGCCCACTGCGCTCATGGTGAGTGAAGGCCGTGGTGCCTTCGGGAACGTGAGGACGAGCGCGCCACGACGCGAGCGCATACCAGAAGACGGCGATCTCCGTGGCGAGCACGGCTGCCGCCCGGTGGTTCCGGCTGAGCTCGTATGCGGCGTGCCGGAGTCGGTCGAGCGGATCCCCGGACGTGTCGCTTCTCGCCAGGCGCACGGCTCTCGATGCACGCCACGCGATCCAGCTGATCGCCCCGAGCTCGAGTGGGAGCGCGAGCGCCTCGAGGACGCGGAGCGTCTGTTGTCGATCGGCCGGGAGCAGGCGGGATGCGGCAAGCGCGCTGAAGACGACAATGGGGACCAGCGCGACAACAGGGAGCTTGCACCGGCGAACCACGAGCAGATAGAACGCCGCCGGCACCATCACGACGAGGTCGAGCGTCAGTGCAGTCGCCACCACGCTCGCGCGCGCGTGCAGGAGCGGCATTCGGCCGACGATCGCCGCGGCGGAGGCCCAAGCCCCTGCCACGACGAGCGCGAAGAGCAGGATCGACGCTCGCCGGTGAGTCGCCGTCGGGTGCATGGGTTTTACGCTACGACATTCCCGGCCCTTCCGCCACGCGACTACAGCCGCATGGTGATCGCCGGATCGATGCGTGAGGCGCGCAGCGCGGGGATCCAGCAAGCGCCGAGCCCGATCGCCGACATCATCAAGGCCACGCCGATGAAAGTGGTCGGATCGTAGGGCGCGACGCCAAAGAGCAGTCCGCGAATGACGTCGGTCGCCAGCAGCGCACCGGCGACGCCCAGCACCAGGCCGATCACGAGCAGCATACTCCCTTCGCCAAGGATCATGCGCTGCACCCGTCCCGGATCGGCGCCGAGGCTCATGCGGATGCCGATCTCGTTCGTGCGCGCGCTTACCGAGAAGGCCAGTACGCCGGCGATCCCGACCGCGGCGATGATCACCGCCAGCGCACCGAAGGACGAGACGAGCAGCGCGTTCAGCCGTCGCGGCGAGATGCTCTCATCCTTGATCTGCGCGATCGTCATCACGTTCTCGATCGGCGCCGTGGGTGCGATGCGCCTCACGATGCGCGTCACCACCGGCACCAGCGCCGCGGCGTTGCTGTCGGCGCGGATGGCGAGCCCGCCGCCCAGCGCAAGCATCTGCGCGAAGGGCATGAACATCACCGGCCGCGGCTCGGCGTCCAGCCCACCGTCCTGCGTATTGGCGGTCACGCCGACGATCGTGCGCCAATCGGGACTGATGGGAGTGAACCGCAGCAGGTCACCAGTCCACGCGATGCGCTTCCCGACCGGATCCTCGCCGGGGAAGAGCCGGTCGACCAGCGTTTGGTTGACGATCACCACCAATCCCGAGCCGAAGCGATCGGTGCTGGTGAACTCCCGTCCTTTGATCAACGGGATTCCCGACGCGCGGAAGAACTCGGGGCCCGCGGTGCGCAGCTCGGCGCGCGGCATCGCTTCGCCCACCGGCAGCGCTTTGCCCTCCGCCTTCACCTCGAAGCGAACCCCGGAGGCTCGGAGCGGCAGCGGCGAGCCGAGCCCGACCTCGATGACACCAGGGAGCGCCGCGATCTGGTCGCGCATCTGCTGGTAGCGCACCTTGGCCGCCGCATCCGACTTGGGGTCAGACAGGAGCTGTGCCGGCGTGAGCAGGTTGACCTGCATCGTGAGCACTTCCTCGGTCTGAAGACCGGTGTTGACATCAGCCAGGTGGATCATGGTACGGGTGAGCAAGCCGGCACCAGCGAGCAGCACGACCGACACGGCGATCTGCACCACGACCAGCCCGCGCTGGAGCCGCGCCTTTCTCAGGCTTGCGCTCATCCGCTGTCCGCCGGCCAGGATCCTGGACGCGAAGCTGCCTTCGCGCGGCACCGATCCCAGAAACGACAGCAGTAGCGCGACCACTCCCGACAGCGCGACGGTGAATCCGAGCACGACCGCGTCGAGCCGGATCTCGCTCGCGCGCGGCGAGTACCGCTCGGCGAGCATCGTGAGCAGCCTGACGCCGCCGATCGCGATGCCGACGCCGAACGCCGCACCCATCACCGCCAGCACGAGGTTCTCGGCCAGCAGTAGCCGGCGCAGCCTCGCCGCGCCGGCCCCGAGCGCGGCCCGCACCACCAGCTCGTGCTCGCGCCGCACCCCGCGCATGAGGGTGAGGTTGGCCACGTTGGCCACCGAGATGATCAGCACGAACGCCGCCGCGCCCATGAGC
>DATFFQ010000027.1:0-54486 GCA_035249955.1 Gemmatimonadaceae bacterium
ACACAAGGAGAGACCGATGAAGGCGCCACAGGTGGTCGCGCTCGCGCTCGCGTTCCCGCTGTCGGCAGCATGCAACCCGTTCCAGCGAAGTCCAGCAGCCGAGATCACCACCAGAGAGATTCCGGTGACCGAGCGCTGGAACGCGACGCTCGGGACGCCCTCCTCGCTGGCCGGTGCCGTACAGATCCGCGGCACCGCGTGGATGGGCAGCCAGAGCGGCGCATCCGAAACGCAGGTGCAGATCCGTGTCTCCAACGCGACGCCCGGCGGTATTCACCCGTGGCACGTGCATCGGGGACAGTGTGGCAACGACCAGGGTATCTGGGGCGAGGCTGGCGAGTACGAGCCCATGAGGATCAATGACGAGGGAAATGGCGGCGCCTCGGCCACGATCGGTGAGCGAACGCCGACCGATGGCCAGTTCTACGTGAACGTGCACGCGTCTCCATCCAACCTCGGCACGATCGTAGCCTGCGGGAACCTGGCGCCGCCGGCGAGGTAGCGTGGGTCACGCCTGGCGATCCTGCGAGTGGACAGTCCGTAACGGCGTGACGAGAGTGGAATGAGTGACAACGACGAGGGTGAGGGGCATGAGGCCGTGATGGGTTCATCACGGCCTCATGCCTCTTCACCCTGGCTCTTATCACTCACTCCACTCACATTACCCACGTCACCTCACCCACGTCACCAACCATCCACGCGCCAATCCTCCGCTTCCGCCGCCATGCCCTACGATCGCCGCGCCTTCATGGGCTACTTCGCCAGCATCGGACTCGGCTCCACCCTGTTGCCCGGCGTGCTCTGGGCGCGGGTCGTGGCCGGCGAGGACATCACCGCCGCCTCCGTCGCCTGCGCGGCGGAGATCGCGGGACTCGAGTTCGATGAGGCAGAGCGCGAGATGATGGTGGCCGGGCTGAAGAACCAGGCCGAGCAGATCGCGGCGCTGCACGGCATCAAGCTCGAGAACTCCATCCCACCGGCGCTTCTGTTCGACCCGGTCATTCCCGGGATGACCGTGGGCGGGGAGCAGCGGCCGATCGTCCGTTCGCGCGTGCGCGAGCGGCAGGTGCCCGCCAACCTGGAGGAGCTGGCGTTCCTTCCCGTCACCGAGCTGTCGGATCTCGTCCGGCGCCGACGCGTCACGTCGCTGCAGCTCACGGAGATGTATCTCGCGCGCCTCGAGCGTTACGATCCCGTCCTCAAGTGCGTGGTAAACCTCACCGCGCAGCGTGCCCTCGCGCAGGCGCGCGCGGCCGATGCGGAGATCGCCGGCGGTCGCTATCGGGGTCCACTGCACGGCATCCCGTGGGGCGCGAAGGACCTGCTCGCGGTGAAGGGCACCCCGACCACCTGGGGAACGACACCGTTCAAGAGCCAGATGATCGATGAGGATGCGGCGGTCGTCCGCCGTCTCGATGAGGCCGGAGCGGTTCTCGTCGCCAAGCTCACCCTTGGAGAGCTGGCGATGGGCGACAACTGGTTCGGCGGCATGACCCGCAATCCGTGGAAGACCGATCAGGGCTCCAGTGGATCCTCGGCCGGCTCGGCATCGGCGACGGTGGCGGGGCTCGTCGGCTTCTCCATCGGGACGGAGACGCTGGGATCGATCGCCTCGCCGTCCACTCGCTGCGGCGCGACCGGAATGCGCCCGACCTTCGGCCGGGTGCCGCGCACCGGCGCGATGGCGCTCTCCTGGAGCATGGACAAGATCGGGCCCATTTGCCGGAGCGTGGAGGATTGCGTGCTCGTGCTCGATGCCATCCGCGGCACCGATGGCCAGGACCTCACCGTCCGCAACGCGCCGCTCAACTGGGATGCGGGCTTCGACCCGAAGACGCTGCGCGTGGGCTTCTACAAGAGCGGCTTCGATCGTGACTACCCCACCAAGGCCTTCGATCAGGCGTCCCTGGAGGTGCTGCGCTCGTTAGGCTTCCGGCTCACGCCGGTCGAGATCCCCGACATCCCCTACCAGCCGATGCGCCTCATCCTCACCGCGGAAGCGGCGGCGGCGTTCGACGAGCTCACGCGCTCCGGACGCGACGCCGAGATGTCCCAGCAGCGCGCGGAATCGTGGCCCAACATCTTCCGCGCCGCCCGGTTCATTCCGGCCGTGGACTACGTGAACGCCAACCGTGCGCGCACCATCGCCATGCGCCGGTGGGCGGGGCTCATGGAGACCGTCGACGTCATTGTCGCCCCGACGTTCAGCGCGCAGCTCCTGGCGACGAACCTGACCGGACATCCAGCGATCATTCTTCCGAACGGATTCCGTGAGGACGGGACACCGGTGTCGATCACGTTCGTGGGCAACCTGTACGACGAGGGCCGTCTCGCGTCGGTGGCGCGCGCGTACCAAGAGGCCACCGATTTCCATCGGCGTCATCCGACGCTCGCCTCGTGATCCTCGCGTCCGGGTGGGCTACCGCAAGATGGGTGGCCGGCTCGGGGGAGCGATCGCCGTCGCGCCCGCCGCGCCTTCCTGGCGCGCGCGGGCGCTGAAGTACAGGAGGGTCGCCACCACGCCCACGTACGGGTACACGAGCATGCTCACCAGCACGGCCACGACCTCAGCCGTGAGCACGTCACCCGCCACTCGCAGCGCGATCGCTCGCGAGGCCACCTGCAGCGCGAGCAATGCCAGCCAGGCGACGCCTAACGTGCCGAGGACGCGCGGCCACATCCCCACGGCGAGCCGCGCCGAGCGCGTGAAGGCTCCCTTCCCCACATCCTTTCCCTCGAGCACGACCGTCGCCGGGACGGCGAAGTAGCGCACGAAGACGACGACGCCGATGGCGATGACGGTCAGCAGCGCTCCTTCGAGGATGAGCCAGCGAGACGCCTCCATCGCCGGCCGCCTAACGAGCAGCGAGAGCTGGGCCAGGAGCGCCGTGATGCCGATCTGGACGCCGAGCCACTTGAGGAACACCGCCATGGCTACGGACAGGAAGCTGGCGGCGACGCGGGCGGACAGGATGCCGCGTTCACGTGGCCAGGCCAAGCATCGGGCCGTCACGGCCACCACCAGCTGCGCCTCGGCCAGCCCGAGGAAGAACAGGTATTGCGTTACCTTCGGCGGCTCGAAGATCGTGGTGCGATCCTCGCGCGCGAGCTCGGGAAACAGGAGCGGCGTGCCGATCACGCCGACGAGGAGCGCGACGAAGAAGAACGCGCTGCGTCGCGCCAGAACGTCGTAGTTGCGGACGAGCAGACGCAGCGCGTCGGCGAGGAGCCCGGCCGCCGTGCGGGAGCGGGTGAGGAACTCGCGGCCGGCACTCTCGCTCGCGGGAAAGGCGCTCACGCCGCGGGCGAGTTACGTGCTCAGTCGGCGGCGCAGGACGGCGTTCACCGGGGCGGGGAGGAACATGGTGTCGGAGATCTCGGCGATCTCCTCCGCCTGCCGCCATGCTTCCCGCAGCAGCTCCAGCTCACCCTCGAGCGCGCGCCGCTCCGCCTCCTCGTGCACCGCCATCTCGAGCGCCAACCGCTCGACTGCCGACAGGTTGAGCGTCCCGACTCCTCGATACCGGGACATCATGCGCGAGTCTCCACGCGCCAGACGCGATGTCGTGGCGAAGTACCCGGCCGCGTCACCGGCCCGTTCGATGCGCTGCACTGCCTCCTGCACGCGGGATGGAGTGGCACCGAACCGATTGGAGCGCGCCAGCAGCACCCCCGCTGCCCGCAGCGCATTGCTCCCGGTGAAGTTGTGCCGTCCGCCATCGTGGGGGAGCGACAGCGTCAACTCGCCGCTCGATTGCTCGATCACGAGTCGCGCCGACCGGGCATGCTTGGCACGGACGGTGAGCAGGCGCCCCTTGTGGTTCGGCACCAGCGCCACCACCCGCTCCCACTGGATGTAGTCCTTCACCGCCATGTACGCGCCGCCCACCACGAAGTAGGGGCCCTGGAGGATGGGACTCGCCATGAGCGTCACGAACGCGATCGGCAGCATGACCGGCAGCACCGCGGGCGCGGCGGCGGCCGCCGCTGCGGCGCCGGCACCGGCCACGATGAGCGTGTTCCGCCGGCGGCGAGAGAGGTGACTCCCGTAGCGCCAGGCGGCGAACTCGGGGCGCAACGGGGCACCGATGCGCACGAGCTCCAGCCCCTCGCGCAAGCGCGCGAGCCCGATGTTCTCCGTCGTCACACGGAGCCGCGTGGCGCGGAAGCGACGCTCGCAGTCGCCGATCGCGTCCCACCGCTCATCGAGCGGCGACAGGTTCCACTGGCCGCACCGCTTGCACACCACCCACAGCCGCCCGCGCGCCGAGTCGAACGCGAGCCGCCGGCCAACCGGGAAGCTCTCGATCACCTCGTTCTTGCCGAGTTCCTCGGAGCAGAAGAGGCAGGTGGAGTACATGCCCGCAATATAGGAGAGTGCCGCTATCGGGCCAGACTCGAACGGCACGACGAAAGTCGGAGGCTCGGCCCAGTAGCAATGGAGTGACGGTGGTAACTTCCAGTGATTCAGCAGGAGCTGACGGGAGTAAGAGCGTGAAGGGGCACACCCTTACGCTCTTGCTCTCTCGTGCAGCACTCAATCACTGGGCATTACGACCGTTCGTTCGTCGCTGACCGGCCGAGCCGCACGGCCTCCCTTATTCCCATACGTGAAGGAGCAGCGGATGTCCCGCGCCAAACATGATCGCGTCTACATCGGCATGAAGGGTCACGTCCTGGCCATCGACCGGAGTACCGGCGTCGAGGCGTGGCGCGCCAAGCTCAAGGGCGGCGGATTCGTCACGCTGTATCGCGAGGATCGTACACTGTACGCCGGCACGAGCGGCGAGCTGTTCTGCCTCGATGTCGATAGTGGTCGCATCCTCTGGCACAACCCGCTCAAGGGAATGGGACTGGGGCTCATGACCATCCTTGGCGGCGCGGCCGCTCCGGAGCTCACCACCCAATACGTGAGCGTCGCCGAGCATCTCCGCCGACAGTCGCACGCGTCGGGCACGCACAGCGGATGACTGTGCGCTTCTGGGACGCGAAATCCCAGAGCCGGACGGCGATGTCTCCGCCGTCACCGTCTCTTGACGTCATCCTGACAGCACGATGGCCTCGGCGAGCAAACCATCGCGTACGTTGCATTGTCCAACGAAACAGAAGACAACGAGAGCTGCTGGCAGGAGAGTGGGAGATGAGTAGCCCCGCGTTCAGGTTCATCACAAACGATTCCGGCGCACGCCTCACCGATCCGCGCCGCTCCACTCTCTTCGCGAGTGCGACGTCGCCGCTCGCGAGCGGGCTTCATGCCGTCGGCGGCTTGTCACTCGATGCGGTGGACCGTCTTCCGGGCAACATCGGCTACCTCGACGTCAGTGCACTCGACGTGGCGAGACCAGCCGAGGATGTCGCGTCGGCGATCGGCGCGCTCACCGGTGCCGCCGCACTCATCATAGATCTTCGATCGGGTCGAGCGTTCGATCGGCAAGTGTGCGCGATCCTCGGCAGCTCGCTGTTCGACACGTCGCCCATGCACCAGGCCACGGTGGTGGCAGATCGTGCCCCACGCACCGGTGGGAGCGCGGCACCGTTCCCGCGCTTCCGCGAACGCCCCGTGTACGTGCTCGTCAGTCAACGTACGCGTGGCGCCGCGGCGGAGCTGGCCGCGGCACTGCAGTCGATGGGTCGTGCGACGATCGTCGGGGAGCCCACGGGCGGTAGAGGTTCCGGGGACTCAGGGGCGCCCGTGGCACCCGAGATCCGCATCGTCGCGCCACTCGCGCTCAAGGCGGCACACCGCCTGGCGCTCAAGGGTCGCATCGTCAAGGTGATGAAGTAGCAAGCCCGACAGCGGCGCAGCCCGTCCTCTCGCGTCACGGCAGCCGCGGGCATCCAGAACGGGCATCCAGAACGCAGGGCTGGCATCCAGAACACAGGACGCCTGGCGGGCATCCAGAACGCAGGGCGACACGGATGAACGCGGATTGAGCGGATGAAAGGGCGATTGCTTGTGGGTGTGGCGCACGAGGCCTCGCTTCCAGCGACCCCAACATCATGCCCTTTTGTCCGCCTTCATCGGCGCTCATCCGCGTAACCCTGTAACCCTTCGATCTGGATGCCCGTCACCCTGCGTTCTGGATGCCCGTGACCCTTCGTTCTGGATGCCTCTGACCCCGCGTTCTGGATCCCCGCCGGCTCCTGGTTGGGCGTGTCGCCCTTCGTTCTGGATGCTTAAATTGCCCGGGTTCAGCGATCAGACGCTCCGTCACGATGCTCCCCGTCCCAGTCAAACGACCCAGATGGGCACGAGCGATGCGCGCATCGCTCGTCCTGCTCGTCGCTCTGCTCACCTCCGGTGAGCTCTTCGCCCAGAGCACCGCACCGCTTCGCCTCCGCCACGATCGCGACCGCGAACGGCTCGTGTTCGATGTCGGACCGGTGAATCTCGAGGCCGACGCCTCGCACGATGGACACGATCAGCCGCCGGTCCTCGTGGGCGCCTTCCCGGCAGGCGGCTGGGTGCACGGTTTCGACGTCGACCTCGTCGACAGCACGGGACGCGCGCTCCCGCGTGAGCTCCTGCACCACATCAATCTCATCATCCCCCAGAAGCGCGAGCTGTTCAGCGGGATCATGCTGCGCGTCGGAGCAGCAGGCCCCGAGACGGATCCCGTCAAGCTCCCCAGGATGCTCGGTTATCGCGTGGAGCGCGGCGACTCGCTGCTCGTGACGACGATGCTGCACAACCCCACGGGGGTCACCCATCGTGACGTCCGCGTGCGCGTGCGCCTACCGTTCACGCCCGCCGGTGACTGGCCGTCGCCGATCTCGATCTTCCCGTTCTACGTCGACGTGATGCCGCCCGCTGGCATCCACGCCTACGACCTGCCGCCGGGGCGATCGGAGAAGAGCTGGGAGGGAAGCCCGGCGGTAGCCGGGCGCATTCTGGGGGTGGGCGGACACCTGCACGAGTATGGCGTGGAGCTTCGATTCGAGGACGTTACGGCCGGGAAGGTGCTCTGGTCGGCAGCGCCGAAGCTCGACGAGAACGGGAAGGTGGCGGGCATCCCGACCAAGAAGTTCTTCTGGCGGCTGGGCGTGAAGATCCACCCCGACCACGTGTACCGGCTGTCGGCGGTCTACGAGAATCCCACCGGCAGGACGATCCCGAACGGCGCGATGGGCACGTTGGGCGGCGTCTTCCTGCCTGACGACGGCAAGCGCTGGCCGGCGATCGACCGTACGGTGGCCGACTACCTCACGGACGTGCGCGTGACGTACCGGGTGGAGGCCGGCGACGAGCGCGCGACGGGCGGCGCTGCGTCCGCCGCGCACTCGCACCACTAGCGCGACGACGCGCTGAGGTATTTCTGCGGAATCTGATTGTCCGGTCGCTCGAAATCCCAGAAGATCGTCACGACCCACCAGCGGTTGCCGTCCTTGAGCAGCTGAATGCTGTTGATGCCGCGGGAGAAGGGTGCTTCCTGCGCCGTGCGACGTGAGTCGTAGGCGCTGAAGGCGTGCGTGACGTTGCCGAACGTCTCGGTGGTGCGGCCGATCTCCTTCTCGAAGAACCCGTTTCGCTCGAGCAGCGGCCCCGACCGCTCGATCCACCCCTCGAGGTCGAGCACCAGCAGCTCGGCGCCGTCACCGCCCTGGCGGGGTCTCGATGGGATCAGCCGCGCGCCTGGAATGAAGAGCGACCGCATGCGGTTCCAGTCACGCTTCTGTCCGGCCGGACCGGAGATCACATCGTACAGCGCCGTGATGATCGCATCGACCGACGACACGTCGGCCGGGTCGGCGGCAGCGTCCTTCGGCGGTTCCCAAGTGGGAGCCGATGGTGCCTGCTGGGTTGGCTGCTGCGCGGCGGTAGGCGTGGCAATGAGAGCGGCACCCAACAGCGCGGTGGCGGCAAGGGCGCACGCATGTGCAAGTCCGTTCACGAGAGCTCCGTGTGAGTGTACGTGGATACGGAGGATGCGTTGGGAGCGCCTGGCGCGCTACGAGGGCTGGGACGAAGCGCGACGCCGAGGTGCGAGGGGTAAGGAGCGAGGGGCGAGGGCAGCAGCAGCGAGCAACGAGCGGCGAGCAACCGGTCGTCTCCCCTCACATGATGAGGGATGACAGCCGATCACTCACCGCCCGTGCGAAACCTGCTGATCGTCTGTGGCCTCGAGTCGCTCGCGGCGCGTTACGCGCTACCCGCTACGCGCCATCCGCGCCACGCGCGATTCAGGCGACTGGCCGGCGCCCCGTCAGCAAGCGGTACACCACGACCACCAGCGCGATGACAAGCAGCAGGTGGATCAGGCCGCTGCCCACGGGGACGATGAACGCCCCCAGCGCCCACAGAATGAGCAGCACCAGCACGATCGTCCACAGCATAGGTCCGTCCTCGGTTGAGAGTGAGCGAGCCACGCTGTGCGTACTAGCAATGGGCGTGCCCAATTTCGACCGCCGTTGGCACGGTCAATCGCACCTCAACTGGCCTGGAGCCGCCCTCCGTCAGCGCAACGTGCGCTTCAGGAACACGAGCGTTCGGTCCCATGCCTGCTGCGCGCTCCGGCGGTCGTACACCTCCGGCCGATGATCGTTGAAGAACGCATGCTCGGCGTCGTAGTAGTGCGCTTCGATCTCCTTCCCTGCCTGCTCGATGCGCTTCACGAGCGCCCGCGCCTGCTCCGGCGGCACGCTCTTGTCGCGCTTGCCGAAGTGCGCGAGCACCGGCCCGCGTAGCCGCTCCGGATGCAGCTCGACCTTGAGATGAATCCCATAGAAATTCACCGCGGCCGAAACCCGGTCCGGGTGCTCGCACGCCGCATAGAGCGCCAGCTGCCCGCCCATGCAGAATCCGACCACCCCTACCTTCTTGGGCTCCACGCTGTCGAGACCCAACAGATGGTCCACCGCGCCGCGTATCTCCTTCCCCGCCTCGGCGATGTTGAGCGCCATGAGCATCTTCCCCGCCTGATCGGGGCTGCGCGTCGTCTCGCCGTGGTACAGGTCGGGGGCGAGCGCCACGAACCCCTCGCGCGCGAAGCGGTCAGCCACGTCCTTGATGTGATCCACGAGCCCCCACCACTCCTGGATCACCACCAGGCCGGGACCCGTCTTCCCCTCGACATTCGACAGGTAGCCGTGTACGGTCCGTCCGTTCACCTGAATGTCCACCATTGTACCGGACATGGGTCTCCTCGATCGCGTTGGTGGGGGAAATATAGGGACGCGGGACGCGGGACAGGCGTAGCTGGCTGGGGAGCGAGTCGCGTCCCGCATCCCTCGTCCCGCCCAACGCTTTCGTCCGCCCCTGTGTCTATCCTCACGTGCTCCCGATGCGCGCCGCCGTGGCCCAGGCCTGTGACCGGAACGTGGACGAGCCAAGCCTGATTGCCGGCGTCCTGGCAGGAGACCGCGTAGCCGGACGCACGCTGTACGACGTGCACGCGCCGCGGGTTTACCGCCTGGTGTTTCGACTGGCCGGCGACGAAGAGCTGGCGCGCGAGTGCACGCAGGAGACGTTCATTCGCGCGTTCGAGCGGCTGGGATCGTTTCGCGGCGACGCGGCGCTCGCAACCTGGCTGCACCGCATTGCGGTCTCGGTCACCCTGAACGCGATGCGAAAATGGAAGCGCTTCCGGCAGCGGGAGATCGAGCTGGACGAAGCCGACGAACATCCGGCGCCTGGCACCGACGCCGATCCGGACCTGAAGACCCGGCTGCACGCCGCGATCAACAATCTCGCCGAGATCTACCGGACCGTGGTGGTGTTGCACGACGTCGAGGACTACACCCACGGCGAGATCGCCCAGATGCTGGGGATCCCCGAGGGCACATCGAAGGCACGGCTGTCGACCGCGCGTGCGAAGCTCCGCGAATCACTCGCCGACTTCGCGAAGGAGTAAACGAAATGCAGGAAGATCGTTTCGACGAACTGATGCGCCGCGCGACCCCATCGTTCAACGCACCGCCCGAGCCTCCGCTCGACGCGATGTGGGAGCGGATCGCCGAGACGCACTTCGATCGGCCTCGCAAGCGGCGCCTCCCGATCGTCTGGACGCGGACGCTCATCGGCCTCGCTGCCTCCCTGCTGCTCGGCGTCGCCATCGGGCGCTTCTCCGCCCGCTCGGAGACATTGCCGATCGCGTCCTCCGGGAGCGGGCCCGCGGTTGCAGCGCCGGTCGCGACACCCGCGCTCAACGGTCCGTACGCCGCCGCAACGACACGCTATCTGGGCGAGACGGCCACGCTGTTGATCGCCTTCCCTGAGGAGGCGCGCGCCCCTCGTCCAGATAGCGCCTTCGTATCGCAAGCGCGCGAGCTGCTCTCCACGACCCGCGTGCTGCTCGATTCACCCGCTGCGAGCAGTGAGGAGGTACGCACCCTCCTCGGCGATCTGGAGCTCATTCTCGCGCAGATCGCGCGTCTTCCGGCGCAGCGGGACAGCCAGGAAGTGGACTTCATTACAGAGGCGCTGGAGCAGCGTGAGGTGCTCGCGCGGATGCGGAACGTGGCCGCCGAGCTCCCGTACGCCTCCGGCACTTGAGGAGATAGACATGCGTCGAGTGATTCTCACGTTCACCGCGGCCGCGGCCGCGCTTGCGCTGTTGGTGCCGGCACCGGCGTTGGGTCAGGTTGCCTACGCGACCGCGAAATCCACGAAGACACGCGTCGCGGTGCGTGTATCGGGCGCCGGGGAGCCGTGGTACGAGAAGGGTGATGCTGATGGATGGAACGCCGGGCACGATGAGGCGGCGAGCTTCCGCAGCAGGCCACCGGCGCCGTGGATCGTCAACGATCCGGCCGACTCGCTCTATCGCGAGGCGAGGGCGATGCTCAATCGCTCGCAGTACCGTCGCGCGGCGGAGCTCTTCCGCGAGCTCCGCGAGCGGTATCCCAACTCGGGGTACACGGCGGATTCCTTCTACTGGGAGGCCTTCGCCCTCTATCGCATCAACGGGACAGCCGAGCTGCGCGCCGCGCTGGCCGCGCTCGAGACACAGAAGGCTCGTTACACCAACGCCGCGACGAAGTCGGATGCGGAGGCTCTCACGACCCGCATCCTTGGCGCGTTGGCGGCTCGCGGTGACGAGCGGGCCATCGGCCGCGTGACTGACAGGGCGGTGGCGCAAACGGCGTGCGACCGCGATGAGATCGCGGTGCGCGTCGAAGCGCTGAACGCGTTGGCGAACATGCAGGCCGACACGGTCGCGCCGATCTTGCGACGCGTGCTCCAGAAGCGCGACGAATGCTCGGCGTCGCTACGGCGGCGGGCCGTCCTTCTGCTGGCCAAGCAGCGCGATCCGGCGGTCGCCGAGGTGCTGCTCGATGTGGCGCGGAACGACCCGAGCGAGAGCGTGAGGCGCGACGCGGTCACCCATCTAGCGCGGGTGCCGGGCGACGCCGGTCTGGCCGCGCTCGAGCAGATGCTCGCCGCGCCTGACGAGCGCATGCAGCGCTCCGCCGCGTCGGCGCTCGCCATGCACGAGAGCCCGCGCGCCAGGCAGATGCTTCGCTCCCTGGCCGAACGCGAGAACGCGCCGGAGGGGCTGCGCGCCGAAGCGATTCGCGCCCTGAGTCGAGACAAGGAGTCGGCCGCAGACTTCTCGTATCTGCGATCGCTCTACGGCAGGCTCACCGGTCAACGGCTCAAGGAGACCACGCTCGGCGCGGTGGCGAGGTCGGACAACCCGGAGGACAGGCAATGGCTGCTCGGCATCGCCAAGAACACGGAGGAGCCCATGCGGCTGCGCGCCGCCGCGCTCTCCCGCTTCGCGCGCTCGGAGGTTCCCATCGCCGAGCTCGTCCGGCTCTACGACGAGCTGCAGGAACGTGAGCTCAGGGAGCAGCTCATGTCGGCCTTCGGCCGCCGGCGCGAGCCGGAAGCCACCGACAAGCTGATCGCCATCGCGCGGTCGAAGAGCGATCCGCAGCTCCGCCGTCACGCCATCTCGATCCTCTCGCGCAAGAACGACCCGCGCACCACGCAGCTGCTGATGGAGATTCTCGACCAATGACAACGCGCAAACTCGAGCACGTTTGCCTGGGGGTGCTCATCGCCTGCGGCGCCACCGGCGCAGTGCAGGCACAGGGACTGGCACAACGAGTCTCGTCGGCGCCCAACCGCCTGGTGCAGTTCTCCTACGCCGCGCGTCCCGGCGTGTGCGGCAACGGACGCAGCTTCATCTCGATCGGTGAGAGCATGCACATCGGCTCGTTCACCACCGTGAACGGCGCGCCCAGCGAGACCTGCGTGCCAGGTCCGGTGCGCGTCGTGCTGAGTCGTGACGGCGGTACGATCACGAGCATCGAGACGTACGTCGGTCCGCTGGCCACGACACCCGGCGCGACCGATCTGGGCACGGTCTCCTCTCGTGAGGCGGCCGACTACCTCGTCTCGCTCGCCGCCCAGCTGGAGGGCAGGCCGTCACGCGATGCGATCACGCCGGCGATGATCGCCGACAGCGCCAACGTGTCGCAGCAGCTGCTCGCCGTCGCCCGCAACACCGACCGTCCCACGGAAACGCGCCGCAGCGCCATCTCCTGGCTCGGTCGCGCGACGCGCGAGCCGGCGATGGTCCCGAGCGATCGCGTCGTCCCGGTGCTCGTCGAGCTCGCCCGCAACGGCAACGAAAACCAGACCGTGCGCAACCAGGCGCTGTCGACGCTCTCGCGTCTCGACCGGGGCGATGGGATTCCGCCGCTCATCGAGCTGTCACGCGGCGCGACGGAGCGCTGGCTGGCGCAGCATACCGTGAACGCGCTCGCCCGCTCCGGCGACCCGCGCGCACGCGAGTACCTGCGCCAGCTCGTGCAGCGCGGCGAGACGCAGGAGGACGTGCGCGCCGCCGCCATCCGGGGCCTCGGCCGCAACTACGCGTCCGGCGCCGACGCGGACTTCCTGCGTGGATTGTATACCAGGCTGGAAGGACGGCAGTCGAAGGAGAACATCATCGATGCCATCGCCAACATCGGCGGGAGCGAGAATCTCGATTGGGTGATGGGCATCGCGCGCAACGAGCAGGAGGAGCTCAGGCTGCGGCAGCGCGCGCTGCGCGCGGCCATGAAGGCCGAGCTGCCGAGCGCCGAGCTGGTACAGCTGTACGACCGGATGACAGACCGCCGGCTCAGGCAGGAGGTGATCTCCGCCCTCGCCCGCCGCGGCGACAAGGAGACGACCGAGAAGCTGGTCTCGATCGCACGCTCCGACGAGGACCCGGCACTGCGCCGCTCGGCGATCCAGCGGTTGTCGAGATCGAGTGACCCGGCCGCGGCGCAGGCGCTGCGGCAGATCGTGGAGCCCTAGCGGGAAGGGACGCTCTCCTCGGAGCGCCCCGATCACGGGTCGCTAGTTCGACCTGTTGCGCGTGATCGCTCGCATCGCTTCCTCCAGCGCGAGGTCCCGCCCGGCCAACAGCGCCTCACGCGTAGGCCGTGGCGCGGCGATGTCGGGGACGACGCCGCGGCCTTCGAGGAGGGTGCCGCGCGGGGTGCGGTACTCGGAGATGGCGTGCTGCAAGGCGCCGCCGCTGGGCAACGGTCGCATGACCGACGGGAGGACGGCGCCGGCGGTCCTGGCGCCTACCACAGTGGCGCGTCCGAGCTCCTGGAGCCCGGCGGAGAAGACCTCGCCGGAGCTCGCCGTTCGCGCATCCACGAGCAGCACCACGCGCCCTTCATAGGCCTCCGTGCCGGTGCCTTTGAAGCCATGCTGCCGCGTCTCGTAGCGGAAGCGGGATGACCCGAGCGAACCGTCGCGCTCGGAGAGGAGCGATGCTATGCCCGTGGCCACATCCGCCACGCCGCCCGGATTGCCACGCAGATCGATGATCAACCCGGGAGCCCCGGCCATGGCACGAACCGCCTCGCGAAAGCGCGGCAACACGTCGCCGCCGAACATCGCGAGACGTATGTAGGCGATCCCTCCGTCCAGACGTCGCGTCTCGAGCTCGGTTGGCGCGGTCGCAGCGCGTGGAGCGCGCTCGAGCGCTAGCGACACGGTGTCTCCGCGCTCGTTCACGACATCAACCCTCACCGCGCTATCCGGGCGCCCGGCCAGCGCCATCTGTGCCGCGCGTCCACGCGCCAGCTCCTCACCCAGCACCACGCCGCGCATCCGTTGGCGAAAATCCCGGTAAAGCTGCTCTGGCGACTTGCCGTCGATGCGCGTGACGATGTACCCCGGGCGGATGCCGGCTGCGGCCGCGGGTGAGCTGTCTGCCACCCGCTCGACGAGCAGCGTGCCGGCTACCCACTGCAGCGTCACTCCCGTCTCGCCATTGTTCCGGGGACCAGCGCCCGAGGCCAGGCTCACCACCCGGTGCGGCGGGACGACGCTGAAGTGCGACTGGCCGAGCACTCCGACCATCTCGCTGAGCATCTGGTGATACGGCTCGCTACGCGCCTCAGTTAGCGCGCGTGGAAGATACCGCTCGCGTACGTCGCTCCAGTTGATGCCGCCGAACGTGGTATCCCAGTACGTATCGCGCACCGTACGCCACACCTGCTCGAAGGTCTGCCGGCGCAGCGCCTCGGGAATGACGTCGTCGGGTGCGAAGGTGCCGCCGGCCGTGGCCGCTTCCGGCCCGCGCGCCAGTGACGCGGGGGTGGTGGCCGAATCCGCGACGGCGCCGCCTGCCTCACGATACTCGAAGAGCGAGTCGGCGACTGGAACATTGTACCGGATCGCCTGCACACGGGACGTGACCGTCACCTGCGGACTCTCCGTCGTGGTGGTGAACGCCACCAGACGCCCATCCACCGGCCGAAAGTCGGCAAACCTGGCCACCGTCTGGACGGCCTCCCCTTCCACGCGCCGCACCAGCAGGTAGCTCCGCGGATCGAAGTAAAGCTTCACCGGGATCTCGCGGCCCAGGTGATCGGCGCGCGTGGACCGCAGAACGATGAGGTCCATTCCGTCCACTGTCTCGTTAGGCAGCCGAGCGTAGCGCACGCCGCTTTCCTGATACTCGTGGATCGGGCGCTGCCGGTTGATCATCGCATGCCCCGCCGGATCGTTCGCCTCCAGATAGCCGCGAAAGAACGGGGTCCGCCGCCACGCGCGCCGCCCATCGAAGCCCATCTCGACGACCCCGCTGCTCCCCTCGACCCGACTGTACGTTCGGCCCGTCACCAGCTCTGTGATCGTGTACGACTTCTGGGTCTGACCGAACACCTCCCGGTCCTGTCGGATCTCGACGGTGCGTATGCTGTTCAGCAGCTCACGCCCGCCGATGGCGGCAATGTGCTTCTCGAGGACTTCGCGCGCCGCCGAATCGGTGGCCGGCGATCCTTCCTGTGCCTCGACCGGTGCGCTCGATGCCAGCCCGATGACGGCGGCAAGTGCTACACCCCGTACGACTCGCACAACGTCGAGCATCGTTTCCCCCAATCGTTCACGGTTGACGCGAAGATTGGTCAGCGGAGCCGGCGCGATGGTTGCCTGAGAGCGAGCTGAGCACGTCCAACGAAAATCAGTGGATTCGTCCGGCACGTCGAGCAACGGATCGTGTCTGCCTGTCCACCACCCGTCCCACCCACATTGCCGCAGGCTCGCCTCCCCGGCATCTTGGGGAGCACATGCTCGTCCCCCTGCTGCTCTTCGCACAGACTCTCCACTCCGCACCTCCCTCCGTCTACCACGGCCGCGACAGCGACCTGCGGGCGACCGCACCACGCATCGAGGTTGATGTCACGGTAGACGGGGTGCTGGATGAGCCGGCGTGGCACAATGCGTCGGTGCTCACCGGGTTCTCGCAGTTCTCGCCGCTCGATGCGCTGCCGGCCGAGGACTCCACCGAGGTGCTCGTGTGGTACTCGCCTACCGCGATCCACTTCGGGGTGCGCGCGTACGAAGCGCACGGGACGGTGCGCGCCACCCTCGCCGATCGCGACAAGATCTTCGCCGACGATCACGTGCAGCTCCTGATCGGCACCTTCAACGACGGCCGTCAGGCGACCGTCTTCGCCGTCAACCCGCTTGGCGTGCAAGGGGATGGCACGCTGGTGGAGACGGGCGCCCAGCGCGGCACCGGCTTCAACAACGCAACCTTCGCCCGCGAGAGCGCCGATCTCAATCCCGACTTCGTGTTCGAGTCGAAGGGACGGGTGACCGCGTACGGCTATGAGGTCGAGATCCGAATCCCGTTCAAGAGCCTGCGCTTCCAGTCGCAGGACGAGCAGCGGTGGGGCATCAACGTCCTCAGGCGCGTGCAGCACTCGGGGCACGAGGATAGCTGGACCCCGGCCCGCCGCGCGGCGTCATCGTTCCTGGCGCAATCGGGAACGCTCGAGGGGCTCCGCGACCTGCGTCGCGGACTCGTTCTCGACCTCAATCCGGTCCTCACCGCACGCGCCGAGGGGAGGCCCGAGGCCGATGGGTGGGACTACCAGGAGGGTGATCCCCAGCTCGGCGGCAACGTGCGGTGGGGGATAACGAGCAACCTCACGCTCAACGGCACCGCCAACCCCGACTTCTCGCAGGTCGAGGCCGACGCGGGACAGCTCTCCTTCGACCCGCGCTCGGCGCTCTTCTTCGCCGAGAAGCGCCCGTTCTTTCTGGAGGGAAGCGAGCAGTTCGCCGTTCCGTCGCAGCTGATCTACACGCGCCGGATCGTCGAGCCGATCGTTGCCGCCAAGCTGGTAGGCAAGGTATCGGGGACGAACGTGGCGTTTCTCTCGGCGGTGGACGACCGCACGGTGTCGTTCACCGGCGACGACAACCCCGTCTTCAACATCCTGCGCGTGCAGCGCGACATCGGCGGGCAGTCACGCGTGGGAATGGCGTACACCGATCGCATCGATGGCAGCAGCTACAATCGTGTGGTGAACGTCGACTCGCGGCTGCTCTTCGGCGGCATCTACACGTTGCAAATGCAGCTCGCCGGGAGCCGCACGCGGCAGGGCGACGTGACCACGAGCGCGCCACTCTGGGACATCCAGCTCAACCGGAACGGGCGCCGCTTCGGGGCCCGCTACCAGCTGCGCGGGATCGACGAGGACTTCCGCGCCGCCAGCGGCTTCATCTCGCGGCCCGGCATCGCCCGTGGGCTCGCCAACCATCGCGTCACCCTCTTCGGGCAGCGCGGTGCGCTCGTCGAGACGTTCACCACCGATGTCTCGCTCGACGGCACCTGGAAGTACGACCGCTTCGTGGGCGCGCACAACCCGCAGGACCGCAAGCTGCACTTCAACTTCAACGCGAACCTGCGTGGCGGCTGGCAGGTGGGGACCTCGTTGCTCATCGAGACGTTCGGCTTCGATGACGACCTGTACGCCGACTACGCGATCGAGCTCCCGCGCGCGGGCGGCGGCGCCGACACCGTCGCGTTCACGGGGACGCCGCACCTGCCCAACCTGGATTACGTGTTCTCGCTCACCACGCCGGAGTTCTCGAAGTTCTCGGGGAACGTCTTCGTGGTGTGGGGGAAGGACGAGAACTTCTTCGAGTGGTCGTCTGCCGACATTCTCATCGCTACGCTCGAGGCCGACTGGCGACCGACGTCGAAGCTGCGGCTCAACGCATCGTATCTGCACCAGCAGTACGACCGCCGCACCGATGGCACCACGGTGGGCGTGCGTCGCGTGCCGCGGCTCAAGCTGGAGTACCAGCTGTCGCGCCCCGTGTTCTTCCGCATCGTCGGCGAGTACGACGCCGACCGCACCGACGACCTGCGCGACGATTCGCGGACCAACGCGCCGATCCTCATCTTCGATCCTGGCGCCGGCGACTACGTGCGCGCGCTCGCCACGCGCACGAACAGGTTGCGCGCCGATGTGCTCTTCTCCTACCAGCCGAATCCCGGAACGGTCTTCTTCGCCGGCTACGGCAGCGTGATGCAGGAGGACCGCGCCTTCCGCCTTCGCGGACTCCGGCGCGACAGCGACGCGTTCTTCGTCAAAGCGAGCTACCTGTTCAGGATGAATTGAGCGCGATGTGATGCGCGTCGCGCGCCGCACGCGCTTCCATCGCCAGCTCGGCTTCGAGGCTCTCTCGATCGCGGAAGATCGTCGCCACCGCCAGCTCTCGATCGCCGCGGCGGTAGGACACGCGACAATCACGCACCGCTGGATCGCCGTCGACGGCCTCCGTGTCCCACCGCTCGGCGTGGCCGACGTAGGCGATGACCACGTCGTAGTGCTGGCTCCAGAAGAACGGCACCGCATCGAACCGGCTGGTGTCGCCGAGTATGCTCCGCGCCACGGCTTGTCCCTGGCGCTCGGCCACGACCCAGTGCTCGACACGAATCCGATCGCCGGTGTGCGGGTCGGGCCACCGGGCGAGATCGCCCGCCGCGTAGATGCCCGGGAAGCTCGTTTCCAGCCGCTCGTTCACCAGCACGCCACGGTCGAGCGCCAGCCCGAGCTGCTCGGCGAGCGCCACGTTCGGGCGCACCCCGACGCCGGCCACGACCATATCCGCCGCGAGACGCTGGCCGTCATCCAGCGTGACGCTCTCGGCAGCGATCTCCCGCGCCGTTCGGCCGAGGTGAAAGTGCACGCCGTGCTCCTCGTGCACCGATCGGATGAAGTCGCCCAACCGTGCTCCCATCACGCGCTCCAGCGGTCGCGATTCGGGAGCGACCACGTGAACCTCCAGATCGCGGGCGCGGAGCGACGCCGCGACCTCGAGTCCAATGAAGCTCGCGCCAAGCACCACCGCGCGCCGGGACCCACCGGCTGATTGAATGATCGAACGCGAGTCGGCCAGCGAGCGCAGGTAGTGCATGCGTGCTCCCTCGCCCACCGATATCGGGAGCCGAACCGGCTCGGCGCCGGTGGCGATCACCAGGGCGCCGAAGGAGTGCGCGCTGCCGTCGTCGAGCGACACGCGCTTGGCACGAGCATCGATCGCCGTCGCGCGGCGTCCGAGCAGCAGCTCGATCCGCTGCTCCTCGTAGTACGAGCGTGGATGCAGCGGGATCCAGTCCTCCGGCGCGTTGCCGGCCAGGTAGTCCTTGGAGAGATTCGGCCGGTCGCACGGCGCTCCTTCGTCGGGGTCGATCACCGTGACACGGCCGTCAAATCCCTCTCGACGCAGCGTCTCGGCGGCGCTGTTGCCGGCGGCGCCGGCGCCGAGGATGACGATGGACTCGGGGATACGCGCCGTCGCCGCACTGGTGGCTGCCTGACGAGCACGCGCCGGCGGCGGCTCGATCTTTCCGGTGACGAACACCTTCCCATCGCGCTGCTCCACACGCCAGCACGGCACGTCGTTGAGCGCGGGCGGTCGGATGGGCGCGCCGGTGCGCAGACTGAAACACGCGTGATGCCACGGGCAGCGCACCGTATCGCCGACGAGCAACCCTTCGGCGAGCGGGCCGCCGTAGTGCGTGCAGGTAGACGAGATGGCGAACATCTCGCCTCCGTGCCGCGCCAGGAGGACAGACTCGCCGCCGGCGTGACCGAGGAGCATCGACCCATCGGCCACGTCGTCGATTCCCACGCCAAGCGTGAGATCAGGCCCCGAGAGCTGTGTCGTGTCGGAGGACATGGTGTTCGGGTAAGCGGCTCGCGCGGGGCGAGCCGGATGACGAGGGTAATGTGAGTGGAGTGAGTGATCACGACCAGGGTGAGCGCACGAGATGCGTGATGGGTTCGTCGCGGCTCACGCCTTCACCTTGGCGTGATCACTCACTCCACGCACGTCACTGCCGTCACCGCTGCGAACGGAAGGCGTCTGGTGCAAGTAAATATTTGTCAATAACTTCCTTGAGATATTGACAATGCTGTGTTGCGCGCTCGATCATCAGGCTGGCTCAGCGCTCGGTCGAGTAACCGTTCGAGATTCCCCGGTCCCAGGCGGACAATGCACCTAAGTGCTTGGAACCCAAGATTTTTTGAGACAACAAGAGGCCGGATCGTCAGCCTCCTGCGACTCGCCCCTCACACGGTGGACGAGCTGGCACAGCCGCTCGACCTGACGCCGAACGCCGTCCGCGCTCATCTGGCAACGCTCGAGCGCGATGGGCTCGTCCGGCAGGAGGGTGTGCGGCGCGGACCCGGCGCCGGCAAGCCGGCGCTCGTGTACGAGCTGGCGCCCAGCGCCGAGCCTCTCTTCTCGCGCGCCTACCTGCCGCTGCTCATCAAGACCGTGGAGGTGCTCTCCGATCGGTTGTCCGCGAGCGAGCTTTACGCGCTCATGCGCGACGTCGGACGCCGACTGGCGCGCGCATATCCGTCGTCCTCCGGAACGCTGCCCGCCCGCGTCCAGGCGGCATCGGTGCTGCTCGACGAGCTGGGGGGAATTACCACCGTCCAGGAAGGGCGAGAGTCACTGACGATCAAGGGACTGGGTTGTCCGCTGTCCGCCGTCACCTCGCATCGCCCTGAGGTGTGCACGGCGGTCGAAGCCATGCTCGCGGAAGCGGTGGGCGCTCCGGTGACGGAGCATTGCGACCGCACCGGCCGTCCACGCTGCGAGTTCCGCATCTCGCTGCCTCGCGCCGCCAAGCACTGACGAGCGGTGCCAGCACTGCGCGGCTGGGTGCCGCGACGAGTGTGGTCAGAATTCCCAGATCACACCGAAGCTCGGTAAGCGCGGCAGCTGCCGGTCGACACCCTCGGTCACGCGGACGGGAGAGAGCGATATCACGTTCACCTCCCGCGCCCGTGGGTTGCGGCGGTTGTAGAGGTTGAAGATGTCGATGTACGCCAGCACCCGGCCCCGGCGTGTGTCGAAGGTCCGCATCACGCGCACGTCCATGCGGTGGTACGACGGGAGTCGCTGACTGTTCAGCTCCCCGAAGGCTCGGCGCGTGATGAACACCGGGCCGGCTGCGGTGTCGACGCGAACGGTGATTGGCGTGAACGGCCACCCGGAGTGGTATTGCCACGCCGCGCTGAATCGCCACCGTCGGCTCGGCGTATAGGCCACATCCGCGTAGACGGTGTGTCGCTGATCGAACAGCCGGGGAATCGTCTGGCCGTCGACGACGTCTTCGGCGACGGAATAGGCGTAGCTCGCCGACCAGTCGAAGCGCTCTGCCGACTCACGCCGGGCAAAGAGCTCGACCCCTCGCACATCAGCGCTCGAAGGCAGGTAGAGCAGCCGGTCATCCTCCGTCTCGGGAACGGGCTCCAGCTCGTTGGCGAGATTCAGCAGCTGTGGACGAGGGTTCGCCATCTTTCGCTGGTACGCCTCCGCCCGCAGCAACACACCGCTGGCGAAGAGATGCTCGGCGCCCAGCACCCGGTGCTCGGCGATCTCCGTGTGGTGAAAATCCTGGATGCCGTCCTGCACCTGGAGCTGATGGATCCCCTGCGCCTGGGAGTATCGACCCCACGCGCCACGCATGGTGGTGCGCTCGCCGACATCCAGCGCCACGTTGAATCGCGGACTCAGCTCGTCGCTGTCCACGTAGCTGTGCCGGTCGAATCGAACGCCCAGCTCCAGGGTCAGCGGCCGCCAGGGGCGCAGTCGCTGGGACACGTGCGCACCCATCACCGTTCCCTCCGGCGCGGTGACCACCTGAACGGTGTCCCGGCGTGCCGCGAGCGTGTCGGCGTCGACGAACAGGCGCCGTTGCCAGCGCAGGTAGTCGTAGCCCGACGACAGCCGCCGCAGGTCGACGCTCCAGCTGAGCATCGCTCGCTCCGAAAAGCTCACGCTCCAGTCCTGTCGCAGCCCGGCGAACGACATCTCCCGGTCGTCGTCGATGAGCACATCCTGGGCGCCGTCGAAACGCTCCACGTTGCTGCCCCGCCGCCGCCACGATAGATGGCCGGCCGCGAGCAGCGTGCGCGCTTCCACCATCGACGAGAACCGAGCGGTCCACCTGGCCCATGTGTAGCTGCTTCCGTACGCGGTGTTCAGCTCGTCCAGGTCCTCTCCCTGCGGATCATCTCGATAGGACAGGCGGTCGGCGGCGTGCAGTCCGTGCACTGACAGGTCGTGCCGATCGCCGAGCCGATACTGGACCTTGGCCAGCAGGTCGTAATAGCGCGGTGACACGTCGAACGCCGGATCGACGAGTTGGAGGGCGTAGTCGATGTACCCATGCCGAGCGGAGAGCAGCCACTCCCCGCGATCGGCGGCGAAGTGCCCCTGCGTAGCGGCTCGCAGGTTGGTGAGCGTGAGCGCGAGCGTCGTGCGGTTATCGCCTTGCGCCAGCTCATCGGTGTGCATGTGAAAGGTACCGGTCAGCCGGTCGCCGTAGCGTGCGCCGAAGCCGCCGGTGACCAGCTCCATGCCGCTCAGCGCGGCGATATCGATGATCGAGAGCGCGGCGTCGAAATCCTTGAGGTGGAACGGCTCGTAGAGCTGCAGGCCGTCAAGCGTCATCAGCACTTCCTCGTTCGCGCTGCCGCGTACGCGGAAGGCGGACGTGAAATCGCTCGAGGTAACGCCCGGCAGCCGGTTCACGGCCCGAAACGTGTCCTCCGCGAGCTGCGGTGCGGTCTCCAGCTGCTGGCGCGACAGCGATTGCGCCGTTGCCATCGGCTGCTCCATCACGCCGAAGTATCCTGGCGTCACCACCACCTGCGCGAGCGGCGTGGGCGCGGCGTCCATTCGCAGCGCGACGTGTTCCGTGCTGCCGCCGGTGACGGTCACCGGGAGCTCCGCGGCACGGAACCCCAGTCGCACCGCGCGCAGCATCCGGTGTCCCGCCGGTACGTGGGGCAGCTTGAAGCGGCCATCCGCCGCCGACAGCACACCGAGGTGGGTGCCCACGAGCTGGATGCGAACGTTGTCCACCGGCGTGCCCTCGGCGTCCTGGACAATGCCCTCGATGATCCCGCGGGCGTCGGCGTCGTCGGAGCGTCGCCTAACGAGTACGGTCTGCCCGCTCGTCGACACCAGCAGCTCGAGCGCCGAGCCGCGAATCACACGGAGGAACGCGTCGGCGGCGGGTACGCCATCCACTCGCACCGTCGCGCGCCGGTCCAGCCCGGGAAGGCCGGGGTCGTAGGTGAGGCCCACTGCCGCCTCGCGCGCCACCGCCCGCAACGCCTCTTCCACCGTCACCTGTCGCAGGTCGAGCGAGATGCGCCGGCGGAGCGGCTCGCGGCCGCCGCCATCGCCACGGAGTGGGCTGAACCGCGCGGTCGAGTCGGGGGGTGCCGACGTCGCCTGCGGCATCGCCGCCATCGGCGCGGCCACGAGCAGCACGAGGGACAGGAGGATCGTTCGCATGGGTATCACCTCATCGCGGTCGCAACAGGGTAACTCGGCGCCCGGACCGCTCGATGCGGGCACCCGCAGCCAGCGCCACTGCCTCGAGCACGTGATCCGGAGTCTCGCCGCGGAACACGGCCGTCACGCGGCGCGACGCCAGTGCGGTGTCGGCAATGCGGAGCTCGAGGTCGTACCACCGCTCCAGCTCGCGCGCCGCCTCACCGAGCGTGACGTTGTCGAGCACCAGCTCCCCCCTGGTCCAGGCGAGCGATTGCTCGACGTCAACCGACCGCTCCACCGCCGTTCGCCCATCCCGCGTGAGAGTTCCCCGCTCTCCGGCACTCAGCTCGGCGCCGTCATCAGGCGACCCAGTCTGCGGACGAAGCGACACGCGGCCGCTCGCCACGACGACGTGCACCGCCGGTGCATCCGGGTAGGCGCGCACGGTGAAGGTCGTCCCCAACACGCGAGTCAGTGAATTTCCAGCCTGCACCGTAAATGGACGATCTGGTCGATGCGCGACCTCGAAGTACGCTTCGCCGCTCAATTGCACGTCGCGCGCACCGCGATCCATGGCCGAGGGATACCGCAGGCGGCTCTCGACGCCGAGGAGAATTCGGGTGCCGTCGTCGAGGCGGAGCTCTCGGCGCTCCCCAGCTCCGGTCGCCACGTCCAGGAGCTGCCGTCGGCCGTCGAGCTCGCCGCCGCTCCTCCAGAGTATCGCCGCGATCGCCAGGAGCAGCGACGCGGCGAGGGCGAACGCCACCGGCCGGCGCCAACGCCTCCACGAGCCGGCACCGCTCGAGCCGCCACGCACGGAGCGCGGCGACGCGGGCGCCCTCTCGATGCTGCTCGTCGTCAGGCGCTCGGAGAGCCGCCGCCATGCGGCGTCAGTGTCCCACGACTGGCCCGCTGCCACCCCCGGTCGACCAGCGCGCATCCCGGCGACGAACCCCGCCCGCTCGGGGCGAGCCGCGATCCACCGCTCCGCCGCGGCTACCTGTTCCGGCGTGGCTTCTCCGGCGAGGTACCGATCGAGAACCCGCCAGTCGAATTCGTCTGTCATGTGGATGGTCGCCTCATACGTGGATGAGACAGCTCAACGAGCGAGAACCCCACATGCCCCGTCAGCTGTCGGGGCCGAGGTGTCGCCTGAGCATGTCGAGCGCTCTGGACAGCTGGTTCTCCACGCCCTTCACCGAGATCCCCATCACCTCGGCGATCTCCGCGTGGCGAAGCTGATGCTGCCAGCGCAGCGTCACGACCAGGCGCGCCCGCTCGGGGAGCTGCTCGATGGCCTCCTGCACCGCCGCGGCAGTTTGCCGGCGAACGAGCGATTCGTCGGCGGGCGGGGTGGCGACCGGAGCCATCGCCTGCTCTCGCAGCGCTCGCTGCTCGTGGGCGCGCTCGATCCTGCGGTGCGCGAGGTAATTGAGCGCGCGGTTGCGCGCGGCTCCGTAGAGGTACGCCGTGATTCCGCTCCGCACCTGCCAGTCGTGCCGGCTCGACCAGATGTTGAGGAAGACATCCTGGACGATCTCTTCCGCCGTCTCCGGCGAGCGCACGAGCGCGGCCGCGAACTGGCAGAGTCGCTCGTGGTAATGCCTGAACATCGCCTCGAAGGCGCGCTCGTCCCCCGCGCGTATGCGATCGACCCACGAGCTGTCCATGAAGCGGGGCTGGGGACCAGGGATTGGGGATTGGGCCTTGCGGCGAGGTTTGAATTCTTGTCTATCTCGTCCGCCACACGCAACCAACGCCGTCCAGCTCGCCCCTCATCCCTCGCCCCTCCCTTCGCATGACTGACCGCATCCGTGCACTCGCGGCGAGGCGCTGGCGAATCGCCATTGCCCTCACGGTCGCGATGGTGATCAACTACTTCGGCTTCATCGCGCTCATTGCGTTCGAGAAGCCGCTCATGGGCTCGCTGCTCACCCGAGGATTGAGCCTCGGCATTCTCCTGGGAGCGCTGGTGATCGTGGTCTCGTGGCTGCTGACGTGGCTGTACGTGCACTGGGCCAACACCCGATACGATGAGGCGCTGCACCGCGCGCGCGAGGGGAGCACCGAATGATGATGCTCCAGCAAGCGGCGTCGCCTGCACAGGCGACGAGGATCGGTGAGCCCAACGTGGTCGCGATGGTCTTCTTCTTTCTCTTCATCGCGACTACGCTGGGTATCACGTACTGGGCGGCGCGGCGCACCAAGACCACCGAGCACTTCTACTCCGCCGGCCGCACGGTGAGTGCGGGACAGAACGGGCTCGCGCTCGCCGGCGACTACATGAGTGCCGCCTCTTTCCTGGGCATCGCCGGTCTGGTGTCGACCACCGGCTTCGATGGCCTCATCTACTCCACCGGCTGGCTGGTGGGATGGCCGGTGGTGCTGTTCCTCATCGCCGAGCCGCTTCGCAACCTCGGCCGGTACACGTTCGCCGACGTGGTGGCGATGCGGATGCGCCAGACGCCGGTGCGCGTAGCCGCCGCCACCGGCACGCTGGCCACGGTCATCCTGTATCTCATCGCGCAGATGGTAGGAGCTGGAGGGCTGATCCGGCTCATGTTCGGGCTGTCGTACGAGGTCGCAGTGGTCATCGTGGGTGCAGCGATGATCGCGTACGTCCTCTTCGGCGGGATGATCGCCACGACCTGGGTGCAGATCGTCAAGGCGGTGCTGCTGCTCGGCGGGGCCTCGATTCTCGCGCTGCTCGTGCTCTCACGATTCGGTATGAGTCCGCTGGCGCTCTTCGCGGCTGCTTCCGACCGGTACGGCGCGGCGATGCTCGCGCCCGGACAGCTCGTGTCCAGGCCGCTCGACGCCATCTCGCTCGGCATGGCGCTGATGTTCGGTACCGCGGGACTCCCGCACATCCTCATGCGCTTCTATACGGTGCCCGACGCCCGCGCTGCGCGCCGCTCCGTGTTCTTCGCCACCGGGCTGATCGGGTTCTTCTACCTCATGACGTTCATCCTGGGTTTCGGCGCGATGGTGCTCGTTGGACCCGAGGTGATTCGTGGCGTCGACCGCGGCGGCAACATGGCGGCGCCGCTGCTGGCCGAGTTCCTGGGCGGCACGGCGTTTCTGGGGTTCATCGCCGCCGTCGCGTTCGCGACGATTCTCGCCGTGGTGGCCGGCCTCACCCTCTCCGGCGCCGCCGCGCTGTCGCACGATCTGTGGGTGAGCGTGTTCCGGCACGGCAATGCCGACGCCGGCGAGCAGCTCAAGGTCGCGCGTGTCGCGACGGTGGGCCTGGGACTCGTCGCGGTGCTGCTCGGCATCACGTTCAAGGATCAGAACGTGGCGTTCATGGTGTCGCTGGCATTCGCGATCGCCGCCAGCGCGAATTTTCCGGCGCTGCTGCTCGCGATCTGCTGGAAGCGATACACCACCAACGGCGCCGTGGCCAGCATGGTGCTCGGCACCGTTACCACGCTGGCGCTGATCTACGTCTCGCCATCGATTCAGATCGACGTGCTCGGCCGCGACAGCGCGCTGTTCCCGCTCCGCAATCCGGCGCTCGTCACCATCCCGCTGTCATTCCTGGCGGGCGTGATCGTCTCGCTCGTTGCGCCCGAGCGGGAGGCCGAAACGCGCTACGCCGCTCTCGAGCGGCAGATGATGCTGGGAGACTAGCGAGCCGTCAGGGCACGGTGGCCAGGTGCTGCGCGCCGACCTCGCCGGCGATGATCACCGGAGCCGTCGTGATGAGCCCGTGGAGGTTCTGCCGTACCCACTCCGAGGCCGCCTTGGTCGACTCGTCGGCGCCGCGCTTGTCCTCGAAGATGCTCACGCTCACGATCTCGTCGCCCGCGTTGACCACGTAGTAGGCCACGAAGCCGGGCGTCTTGCTGATCAGCGGGACGAACCCCTGGTTGACGCGCTGAAGGATCTGCTCGGCCGACCCCCTGTGCGTGTTGTACCGCCGCAAGACTGCGTACATGACTTCCTCCTCAGCTGGAGGTGGAGAGGAGTTGCGTCGAGGGACCCGTGAGTATTGCCTGCACGACGCGGGCCGCGCGGGGGGGCGGTGGCCCTACCGGTCGGCGTCGAAGGCCAGCTCCGCGCTGTACGCCAGGTACGGGTCGCCCGTTGCCTGCCAGGTCCGCTCCAGGAGCGCGCAGTCGTGCGAAAGCGCGCCGCGAAAGACCTCGCGCCCGTTCAGGACGACTCTCACCGGAGCATCTCCAGGGAGCAGATCGGGACGCAGCAGCAGTCGGAGCCGCCGGACGTTCCTCGTGTCGAGCCGCACCACGTTGTCATCCGAGATCGATGCGGTCACCTCCACGACGCTGCGCCCCGACAGGACATCGCGCACGCGCTGCGCCAGATCCCGATCATTCCCTTCGCCGCGGACCGGCGCGACCTCGGCCCGCTCCAGGACTTCCAGCCAGTAGTGCCGCGGATTGCGCAGAGTCACGGTTCTGTACTGCAGCCTGCGCGGCGCTGCACGGCCCGTGAATCGCTGGAGAAAGCGGAGCGTCATGCCATCGTCGCCACGACCGGGCGTCAGCGAGTGCCCTCGATCGTCGAAGAGGTGCATCTCCAGCGGCGCGCGGCGGCCGGTGAGCGCGCGTACGGTGCCGCGCGTGGCGGAATCGGAGATGACCGCGTCGCGCCGCCCATGGAGAAAGAGAAGCGGCAGGTTGGCGACGTTCGTCGGGAATGGACGATCCGCGGCGCTCACCGCGAAAGAGTAAAAGCCTGCCCCCATCGCCGAGACCGCGGCCGAAAAGCGGTGCGGCCAGAGTGACGAGAAGAAGAAGGCGCCCGTGCCACCATTGCTCAGTCCGGTCACGTAGATCCGGTCAGGATCGACGTTGAACTGTCGCATCGTCTGCTCGAGCAGGGCGTGCAGCATCGCCGTGGCCTGCTGATCCCACCAGAAGGCCCCCGCGTTCGGATACAGGACCAGATATCCGGTGTCCTCGAACGCGTCGTTCGCGATCTGCAGCCCCTCCAGCGCTGCTCCGGAGTTGCCCGCGAGGTAGACCAGCAGAGGCACCGGCTGGTCGCCGCGATATTCCTCCGGCACCTGGATCACATAGGGCCACCCGCCCCACTCCTGCCCCCCCATTCCACGTACCTGCGTGCCCACGGGCTGGGCTGCCAGGGTCCGCGAGCGCGCGGCCAGCGCCGGCCACTCGCGCGGCACCGCACACCGCCCGGCAGAATCCGTGACGGTGCGCGGCACCTCACCGGACGACGCCTGCCGCCGCATCCACGCCGCCGCGGCATCTCGGACGAAGTAGTCGGAGTCGGCGTGCGCACGCTCGATGAGTGAACGCGCCCTTGCGACCGGCACACTCTCGAGCACGCGTACGGCCAGCGCGCGCACCCGTGCGCTCTCGCTCCCGGAGAGTGTGTCCAGCACCGCCACCGGCGGCGGTGGCAGGCGGCGCCGGTATGCCAGCCCGAGGATGCGCGTCCGCGTCGCGGCGTCGGCAACGGCGAGCAGCTCGTACAGATCCTCGGTGGAGACGGGGATACTGTCGGCGAGCTGTAGCGCCGTGAGCACTGCCTGCCGCGCATATGCGTCGTCGAGCCAGGCGCGTGGGTGCTCACCGCGGCGCCGCTCCACCAGCTCCAGCCTGATGCGCTCGACGACCTTCTGGAATCCCGCGTTCGGGTGCGTGCCCTCGAACTCCAGTCGTCGCATCAGCCCGGATGCCGGGCAGAACCAGTAGCGGAGACGCAGGCTGTCGGTGAGATGCCCCGTCCCAGGGAAGAGAAGGTCGGCCAGACCGGCCCCCTCGGCGCGCAAGCATCGCTCGTCGTCGACCTGCTCCCACGCGACCGCGCGCATGGTGTACCCGAATGCGTTCTCGGCACTCCAGCGACTTCCGACGCGAACCGCGCCAGCCGGGAGCGGCTGGATCTCGTGTACGTCCCAGAGCAAGCGACTCTGCGCTTCGCGCACGGCGCTCCACGGCAGTCGTGCACTACCGCGCGCCGTGACACGGTTCGCTTCCGCGACCACGCTGTCGCCACGCACGCGTTGCTCGAGCGCCTGGCGCTGCGCCGCGAGCCGGTCCTCACCACCGACCACGTAACGCTCGATTTCGACGCCCGACAACGTGCGCTGAAAGCCGGCAACCAGATCACCCGCACTGTCAGCCGCGATCACGACGTGACCGACCGACTCCACCCGCAGGCGGCTCTCGACCGGCTCGCCGAAGAGCCGGCCGGTGACCCCGGGGATTCCGTACGAGCGGCGACCGTCCACCTCACGCACCAGCGTCTGCTTGTAGATGAGGTGATCGCCCGGCCGTAGATCGTAGCGCAGCTGCACCGCGGAATCGGGTACCGGTGCCTGCGCTCGAGCGCTCGCGCCGCCGGCGGTCGCCAGGATGAAAACGGCCGGTATCAGGGCGAGCTGATACCGGCCGGTAAAGGAAGGCCTGGGCACGGTGGCGTTAGGCGCCGCGACTCGTGACTATGCTGCCAGCAAGCCCGACGGTCGCCAGGCCGCGAGGCCCGACGAGAACACGCACTCGTACCGCGCAGGTGGGAACCCACGGACGCCGATCTCGAGCGTATCTCCCTCGTGCGCCTCGTAATGATCGGTGATCGCTGTCAGCGCGTCGCCGAACGACTCGCTGGTGACGATGCCCGACTCTTCTGCCAGATCGGAGGTTCTGAGCGTGAACTGAAAACTGGGCATCTGAGCTCCTCCGGCTGGAGGTAAGACCGCCTCGACACATCCTCGGCGAGTTCCGAGGCGCGCCGACGGGCCTTCTTGCTCTCTCGTACACCACTTTCCATGGAAAGAGCCGTGCCGTAGCGACGGAGTGTGACCCGCGTCACGAGGAACGAGCGGGATTGACAGCCCCATGCGACAGCGGCTAGTCCTGGACTGGGGACTAGGGACCGGGTGCGAATCTCATTCTCGAATCTCGAATCTCAGATCCCGAATCCCGAATCTCGAATCCCTAGTTCCCAGTCCCTACTCCCTCTTCTTACTCAACAGCGCATGAACATCATCCGTTCCCTCGCCCTGTGGGCCGCCTCCGCCGGTGCCGCCTGGTCGCTCGATGCGCAGGACCAGGCGAGCACACTGCACGCCGAGATCGACCGGCGGGTCGCGCAGGTCGAGAGCAAGGTGGTTGCGTGGCGCCGAGACATCCATCGGAACCCGGAGCTGTCCAACCGGGAAGTGCGCACCGCCAAGCTCGTCGCCGACCATCTGCGCACGTTGGGCATCGAGGTTCGCACCGAGGTCGCGCACACGGGCGTGGTGGGCACCCTGCGCGGCGGCCGCCCCGGTCCCGTCGTCGCGCTGCGTGCCGACATGGACGCGCTCCCGGTGACCGAAGAGGTCGACGTCCCATTCGCCTCGAAGGTGCGAAGCACCTACAACGGGCAGGACGTGGGAGTGATGCACGCGTGCGGTCACGACACTCACGTGGCCATGCTCCTGGGCGCGGCCGAGGTGCTCGCCGGGATGCGCGGCCGGTTGCCCGGCACCGTGAAGTTCATCTTCCAGCCCGCTGAAGAAGGACCTCCCACCGGCGAGCGCGGTGGCGCCGAGCTCATGATCGAGCAAGGGGTGCTCGAGAATCCGAAACCCGACGCGATCTTCGGGCTGCACGTCTTCTCCACCCTGCCCCTCGGGCACCTGCACTATCGTCCCGCAGGGATGATGGCCGCCTCCGACAACCTCCAGATCGTGGTGCGGGGTCGCCAGACACACGGCGCGATGCCCTGGCAGGGGGTGGACCCCATCGTGCTCGCGTCGCAGGTCGTGGTCGCCCTCCAGACGGTCATCAGCCGGCAGACGGAGGTGGTCGCCGCGCCGGCAATCGTGACCATCGGCAGCATGCACGGCGGTGTGCGACGCAACATCATCCCCGATTCGGTGGTGATGCTGGGGACGATCCGCACCTTCGACCCACAGATGCAGAAGGACATTCACGAGCGCGTCCGTCGCACCGCAGAGCACGTGGCGCAGAGCGGCGGTGGAAGCGCCGAGGTCACGATCGACAACGTGAACCCGGTGACCTACAACGACCCGTCGCTCACCGCGCGCATGGAAGGGACGTTGAAGAGGCTGGTGGGCGACAGCAACGCCGTCATCGGCACACCGACGACGACCGCCGAGGACTTCTCCCGCTTCCAGCAGAAGGTCCCCGGCCTGTTCGTCTTCCTCGGCGTCACACCGGCGAGCGCGAACCCCCGGTCGGCACCGGCGAACCACTCACCGAAGTTCTTCGTCGACGAGCGGGCGTTGCCGATCGGGACGCGGACACTGGTGCACCTGGCGGTTGATTATCTGATGGCTGGTCGCGGGGAAGGTCAGTAAGGCGGGTGACGAGAGTGGAGTGAGTGATAACGACCAGGGTGAAGGGCATGAGGTGGTGGTGAGCCCATCACCGATCTCATGCTCTTCACTCCAGTCGTTGTCACTCACTCCACTCTCGTCACTCTCTCACGGACTCGCCAGGCGAGCCAAGCTCGCCCTACGCACGATCTCGTCCAGCAGCGCATGCACCTGATCCAGGTGCCCTCCCCCTCGGGATCGCACGTTCGCGTCCGACGTCGCGACCACGACCAGCTCCAGCTCGGGCACCACGAAGACGAACTGCCCGCCATAGCCCCAGGCGAACGACACGCGGTAGCCGCCGGAGTCGCGCAGCCACCACCCGTAGCCATATTCGTGGCCGCTCCAGCCGGAGCGCGTGCGCGGGACCATCGTGCTGTCGACCCACGCGCGAGGGAGCACCTGCCGACCACCGGAGCGCCCGCCGGACAGGTACAGCTGGCCGAAGGCGAGCAGCTCCCGCGGCGTGAGGTACATGTCGTTCCCGCCGAAGTAGACCCCCTGGGGATCGGTGCGCCAGCGGGGGAAGACGATCCCGAGCGGCCGACCGAGCTGCCGGTTGGCGTACTCGCGGGTGCTCATCCCCGTCACCTTGGTGAGGATCGCCGACAGCAGGTGCGTGCTGCCGGTGCTGTAGATCATCGGACCGCCTGGCGGCGCCTCGAATGGGCGTGTGAGCACATGCCGCACCCAGTTACCGCTCGTGACCCAGCGCCCGTAGTGCTCGAAGCTCGTGGACTGCAGTCCGGCGCGCATCGTGAGCAGGTGCTCCACCGTCACGTCGCGAACGCGCGGATCGGCGGGAGGACCGACGTACTGCGGAAAGAACGCTCCCACGCGCTGCGTGAGCTCGAGCTTGCCGTCGCGCACGGCGATACCGACGAGCGCCGAGATGATGCTCTTCGAGGCCGACTTGATGTTGGTGCGGCCCGACCGCCGCGCGCCGTTGAAGTATCGCTCGCGCACCAGCTGTCCGTGCTGCGACACGAGGAGACTTCGGAGCCGCGGAAGCTCGGCGGCCCGCGCGTACACGTCGGAGAGCATGGCGGCGTTCAGCCGCACACCCGTCCATGCCTCTCCGTTGTCCCTCTCCGGAGACTGGGCGAGTCCGCCCGGAGCCATTCCGAGAAGCGCGACAAGCAGGACCGCAGGTGTCCACGATCGAAGCATGAGGAGAATAGTTCGCGAGCGCCCGCCGTCGCGCAACGAGGGACGTGAAAAGAAATCGTCAGCAATCAGCTGTCGCACGCGCGTTGCGATGGTGCCGCTCATCAGCACACCTTTCCCGCCATGAATCCTCTGCTCGCGCGCTGGCGCGCCGATACTCCGGGCTGCTCGTTCCGCAACCACCTCAACAACGCCGGCGCCGCGCTCATGCCGTCGCCCGTGCTCGATGCCGTGATCTCCCACCTCCGGTTGGAGTCGGACATGGGCGGATACGAGGCCGCCGGTACACGGGCCAGCGAGGTCGAGCGCGGCTACACCGACATCGCCACACTCATCAATGCCGCACCGCGCAACGTGGCCGTGGTTGCCAACGCCACCACCGGCTTCATCCAGGCGCTCAGCTCCTTCGACTTCGCCGCCGGCGACACGATCGTGACGTCGCGCTGCGACTACATATCCAATCAGATCCACTACCTCTCGCTGCGCGATCGGCTCGGCGTTCGTCTGCTGCACGCCCCGGACCTTCCGGAAGGTGGCGTGGACCCGCAGGCCGTGCGGGAGATCCTCACGCGCCAGCGATGCCGGCTCGTCACCGTCTCGTGGGTACCCACCAACTCCGGTCTGGTGCAGGACGTGGAGTCCGTCGGCGCCGTGTGCGAGGAGGCGGGCGTCCCCTACATCGTCGATGCCTGTCAGGCCGTCGGGCAGATCCCCATCGATGTCGAGCGCCTGAAGTGCGACTACCTCTCAGCGACAGCGAGGAAGTTCCTGCGCGGTCCGCGCGGCATCGGGTTCCTGTATGCATCCGACCGAGCGCTG
Source organism: Gemmatimonadaceae bacterium (assembly GCA_035249955.1). Taxonomy (GTDB): domain Bacteria; phylum Gemmatimonadota; class Gemmatimonadetes; order Gemmatimonadales; family Gemmatimonadaceae; genus DATFFQ01. Next base: position 33,366 of record DATFFQ010000027.1, read on the forward strand.
GCACGCGGCGATCACCCTCTGTTCATCGACATGCGCGGGGCGCGATGGGTTGCCGCCGACCGGTATGACGTACAACCCACCGCCCGCCGCTACGAAGATTGGGAGTTCCCGTACGCGCTCGTGCTTGGTCAGGCCGAGGCCGTGCGCTATGCGCTCGCGGTCGGGATCGACACGGCGCAGCGCGTGAGCCGGGAGCTCGCCGGCCGGCTGAGGGCACGGCTGGCGGCCATGCCCGCGGTACGCGTGCTGGACCGGGGACGCGAGCAGTGTGCGATCGTGACCGCCGCCATCGAGGGAGTGCGAGGCGAGGCGATCGTCGCACGCCTGAGCAGCCGTAGCATCAACACGGTGGCCACACTGCGGGAGTACGCGCAGCTGGATTTCGAGGAGAAGGGCGTGTCGTCGGCGGTGCGCATCTCACCGCACTACTACAACACGATCGATGAGGTCGATCGAGCGGCCGACGTAATCGCGGAGCTGGCAGCCGAGCGCGGGGCGACGGCGGCGCGCGTCTAGGTGCGCAGCCGCGCGGCGGCCGGGCCTCTTCAGCTCTGCTTCGTGAGCCAGCGGTTGGTGGCGTCGAGCGTAGCTAGCACCGCCGCCAGCTCCGGGCTCTCCGTGATCTCGCAGCTTCCGCTCAGGTAGACCGTCGACCGCGCCACCTGCGCGGCGATCACCACGAAGGCGAACTCCCGGTCGCGCGAGGACACCATCGCGCACCCGCTCACGCCCAGCGGCGTTTCGCGCTCCTCGCCGGACCGGATGGCCTGGAGCGTGGCCTGGGCGGCGAGCTCGAGCAGCCCGCGCTCCGTCTCGGCGCCCGTCGCGGTCCCCGCATACACGGCGTCACCGCGGCGCAGGATCACGCGGCAGGTGACGCCATCCTTTCGGGAGCGCCTCAGCTCGAGATCCTCGAACTGATAGCGGCGGGCGTCCGGCGCGACCGCCGCTCGCCGCTCACCCAGAGGTTGCGCCAGCTCATCCCGAGTGGCCTTGGTCTGCGCCACGGAAATCTTGCGATGGTCCACTCGCGTGCCGAGGCCGGCAACCAGCGCGCTCTCGACGTTTCGCACCACCTGCTTGGGCGAGACGTCAGTGTTCGTGAGCACGTGAATGGCGTCGATTACGCCCGATTCGTCGAGCAGCACGCGCACGGCGAGCACGCCCGGGAGGCGATTCAGGAGCTCCTCGGCGCGCGCGGCTGCGCTCAACCTGGAGCCGGGCACGAACGGACCTGTCGGCGAAGGGCTCAGAGGCAAGGCGGGCAGGGCCAGTCCCTAGTTGAGGTGGGCTCGACCCGCCGGATCGGGCACACGAATAGTGGCTTCGTCGAACGAGTGAGCATCGGCGAAAGTGACGGGAATCCTCGGTGCCTGGGTCGTGTGCAGCGCGACTTCCGACCTGGCTCTTGTCGCGGCACCACAGAAGCGAGTTCCATTCCCGGCTCGCCCGCTCGAATTCAGCCGTCTGATGTTGTCTGTACAAGTGCTATATTTCCAAGGTGATGCCGTAGTTGGCGCGACGCGCGAGGGCGCGCCAGGCGCCTGTTGCGCGGTGGCCGTGTGTGGCAGCGGCAAGACCGTCGGGGCCGGGATGTAGCGTGCGCGCGGCACCCTGCCAGATCGGCGGTGGGGTTCCGACGACCTGGATCAGTCGTCCAAGTCTTGCCAGTCGGATGGCTTCACCCATACTTCGAGAGTCCCTCCCCGCTCCGCACCGCCAGCTTTACCCCCCGTATCTCCGATAACTGGAGAACTCATGCGAAAGACTTGTATGGTCATGTGGATGGTCGGGCTCATTGCGCTCGTGATGGACGTGCGCAGCGCAGGTGCGCAGGGTGGCGCGGTGACGCTCAGGGCGGCCCTGACCGGCTCCGCCGAAGTGCCCGGTCCCGGTGATCCGGATGGTAGCGGCTCGGCGACGCTCGAGCTCGACTCTGGCGCCGGGAAAGTGTGCTTCGAGTTGCGCGCTACCGGTATTGGGCCGGCGCGCGCCGCACACATTCACCGCGGCGCGCGGGGCGACGCGGGCCCGGTGGTGCTCGGGCTCACCCCGCCGAGCGAGGGAAGCTCGCGCGATTGCGTCGCCGCCGACCGCGCTTTGATCGAAGACATCGCGCGCAATCCGGCTGGCTACTACGTGAACCTGCACAATGCGGAGTTCGCCAACGGCGCGCTGCGGGGGCAACTGGGGAGGTAGGTGCGTCGACTGTATAGTCCGTGATGCGCGACTGTATAGTCCGTGATGTGAGTGACGAGAGTGGAGTGAGTGACAACGACCAGGGTGAGAGGCCTGAGACGGTGATGAGCTCATCACGCGTGTCATGCTCTTCACCCTGGTCGTTGTCACTCACTCCACTCTCGTCACCTCTCTCACTGACCCCGCTGATGCCGCGGATGCGGGCAATGTCGCGCGGCCTCGTCAGGCGGTCTCGAGCACTTTGAACACTGCCTGGGCGTAGCGGCGCCAGCTATCGGCCTCGGCGCGCAGCTGCCGGCGACCAAGGGGCGTGAGCTGGTAGAACTTGGCGCGGCGGTTCTTCTCCGAGGCGCCCCATTCGGCTGCGATCCACCCCTTTCGCTCGAGCCGGTGCAGCGCCTGGTAGAGCGCCGCATCCTCCACCGCCAGCACTTCGTCGGTGCGCTGGCGGATCCAGCGCGAGACGGCGTAACCGTGCATGGGTCCCCAGGACAGCGTCTTGAGGATCAGGACGTCGAGCGTCCCTTGCAGCAGATCCAGCGGCTCGCGGGCCATGGAAGGTCGCTCCCCTCACGATGTGAGGGGAAAGGATAAGACGGGACGGTTGGGGAGTCAATAGTGTGGCGCGTGGCGCGCGCTACTCTCTAAGCGCCTCCATGGGGCTCACGCGTGTCGCGCGGAGGGCGGGGATCGAGCTCGCCAGGAGTGCCACCACCAGCGTCGCGAGAGCGACGCCCGCGTACGTGGCCGTGTCGGTGGCGGTGATGCCGTAGAGCAGGCGCGACAGGAGACGCGACAGCGCCAGCGCACCCAGCACGCCGATCACGACGCCGGCCGCGGCGAGCGTCAATCCCTGCCCCACCACCAGCCTCACGATCTGTGAGCGCGACGCGCCCAGCGCCGAGCGGATGCCGATCTCCTTCCGGCGGTTGGCCACCGTGTAGCTCAGCACACCATGGACGCCGACGACGGCCAGCACGATCGCCACCGCGGCGAAGATCCCCAGCAGCAGCATCGTGAACCGCTGTCGCGCGAGCGTGTGCGCAAGCGTTCGCTCCAGCGGTTCCACCCCGTAGAGCGCCAGCGCCGGATCGATGCGCCGCACCTCAGCGCGTATCGCATCCTGGAGTGTCTGCGGACGGACCGAGGCGCGCACGAGAATGCTGCCGGCCCACATCGGTGCCTGCTTGAGGGGAGCGTACATGGCGGGGGGCGCATCCGTCCCCAGTCCGTAGAACCGCTCGTCCTCCACGACACCCACGATCTCGCGCATCTGCGAACCCCAGAAGCGAAGCCGGTGCCCCACCGGATTCTCTCCCGGGAAGAACCGCCTCGCCGCTGCCTGGTTGATCATGACGACCAGCGGCGACCGCGAATCGTCACGCTCCTCGAACGACCTGCCGGCGACGACCTGAAGATCCAGCGCGCTGAAATAGCGCTCGCTCACGACGCGCGTGGCCATCTCCGGCTGCTGCGCCGCTTCGCTCTCCCGCCCTTCGATCACGAAGCTGTTAGTGAAGCCCGAATCCAGTGGGTGGCTGCCGGCGATCGCCACCTCGCGCACGCCCGGTACTGCACGGAGGCGCGCGACGACCTGATCCTGAAACGACCTGATCTCGGGCCAGTCGGGATAGTGGGCGAAGTCTCTCGGGTAGCGTGCCTCCGGGAGCTGGAACTGCGCCTTGAGCACACCGCTCGCGCTGAAGCCCGGATCGACATCGCTGAGCCGCGCGAAGCTCCGCACCAGCAGCCCCGCTCCGATCACCAGCATCACCGCGAGCGCCATCTCGGCGGTCACCAGCAGTCCCCGCGCTCGCTGCTGCGATGGACCACTCGATCCACCGCGTGTCGGCGTGCTCTTGAGCACGTCCTGCATCTGCGTGCGGCGAGCCGCCATCGCCGGCATGAGGCCGAACACCATCGCCACGACGATCGACAGGCCCAGTGTCACTGCCAGGACGATGGGATCGACGCCAACGTGCTCCACGCGAGGCAGGTTGGGGGGGGCCAACCGGAGCAGCGCGCGCAGGCCGAACGTCGCCGCGGCAACACCGACCGCCGCCGCGGCCAGCGTGAGCAGCAGGCTCTCGGCGAAGAACTGCCTGACGAGTCGGCTCATGCTCGCTCCCAGCGCCTGCCGCAGCGCCACCTCGCGTTGGCGGAAGGCCATGCGCGCGAGGAGCAGATTGGCGGCGTTCACGCAGGCAATGAGCAGCACGAGCCCTACGGCGCTCAGCAGGAGCGCCAGCGCCGGGCGCACGCTGGCGAACATCGCATCGGCCAGCGGCTCGAGCATCACGCCGCGGGCATCGTTCGAGCCCGGGAATTCCGTCTCCAGCTGCGCCGCGATCGCAGTCATGTTCTGCTGCGCGGCGGGCAGCGAGACGCCGGGCGCGAGGCGCGCGATGACGGTGACGTTGTGCCGGCTGCGCGGCATCGATGTCGGCCCATACTGCATCGGGACCCAGATATCGGTGCCCTCAGCCGGGAACTCGAGCTCCGCCGGCGCGACGCCGATCACCGTGTGTGGGCGGCCATCCAGACGCAGCACGGCGCCGAGGACGTTCGGCGACGCGGCGAAGCGCGTGCGCCACAGCCCTTCACTGATGACCGCGACCAGCTCGCCACCAGGCACATCCTCCGCCGCACTGATCGCGCGTCCCAGCCGCGGTGCCACACCGAGCGTGGAAAACAGGTTGCTGGTGACGCGCGCGGCGGAGAGCCGCTCCGGCTCGGCGTCCTCGGTGGTGAGGTTTGCCTCCAGCAGCTCGAACGCCGCCACCTCACGGAACACCGTGTTCCGCTGGACGAAATCGAAGTAGTCGGGTACCGAAGCGCCCTCACGCTCGGTGCCCGAATTCCGATCCGTCTCCCACACCAACACCAGGCGGTCGGGATCGGCGTACGCCAGCGGACGCAGCAGCACGCCGTTGACGACGGAGAAGATCGCGGTGGTTGCTCCGATGCCGAAGCCGAGCGTCAGGATGACGAGGGCGGCGAAGCCAGGCCGCGCGCGCAGCGAGCGCGTCGCATAGCGCAGATCCTGCGCGGCGTCGTCCAGCCACCGCGCGTCGCGCTCATCGCGGCACGCCTCCTTGTGGCGCTCGAGGCCGCCGAAATCGCGCCACGCCCCGTGCCGGGCCGCGGCCGGGGTCTCACCCCGGCGTATGCGCTCCTCGATCTCGCGCTCGATGTGAAAGCGCAGCTCCTCATCCAGCTCGTGCTCGACGGTCCCTCGGCGCAGCATCGAGCGAAATGCCGCGCGCGCGCGTCGCATCCAGCTCATGGTCGCCTCCTAGGCTGTGGCCTGGAGGACCCGCTGGACCGCGGAGGAGAAGCGCTGCCAGCTGGCCGTCTCTTCGGCGAGCTGCTTCCGTCCCGCCGCGGTGAGCCGGTAGTACTTCGCCCGCCTGTTGTTCTCCGACGATCCCCAATCCGATGCGATCCACCCGCGGCGCTCCAACCGGTGCAGCGCCGGGTAGAGCGATCCCTGGTTGACCTGGAGCACTTCGCGGGAGATCTGCTGGATGCGCTGCGCAACACCCCATCCGTGCATGGGCTGGAGCGAGAGGGCCTTGAGGACGAGGAGATCGAGCGTCCCCTGGAGGACGTCGGCATTCGATTCGGTCATGGCGTTCCCCTAGACGTTCTACAAGAGAATCGCCCAACTCCTGTAGAATGTCAAGGGGAGCGTATGGAGAGATCGGGGGAACTCCGGGTCAGTGACGTCGGTGACGAGAGTGGAGTGAGTGACCACGGGCCAGGGTGAAGCGCATGAGGGTAGGGTGATGAGTCCATCACCCACTTCATGCCCTTCACCCTGGCCCTGGTCACTCACTCCACTCTCGTCACCCTCTCACCGCTACGTCCCTTTCCTGAGCTCCAGGCTCCCGTTGCCCGACGTCATTCTGATCCGCCGGCCGCCCTTTCCGATCGTGCCTCGCAGGCGGTTGGGTTGGAGGGTTCCGGTCACCGTGATCGGGAAATCCGTCACCACGCGCCCGTTGCCCGTGTTGGAGTCGAGCTCACCCTCGAAGTTGGCCGGCACGTAAACCGTGACGCTACCGTTTCCAGTGTGGAACTCCATGTCGCCGCGGCCGCTCAGCGTCGTCATCCGCACCTCGATCGCGCCGTTGCCGGAGCTCGCGCTCACCGGGCCGTGCGCCGTCGTCACCCGCACTTCACCGTTGCCCGTGGAGGCCTCGACGGGACCGTTCGCGTTGTGCACCTCGACGGGACCATTCCCCGAGCTGGCCTCCACCTCACCGCCGGCACCGTTCACCTGCACGTCGCCGTTTCCACTGGACGCCACGACATCGGCGCCGGCGTCGGTCACCATGACATCGCCATTGCCACTCGCCGCGCGCACGTGCACTCCCTTGGGAAGACGCACCGTGAAATCGGCCCACAAGCGATGCCGGTCGCGCCGGGCACGCCCCTCACGGTCGACCCGCACGCCATCCTCGCTGCACGACCCCGCACCCGCCGGATAGGCGCAGATGATGACGTCGTTGCCGTCGTTGAGCATCTCGAACGCGATGGCGTCACCCTCTCGGCCGCGATCCGACACCTCGGCGCGCACCTCGGCCACCTCGCCTTCGGCGGCAACGACCTTTACCGACCCGCGATAGTCGTGGATGCGAAGCCAGGCGCCGGCTGGAATGCGTCCACGCCACGAGAATCCGCTGTCGCTGGTCACCGTCTGCGGCTGCGCCGCGATCGGGAGCGCGCCCGTGCACAGCACCAGCGCGGTGAGAATCACTCGGCTCATCGATACGCTCCGTAAGGGTGCGTGAGGTTGGATGACACAGCGACCAGAAAGGTTGGAAGGGGGGTAATTACCAGTGGGCGATTGTAAAAGATTTGGCAGCACGCCGGGGGCTCGCTACTCTTTCGAGCCATGCGGGTGCAGCAGTTTCAGAAAATGATTCGGAGTCCGGCCACCGCGCGGCGCACGCTCAGCGAGCGACGGTGGCCGGGCGGACGGCTGCGGTGCCCGCGCTGCGCGAGCTGGAATCCCTACCCCCTCCGCGAGGGGCGCTGGCGGTGCCGCACGCGCCGCTGTGGTTACACCTTCGGCGTGCGCACCGGCAGCTGGGCGGGCGTGAGTCGCGTGCCGGATGCCACCTGGCTCTGGCTCGTCAAGCTCTTCGAGCTCGAGCTGACGGCGAGCCAGGCCGCGCTCCAGACCGGGGTGAGCTATCCCACCGCGTACAAGGCGTTCATGCTCGTCCGGCGGGCGATTCTCGCCGACGCGGCGCCGACGCTCCTCACGCACGAGGTCGAGGCCGACGAGAGCTATTTCGGGCCGCGCCGGCCCAAACGCAGTCGCGGCCTGGCGCGGAACCGCGGGCGCTCGACGCCACACAAGACGCCCGTCTTCGGGATCCTGGAACGCCACGGCCGCGTGCAGGTGACCGTGGTGCCCAATTGCAGTGCCGAGACCATTCGCGATCAGACGCTCAAGTGGGTCAAGCGCGGCACCCTGGTCTACACCGATCGCTGGAAGGGCTATGATACCTTGGCCTTCTGCGGCTACCGGCACCTCCGGGTCGATCACGGCCGGCGCTTCAGCCGCGGCAAGGTGCACATCAACGGGCTCGAGGGCTTCTGGAGCTATGCCAAGGGGAAGTTCATCAAGCACCACGGGGTGAGTCCCGCGAAGTTCCCGCTCTATCTCTACGAATGGGAGTTCCGCTACAATCACCGACGCGAGAATCTCTTCGACCTCCTCCTCACCCAGAGCCTCAAGGCGCTGCCAGATCTTTTATAATCGCCTAACAGTAATTCATAGTAATCCTGCATGCTGTAAGGGGACGTAAGGTCGTAAGGAGCTCTGCTTATGACCTTACGTCTCGTTACAGCATGCAGGATTACTATGAATTACTGGTAATCACTCTCGCTACCCGCCTCCCGCTCAACGAGAGTCCCGCGGCACCCGCACCGTCCCCTTCACATTCCGGTGCCGCACCCCGCCCGAGCCGTCGCTCTCCACGACGAAGTCACCGCCAACATCCTCGGCGGTGATGCCACCCGACCCGTCGTCGCGCACGCGGACGGCGCCGCTCACACCGCGCACGTCGATGTTGCCGGAGCCATCCTCGCTGATGATCACCGAGCCCTGCACGTCGCGGATGTCGATTTCGCCGGATCCATCCTCGATCTCGATGTCACCCGTGGTCTTGTCGATCTCGATGTTGCCCGAGCCATCCTCCACCCGCACCAGCCCCTTCGCATCGCGGATCGTAATGTTGCCCGAGCCATCGTCTAGCTCGAGCGCAGCCGTGCCGATGAACTCGGCGTTCCCGCTGCCGTCTTCGACGTCGAGCGGGATGTTGTCGGGCACCTCGATCACCATGTCGAGCGCGCGCCAGCGATTCCCCCAGCTGTTGTCGGGGATGTCGGCCCGAATCCGGACGACGTCGCCGATGCGGTCGGCGATGAGCTTGATGTCCTCCAGATCGTCCGGGTCGGACGCACGCGCCACGCCTCGCACGCGCACCTCGGTGATCCCGGCCCGCCCTTCGATGCGCAGATCGCCGGCATGCGCCTCGACATCGATCCGGCGAGCTCCAGCGGCGTTGACGGTCGCGTTCCGCGAGGCGGTGTCATCGGGGGTGAAGAGCACCCGCGACGTATTGGAGGCGAACAGGAAGGGCGCCGCGACAAATAGCAGAACGTTCATGGTTGCTCCAGTCCTGCTGAAGTGAGCCGTTTCTCCGGGGGTCCGAGCACCCTACGACCCCCGCGGAAGCGGGTTTCGCCGGCTCGGTTGCCCGGCCGGCAACGCTGTAACCGATGTGACAGCTTGGCCCTGCCCCAGGGTTTCTATTGAGCCCGTGGGTCGGCACCGAAGCTCGCCGTTTTCGGCCTAACCAGCAAAGAGGTAGATGGTGGTTACGGACGATGATGCCCGGTCCGTGCGCCGTGAAGTGGGAGAAAGGACGCATCGCGACATATCACCTGCTACGCACCACGCACCACGCGCACGCGCCACGCACCACGCGCCACGCACCACGCGCCACGCGCCACGCACCACGCACCACGCGCGCCTCACTCTATCCCAATCGTGATCCGAGAATTACTCTTGTGATGCCAGTTAACGGCGCACTTTGGAACTTCGCCATCCATCCTCCTAGTTCCATGCTCGATCCTTCGCAACCGGAGGCGAGCCTGCAGCCAGAAATGAACCGCGACTCTTCGCCTTCGCGTACTTCCTCAGTGCGCGCGGTCGTGGTTTGTCACCACGCCTCGCCCGCGTTTTCTCATCACGTGTCGCAGCCCACGCTCACGTTCCGACCTTCCAGAGGAGAGCCCGAAGCATGATCAAGACAGGTAGGATTCTCGCACTGGCCGCGGCCCTCACCGCGCTCGTGGCGAGCGATGTCACTCCGTTGCGCGCTCAGGGCGTGACGACGGGCGCGATCAGCGGCAGGGTGACGGACTCGAGCGGCGTCGGTATCGAGGCGGCGCAGGTCCAGGTCATCAATCGCGCCACCGGCTTCAGCACGGGAACGCTCAGCCGCTCCGATGGCCGCTACTACGTGCAGAGCCTCGAGGTCGGCGGTCCCTACTCGGTGAACGTACGCATCCTCGGCTTCGAGCCGCAGTCGCGCGATACGCTCTTTGTCACGCTCGGGCAGAACCTCCGCGTCGACTTCGTGCTCATCCGGCGCGCCGCCGAGCTCGCCACCGTCGAGGTGACGGCCGAGGAAGACCCGGTGTTCTCGGCGTCGCACAAGGGCGTGCAGACGCTGGTGTCCGACAGCGCGCTCCGTCGCTTGCCGACGCTCAACCGCAACTTCACCGACTTCGTGCGCCTCACGCCCCAGATCTCGACCAGCGGCCCGGGCCTCTCCGGCGGCGGCGTGAACAACCGCTTCAACAACATCCAGATCGACGGCGCCAGCGAGAACGACATCTTCGGCCTCGGCTCCACCGGCCAGCCCGGCGGGCAGGCGAGAGGCAAGTCGATCACCATCGAGGCGGTGAAGGAATACCAGGTGCTGCTCACGCCGTTCGACGTACGGCAGGGGAACTTCGCCGGCGTGCTGATCAACGCCGTCACCAAGAGCGGCACCAACGACTTCCGCGCCACGGCATTCTACTACACGCGCAACGAGGGGCTGGCGCAGAACAGTGACTTCATCCGGAACTCGGAGTTCGATCAGCAGCAGTACGGCTTCTCGTTAGGCGGGCCGATCATCAGAGATCGTCTCCACTTCTTCGTCGCACCCGAGTGGCAGGCCCGCGAGGCGCCGGCGTTCGGCCCCTTCGTGGGACAGTCGTCATCGTCCACCGTGCCGGTGCCCGTCGATGAGGCCGACGTGGCCCGGTTCACCAGCATCCTCGAGGGGTACGGCCTCCAGGCCGGAAGCCCGGGACGAGTGGTGAACGAGAACCCGCTGCTCAACTTCTTCGGGCGCATCGACCTCGCGCTCCCCGAATGGAACAGCCGCCTGTTCATCCGCCACAACTACGGCAGCGCGGAAGACGATGTGTTCTCGCGCTCGACCGCGTCGTCGAACCCGACTTTCGGTCTCACCAGCGCTGGCTTCTTCTTCGACTCGAAGAAGCACGCTACCGTGGGGCAGCTGCACACCAACTTCAACAACGGCGCCAACAACGAGCTGATCGTCGGCTACAATCGCATCCGCGACTCGCGTACGCCCAACGTGCGCCAGCCGCTGGTGAGCGTTCGCGTGCCGAACCCGAACGGCGGCATCACCACCCTCCAGGCCGGCGCCGAGCAGTTCTCGCAGGGCAACGAGCTCGATCAGGACATCTTCGAGATCACCGACAACTTCAGCATGCCGTTCGGGGCGCACACCATTACCGTCGGCACGCACAACGAGTTCTTCAAGATCCGGAACCTGTTCACGGAGAGCTCGTTCGGCGTGTGGTCGTTCCTGAGTCTCGATGACCTCGAGGCCGGCGATGCCGACACCTACCGTCTCGCGCGCGATCTCGGCAACGGCGTCGTGGCACAGTTCAACGCCGCGCAATACGGCTTCTACGCGCAGGACCTGTGGCAGGTGACCCGGAATCTCTCGCTGACGTTCGGACTGCGTGCCGACATCCCGGTCCTCCGGGACAAGCCGCGCTTCACGCCGGTGGTCGATACGCTCTACGGCCGCCGCACCGACGTCGTGCCGTCGGGGAACCTCCAGTGGTCGCCGCGCCTGGGCTTCAACTGGGATATCCGCGGCGACATGACTCAGCAGCTCCGCGGTGGCGTGGGTGTATTCGTCGGACGGCCCGCCTTCGTGTGGATCGGAAATGCCTTCCAGAACTCCGGCAGCAACCTCGGCTTCCTGAATTGCAGTCCCAGCTCGTCGGCTCCCGGACCGGCACCGGCGTTCACGCCCGACATCGAGAGTCAGCCCACGGCGTGTGCCAACGGTCAGGGACTCGCGACCGGCGTGGTGGGCCCGGTCAACCTGCTCGATGAGGACCTCAAGTTCCCGCAGACCCTGCGCTTCGCGCTCGGCTACGACCGTCTGCTCCCCGGGGACGTGACGCTCACGCTGGAAGGGCTCTACACCAAGGGGCTCAACAACTTCTTCTACATCAACCGCAACCTCGTCGGTGTGCAGGGCACCGATCGCAATGGCCGCGTGATGTACGGCGCCATCAACGCCAACGCCACGTCGAATCCGTCCGTCGTGTCGAATCGCTTCTCCGAAGTCATCGATGTGACGAACCAGTCGCGCGACTACGCGTACAACCTCACGGGGCAGATCCAGAAGCGATTCTCCGGCGCCTTCGAGGCACGCGGCTCGTACACCTACTCCAAGGTGCGCGACGTCCAGACGCTCGGCTCCAGCCGTGCGATCTCCAACTGGCAGTTCGGCCGCACGCTGTCCGGCGACCACCTCCAGGAGAACCTGGGCATCTCGCTGTTCGATCAGCCGCACAAGGTGTCGATCAGCGGCACGTATACGCTGCCGTGGCGGAACTTCAAGACGGACATCTCCCTCATCTACAGTGGCATCTCCGGCAATCCGTTCGACTACGTGTACACCGGATCGGGCGGCCGCGGTGACCTGAACGCCGACAGCCGCAACGGCAACGACCTGGTGTATGTCCCGACCGACGCCAACGACCCGAACGAGATCATCTTCGATCCCATCGGCACATCGGTCACGCCGGCCGAGCAGGCGGAAGCGCTCGAGCGGTTCATCAACGAGTCGGAATGCCTGAGCGAGCATCGCGGCCAGATCCTCAAGCGTAACAGCTGCCGCTCACCCTGGCAGAATTTCCTCGACCTGTCCATCCGCCAATCGCTGCCCAGCATCAGGGGCAACACCCTGGCAGTCCAGCTGGACATCTTCAACCTTCCGAACCTGCTCAACGATGAGTGGGGACGGATCCAGAGCCAGGGCGACTTTGCCAACGTCAACCTGCTCACGCACGTCAGGCAGATCGCCGGTCCGCTCGAGACGTCGCAGGGCGTCTTCACCTTCAATCCCGCGACGCGTCAGTTCAACACCGAGAACTTCGCATCGAACTACCAGGTTCAGCTCTCGGTGCGGTATAGTCTGCATTAGCGCGTGGCGCGTCGCGCATGGTGCGTGGCGCGTCCCGCGTGGCGCGGACATCTCGAGGGGGTGAGAGGCTCGTGATCGTGCGAGCGGCTCACCCCCTCGGGGTTTCTGCGCTGGGTGCGCTGGCCATCCTCGCCTGCGCGCCGACGCCGCCCGGCATTCCACCCGCGCAGCGCGCCACGCGCGACGCGCCACGCGCAAACGCCCGCGCGATTCTCGTCAGCTTCGATTCCTTCAACGAGCGGCGGGCCAGGGAGACGATCGACGCCGCGGCGATACCCGCCATCCGTACGCTCTTCGACAGCTCGGCGTGCGCCGACTACGCCCGGCCCGCATTCCCCAGCTACACGGCTCCCGGTCACGCCTCCCTGTGGACCGGTGCGTACGGAAACGTCAATGGTATCTCGGGGAACTCGCAGCCGCCGCTACCACGCGACCGGCACACTCTGACCGACTTCATCTCCGGCTATTCCGCCGACGCGCTGCGCGCCGAGCCCATCTGGATCTCGGCCGCCTCGTCGGGGCGCGTGATCGTCGCGCACCACACGACTCAGGCGCCCGGGCCTCCCGGGTACCGGCCCGTCCGTGGTGAGCCCGACAGTGTGCTGTCGACGGCACGACGCGACGCGGAAACAGCCCTCTCGCGTCCGAACGTGCACGTGCTGAACGGCTACAACACCGACATCGCGCCGCACGTGGTCATCACCGAGCGCACCGTACGTCCCCGACCTGCACGCGGATGGGAAGGGCTCGACGCGCTCGGCAGCGGTGGTCAGCCTCCGCTCGAGATCGCCTGGAAAGCCGGCGACGACTCCATCTTCACTCTCCTTCACGGGCGGGACCGCTACACGCACGCGCTCGTTGCTGGCCGCCGAGCCACGGACGGTGCGATCAGGGTGGCTGCGGAGCCGGTGGAGGACACTCCGTTCGCCGGCCGTGAGCTCGCCCGTCATTTCTCCCAGCCGCTGCGCTTGCCGGCACGGGATGGCCGCGTGTTCGTGCGCGTTCGGCTGTTCGCGCTCGCGGCCGATGCATCGAGCTTCGTGCTGTATCAAACCGCGCTTCACGGCATCGACGCCAACCGCCCGGATGTCGAGAGCGCGTACGCCGCCGCGGTACCGGGGTGGCTGGGGAACGGCGCCTCTCGGCTCCTCGAAAGCGGTGCGTTCGGACCACCGCTCTGGGAGGGTGGCGATGGCACCGCCGAGGCGCGCTACCTGGAGAGCCTGGAGCTGCTCACCCGTCAGTCGATGCTGGGGGTGGAGTGGGCGTGGCGGGAGCTGGGCGCCTCGCTGCTGCTCGACTACTTCCCGCTGATCGACGAGATCGAGCACGTCTGGTACGGCTACGTGTCGCGCGACACGCCGCAGTACGACGCCGCGCGAGCACGGCGCATCCAGCAGGTGCGGCAGCGCGCCTGGATGCTGGCCGACCTGCGCATGCGTCACCTGCTGCGGTTGGTTGCCGAGTCGCCCGACGCGGCACTCTTCGTGTCGGGCGACCACGGCATGCGACCCACCTGGCGCACGTTCCGGCCCAACGTCGCGCTCATGCGGGCCGGGCTCCTGGCGCTCGACTCTGCGGGGCGCATCGACCTCACGCGCACGCGCGTCCTCTCCCCGAACGGCTACTGGGTGGTCGTCAATTCCACCGACTGGAAGGGAGGGATCGTGCCTCCGTCGGAGGCGCCGGCCGTCCTGGCCGCCGCCGAGCGCGCCCTGCTCGACGCCCGTGGCAGCGACGGCGACCGCGTGATCACGCACCTGTGGCGTGCCGCCGAGCACGACTCGTTAGGCGTGGGCGGTCCGGTGGGGGGCGAGCTCTATTACTCGCTCGCCGACGGCTACTACTGGAGCCGCGATGCGCGTGGCCCACTCACCTCCGACGCGAGCCCGTCGGGCGACCACGGCTTTCCCTCCGTGGAGCGCGACATGTACACCGTGCTCTGCGCGTACGGGCGCGCGTTCGGCCCGAGGCGCATCGGCCCGGCACGCACGATCGACGCGGCACCGACGGTGGCGGAGTGGCTGGGAGTGCGCGCCCCGAGGGAGGCGGTCGGAAGGTCGAGATTGAGAGAGCTGGAAAGCCCGTGATGTGAGTGACGAGAGTGGAGTGAGTGACAAAGGCCGGAGTGACGAGAATGAGCTCACGTGATGGGCTCATCACGCAGCTTCATGCTCCTCACCCTGGTCCCTGTCACTCATTTCACTCTCGTCACCCTTCTCACAGACCCTCCAAGCCCAGTGACCTTCCCACAAAAAGAGCCCCCCGGCAGTACCGGGGGGCAGGAGCCGCCACGCCGTTCTCGCGGCGGCAACGGCCAGCGCTCATCGCGCCGGCATATACTGAGAAGCTACCCGTAGAGACCAGCCTTTGTCCAGGGAAGTAACAAAATTATGCGAGTGATGTGAACGACATTTGTCACTCACTCCACTCGCGTCACCCTCTCAGTCCCTTGCTTCACCGCCACGCAGCTTCTTCGACATCTCCTCCAGGAGCTTCCGCTCGTCGCGCGTGAGACTCTCGATGCCGTGCTCGGAGATCTTGTCGAGCACACCGTTCAGCTCCTCTGCTTTCTTCTTGCCGAACCGGCTGGTGAGCGAGGTGGTGCCTGGAGATGATCGCTTGGACGACAGCGCGTTGCTGCGCGCGACGATCTCGTCGACCTCACTCATGCGCTCGCGCGGACGCGGCTGGGAACGAGGGATGGCACGCGGCGGCTCATCGGGCACGTCGGGAATCTGTGACATGCGCTGCCGAAGCCGGTCGATGCTCGGCGCCTGCGACCACCGGAGGTACAGCCAGCCGAACGCGAGCCCGCCGAGGTGGGCGAAGTAGGCGACGCCCGATCCGCCGTTGCCCATGCTCGCCATCCCGAACGCAAGGTTCACCCCCGCGAGCAGCACGACGAGCCACTTCACCTTCATTGGAATGAAGAAGAAGAAGAGGATCTCTTCGTCGGGCCACCGCATGGCGTAGGCGAGCATGACGCCGAACACGGCGGCCGACGCGCCGAGCAGATAGGCGTTTCCACCATTGCGGCCGGTCAGCATCAGGTGGAACAGCCAGCCGCCCAGTCCGCACCAGACGTAGAAGCGGGCAAAGGCAGCCGCGTTCCACTCGCGCTCCACGCGCGGGCCGAACAGCCACAGCGTGTACATGTTCAGCGCCAGGTGCCAGAACCCGGCGTGCATGAACATGTAGGTGACGATGGTCCAGGGGCGCTCGGTGAGGTTGCGCATCTCGAAGGCGAGTGCGCTCCTCATGTCGGCCTCGCTCACGACGGTGAGCTGCAGGAAGAAGATCGCGACGTTGATCGCGATCAGCCACTGCACCGCCGGGGTGATGCGAGGGTAGTCCTGCTCGTCTGAGATCGAGAACGCCATGCGGACCTGCGTGGTGGACAGCTTGTTTTATAACACGAGCATGTGCTCCCGGTTCCCGCATCGCAAGCCGGAACCGCGAGGCCGCTTTGCCTGCTACCGCATGCCAAGGGGAGGGGGGATCCGCATCGTCAGCCGCAGGCCGCCATGGATTGCCATCCCCTTTTCCATCAACGCCGCGTAGCGCCTGTCCGGGGGGGCACGATCGGCGCCCGAGGGGGGATGCACAACAATCTTCGTGCCGACGCTTACCGTGTGCGCCTGCTCGATGAGTCGAAGCAGCTGCGCATCACTGGCCCCATCCCGTGGCGCGAGCACCACAGCGTGTGTACATCCCGCCCTGGCCGCGGCGGCCACCGTGGCCATGGCGCGGTCCACGGCACCCGTGGACTCCGACACGTCCAGGGTCACCTGGACCAGCGACACCCGTCCCGCCAGTCCGTCGATGGCTTCGGGGCGCTGACCGTCGACATCCACCATGATCGGCAACTCGGGCTGCCACGACTTGAATACCGCGCCGAGCAGATCCGCGCTGGCCAGCGGATCACGCCCGCTCAGTGACACCGAATGCAATCCACCTTGCGAGGTACCGCGCTCGAGGTGTCGGATGAGCATGTCGGCCGTGAAGAGCGTCGCGGTCTCCGCTTCGCCGGCGAACCGAACGAAGAGCTGTCGCCGTCCCGTCCACAATCCCTGGGACTGGATGCCGGGGACGATTCCCGAGATCGCGGCCGTGGGACCAGTCGTGCGCCACTCCATTTAAGGCATCCTCCGCGAGCGTTGCTCGAGGGCGAGCCGAGCAATTCTGTCGCACAACTCGGGGAAGCTCATCCCGGCCGCGGCCGCGGCTTGTGGGACCAGGCTCGTTTCGGTCATCCCTGGCAGCGTGTTCGCCTCCAGGCAGAAGAGCTCACCCGTGTCGGTCATCCTGAAATCGATACGTGCATAGCCACCGAGCTTGAGAGCGGCGAACGCGTGGAGCGCCTGTCGCTTCGCCTCCTCGGCGACCTCGGATGGGATGTTGGCTGGGAAATCTTCCTCGGCCATTCCTTTCGTGTACTTGCACTCGTAGTCGTAGATCTCGTGCTTCGCGCGGATCTCGCCGACAGGGAGTGCTTCATCGCCCAGCACCGCCACGGTGAGCTCGCGTCCGGGAACGAAGCGCTCGATCATTACCTCGTCGTCGTACTGTCTCGCCTCGGCGATCGCCGGCACGAGCGCGTCTTCGGACTTCACCAGCGAGAGCCCTACCGTGGAGCCCTGCTTGGACGGCTTCACGATCACCGGGAACCCCAGGACTCTCCGCACCTCGGCGGCAACCGGTAGTCGCCCATCGGCCGATGCCATCAGCCAATCGGCAGTCCCCACGCCCGCGGCACGGAAGAGCTTCTTGGAGAGGTCCTTGTCCATGGCCAGCGCGCTGGCCAGGTGGCCGCTCCCGGTGTACACCGCCCCGACCATGTCCAGCAGTGCCTGAACCGTGCCGTCCTCTCCCTGTCCCCCGTGCAGAGCGAGGAAGACCACATCTGCCTGACGCACCTCGGGCAGCGCACCGAGCGATGGAGAAAGCGACGCCCGAGAGAGCTCCTCGAGCGCGTCCATCGCCGGCGGCTCGGTCTTCACCACTCCGGCACGGAGCATCGCGCTCTCCCGCTCTTGCCCGATGACGCCGGTCGCCGGATCCAGCGCCGTGACCGCGTGCCCCACCGACCGGAGCGCCGCGGCGATGCGCAGCCCCGATGCCAGCGACACATCCCGTTCGGCGGACGTGCCGCCCATCAAGACCGTGATGTTCATGAGACGCAGAAGAATGAACGGGAAATGCGCGATGCGGAAGGCGGGACGTGTGAGGCTGACGTGTGAGGCTAGGGAGTAGGGACTGAGGACTAGGGACCAGGGATCAGGGGCTGCACTGCTGGAGACCGCATCGCGAGCGCGATCTTGAAGGCAGGTCCAATCCCCAATCCCTAATCCCTAGTCCCTCTATAGATTCCTTCCATGCGCTCGGTACTCGTTCTCGCCCTCTCACTTACCAGCGTCACCGCCTGCATCGATGCGGATCAGGCGCAGAAGGCAATCGAGCTGGTGGCGGGAGAGGGTGCTCAACCCGACTCCATGCCGCAGATGCTCAACACCGAGCTGCCGTTCCGCATCCCCAAGGCGCTGTACGATCGGAAGGTGCAGGGGAATGTGACGCTGCGCATCTTCATCGATACGGCCGGGTTGGTGGTCCCGGACTCCACGAGCGTGGAGCAGTCATCTGGCCATCCATCGCTCGATTCAGCGGCGGTCAAGGGATCGGAGGAGCTCCGCTTCAAGCCGGCGACGCTGCACAGCCGGCCCGTTGGATTGTCGCTCAGGCTCCCGGTGTACTTCCGGCACCCCGAGGCGGCGCCACTGCCCGGCGATACCGTCCTCAAGTCGTCCACCCCACAGGCGAAGTCCCCATGACGCACGTGGAACGCAATCGCCGCCCGTATGACGATGTCATCCAGACCATTGGGTGGACACCGCTCATCCGGCTCAACAGAGTCACGCGCGGCATTCGCACACCGGTCTACGCCAAGGCCGAGTTCTTCAATCCTGGTGGAAGCGTGAAGGACCGGATCGGATTGCCGATCATCGAGGCCGCGGAGCGCACCGGGAAGCTGAGGCCGGGTGGCACGATCGTCGAGGGAACGAGTGGCAACACGGGGATCGGTCTCGCGATCGCGGCAGCGCTCAAGGGCTACCGCTGCATCTTCACCATGCCCGACAAGATGTCGCAGGAGAAGGTGCGGTTGCTCAAGGCATTCGGGGCCGAGGTGATCATCACGCCGACTGCGGTGCCACCCGACCATCCCGATCACTACGTGGTGATGGCCAAGCGCATCGCGCAGGAGACCCCCAACGCCATCCTCGCCGATCAGTTCTACAACCAGTCCAACCCCGACGCACACTACGCCACCACCGGTCCGGAGCTCTGGGAGCAGACGGAGGGGCACATCACGCACTTCATCACGTCGGCCGGCACCGGCGGTACGACGACCGGCGTGGGCCGCTATCTCAAGGAGAAGAATCCGAACATCAAGGTGATCTCGGGCGATCCGGTCGGCTCCATCCTCGCCGAGCTGTGGCGGAGCAAGGGGAAGAACATGATCGAGGGCGTGCCCTACAAGGTAGAGGGCATCGGGCAGGACAAGCTCCCCGGTACACTCGATCTCTCCGTGATCGACGACTACCGCACCGTGAGCGACAAGGAAGCGTTCGCCATGGCGCGGCGGCTGACACGCGAGGAGGGGCTCTTTGCCGGCGGCTCGAGCGGACTCATCACGCACGTCGCCCTCCAGGTCGCGCGCGAGGTCGATGATCCCCAGGCCATGGTGGTCACCCTCCTCTGTGATACGGGCGAGCGCTACCTGTCCAAGCTCTACAGCGACGAATGGATGCGTGAGAACCAGATGCTCGACACCGAGCGCGTGTCCATCGCCAGCATCCTGGACACCAAGGAGGGCACCGCACCCGCCGTGGTGAGCGTGGCGCCGGGCGCGACGGTCCGGCAGGCGCTGCGTCTGATGAGCCTGCACGACGTGTCGCAGCTGCCGGTCATGGATGGGAGCAACTGCGTGGGATCGGTGAGCGACTGGTCGCTGTCGGCCCGGAGCCTGGAAGACACCAAGCTGCTCGACGCCACCGTCAGCGACCTGATGGAGGCGCCATTCCCGGTGGTGGACGGCAACCAGCCGCTGGACACGGTGGTGAAGCTGCTGTCGAAGGCCAACCCGGCCGTACTCGTCAGGCGAAACGGCAAGATCGGCGGCATCGTCACGCGATCGGACGTGTTGCAGTTCCTGATGGCCAGGTAGCGGTGACCGACATCGCTTCGGCGATCCCGCCCTCCGTGAAGGTCGCGAGTCGGCCGGCGCGGTCACGACGCATCCTCACCACTCTCTTCGCGGCGCTCGTGCTCGCCGGCGCCATGTACGTCGGTGCGCGTCCGGTGGGCATCGCACCCGCGCTGGGCGCGTTTCTCGATCCAGCGAACGGTGTGTGGGCGATGGGCACGACGGCCGAGCTGCCTCGTGAGGCGTCGGCCAGCATCCCGGGACTCGGCGAGCGAGTCCAGGTGCTCTACGATGCGCGCGGCGTGCCGCACATCTTCGCCGCGACCGAGGAGGATGCCTATCGCGCGCTGGGCTACGTGGTGGCGCGCGATCGTCTCTTCCAGCTCGAGCTCCAGACGCGCGCCGGCGCCGGGACACTCACCGAGCTCTTCGGGATTCGCGCGCTCGATGCCGATCGCGAGACGCGCTCGTTAGGCCTTCCGGCATCGGCCCAGTCCAAGCTCGCCTCGGCCGACTCGACCGATGAAGGGCTCCGCGCGACCCGCGCGTACGCCGCCGGTGTGAACAGCTTCATCGACGCGCTGCATCCACGCGACTATCCGGTCGAGTTCAAGATGGTCGGGAAACGCCCATCGCGGTGGGAGCCGGAGAACTCGATCCACCTCCTCAATCGCATGTGGTGGACGCTCACCCAGCGCACACCGGAGCTGCGCAAGCTGCACGCGCGTGCGCTCGTCGGCGCCGCCGCCGCCGACGCACTCTTCCCCCGGAACAGCCCCATCCAGGAGCCCATCCAACCCAACGGCCAGCGCGCGCCACGCTACGACCACTCACCGCTTCCACCTCCCGGCACGCCAGATACGAGCGCGCTCCGTGCACTCGCGGTAGCCCAGCGCGTCGCCCGTGCGTTCACCAGTCGATTGGCTCACCCCTCACCCCGCGTCCCCAATACCTCGGACGCCCTGGGCAGCAACAACTGGGCGGTCGCACCAGGACGGACGCGGAATGGCCACGCGCTGCTCGCCGGCGACCCACATCTCGAGCTGACGCTCCCAGCCATCTGGTACGAGGTCCATCTGGTGGTCCCGGGAGAGCTCGACGTATACGGTGTCACCATTCCGGGCGCGCCCAATGTCATCATCGGGTTCAATCGCGACATCGCCTGGAC
>DATFFQ010000028.1:0-3419 GCA_035249955.1 Gemmatimonadaceae bacterium
CGGCACCGCCGGCACGATCGCGTCGGGCGCCTACGAGCGCGCCATTCGCGCACTCGCGCCGCACGCGCAGATCGCCGCTCGCGCGTGCCCGCTGTTCGTGCCCCTGGTGGAGGAAGGATGGCTCGATACCCCGGCGACGCGGCTCATCGCGCGGGAGTACCTCGCACCGCTCGCGGCGACGCACGTCGATACGCTGGTGCTCGGCTGCACCCACTATCCGCTCCTCAAGCCACTCCTCGCCGAGGAGCTCGGATCGACCGTGCGCCTCATCGACAGCGCCGAACAGACCGCGGCGGCCACCGCGAGCGTGCTCGCCGAGCGAGAGCTGTGCGCTCCGGCCGGCACCGGCGCGCTGCCGTCGCACCGCTTCATCTCGTCCGACGCACCCGAGCAGTTTCTACGTCTGGCTCAGCGATTTCTCGGCACGCCGATCGAGCGAGTGGAGAAGGTCACTCTCGGCTGAGCCACGCCACCGCCGCAGCTCGATCGTTTCCGGCGTCACCACCAGATACGTCGGATCCACCAGCCACGAACCCGCGTTGGCGTACACACCGGCGCCTGGGACGCGCTCCAGCGACGCCACGTGCGAGTGGCCATAGATCACGAGCTCCGTGTCCGCCTCACGCCGAAGCCGCTCGTGTGCGACGGTGCGCAGCCCCTCGCCCTCGTCCGACGTCTGCATCTCCCGGCTCACCGACGATGTGCCGCGCGCCAATCGCACCGCCCAGTCCGGGTGCAGCAGGGAGAAGGCACGAATCGCGAGGCGGCTCCGGAATACGGCGAGCAGCACCCGGTAGAGCCGGTCTTCCGTCGAGCGGAGCCCGTGTCCATGCTCGACGACAGCCTTCCACCCCGCCAGATCGCCGCGCCACACCCCGGTCTCGAAGCGGAGGCCAACACCGTCTCGCAGCTCCGCCCCGCCCCAGAGGTCGTGATTTCCTCCAACCATGAGGAGATCGGCACCCCGCTCGCGAAGGTCGGCGAGCGCCGCGAGCAGCCGGAAATGACCGCGTGGCACCACGTGCCGCCACTCGAACCAGAAGTCGAACAGGTCACCATTGATCACGAGTGACCCGATGCGACCCTCGAGGGAGTGGAGGAAGTCGATGACCCTGCGCTCCAGCTCGCTCTGGCTTGGACCCAGATGCATGTCCGAGATGACGTAGCACGGGGACGGGAGCATCGCATGATGTTAGCGCGCGCTGTTGCTCTTTACAAACCAGGCGGGAGCACGCATTTTCGCCGCCGATGCTACCACTCTTGGAGGAGTGATGCCCCAGAATGCGCTCGGGCTGATCGAGACGAAGGGATTGGTGGGTGCCATCGAGGCAGCGGACGCCATGGTCAAGGCGGCCAACGTCCGGCTGGTTGGGAAGGAAAAGGTGGGCGGCGGCTACGTGACCGTGATGGTGCGGGGTGACGTCGGTGCCGTGAAGGCCGCGACCGATGCTGGGGCAGCGGCTGCCGAGCGCGTGGGTGAGCTCGTTTCCGTGCACGTCATTCCGCGGCCGCACAACGATCTCGAGTCGATCATCCCGCAGGGACCCGCGGGCGACACCGCCTAGCAATGAGCTGGAGCGAGCGTGCTCTGGGGCTCGTGGAGACGAGAGGGCTCGTTGGCGCGATCGAGGCAGCGGACGCCGGGTTGAAGGCCGCCGATGTTCGCTTCCTTGGGAGCGAGCGCGCGGACGCGGGGCTGGTGACGGTGATGTTCGGCGGTGAGGTGGCCGCCGTTCGGTCGGCGGTGAGTGCCGGTGCCGAAGCCGCGAAGAAGGTCGGGCATCTCGTATCGGCCCACGTCATTCCGCGCCCGCACCAATCGCTCGATGTCATCGAGGGAGACGAGGACAGCGATGCCTCGCCGGCGTCCGCGCTCACCGCCGAAGGTCGCTACGACATGGAGATGCTCAGGAAGGCCAAGGTGGTGGAGCTGCGCGCGATGGCGCGGCGCATTCCCAACTTTCCGATCAGAGGGCGCGAGATCGCCCGCGCCGGCCGCGACGAGCTGCTCGAGGCATACCGGTCGCTCAACCGCTGATAGCGAGCCGCCGTGGACCCTGACCTCCGCAGCATTCAGGAGTCGCGCGACCTCGTCACCAAAGCAGCCGAGGCGCAGGCCGCGTTTGCCCGCGCCGACCAGCCGACCGTCGACCGCATCGTGCGGGCCGCCGCCCAGGCGTGCAGCGCGAACGCCGAACGGCTCGCCCGCCTTGCCGTCGACGAGACGGGCATGGGCGTGTACGAGCACAAGATCATCAAGAATCGCTTCTCGTCGGAGATCCTGCTCGAGTACATCCTGCCGCTGCAGACGGTGGGCATGCTGCGCGAGGATCGCGCACGGAAGGTAAAGGAGTTGGCCGTCCCCATGGGGGTCGTTGCCGCCATCATTCCCACCACCAACCCGACCTCCACCGCCATCTACAAGTCGCTCATCGCCATCAAGGCGAGGAATGCGATCGTGATGTCGCCGCATCCGCGCGCCACGCGCTGCGTCGTGGAAACGGCACGCATCATGGAAGAGGCCGCGGTTGGCGCCGGAGCGCCGCGCGGGCTCATCAACTCGATGTCGGAGCCCACGCTCGAGGGCACGCAGGCGCTCATGCGGCACCCGCGCACCGCCGTCATCCTCGCGACGGGCGGTACCGATCTCGTGCGCGTGGCGTACAGCTCCGGGAAACCGGCCTACGGGGTGGGCCCCGGCAACGTCCCGGCCATCATCGAGCGCACGGCGAAGCTCGAGAAGGCCGTCGCCGACATCGTCGATGGCAAGACGTTCGACGCCGGCGTGCTCTGCTCGGCGGAGAACTCCTGCATCTGCGATGCGCCGGTCGAGCGCGCCGTACGCGAGCTGTTCCGGCGTGAGGGCGCGCACTTCTGCACGGCCGAGGAGAAGCGAGCGCTCGAGCGCGTGATGATCCCCGCGACGGGAAAGGGGATCAACCCCGACATCGTGGGTAAGCAGCCCCAGCACATCGCGCGCCTCGCCGGCTTCGCCGTGCGCGATGACGTGAGGCTGCTGATCGTCGACTTGCAGGCGGTCGGTCGCCAGGATCCGCTCAGTCGCGAGAAGCTCTCGCCAGTGCTCGGTTTCTACGTGGAGGACGGCTGGGAGGCGTGCTGCCACCGCGCGATCGAGCTGCTGCGGTATGGCGGCATCGGCCACTCGTTAGGCATTCACAGCCAGGACGCCAACGTGATCGAGCAGTTCTTCCTGGAGAAGCCGGCGTTCCGCATCATCGTGAACAGCAACGTGGCCATCGGCGCCGTGGGCTACACCACCGGCTTCGCGCCGGCCATGACGCTGGGCCCCGGCGCCTGGGGCGGCAGCAGCACCTCCGACAACATCACCCCGCTCCACCTCATCAACATCAAGCGCCTGGGGGAAGAGATCCGCCCGTATCGCGATCCGCTGCGCGATA
>DATFFQ010000029.1:0-2773 GCA_035249955.1 Gemmatimonadaceae bacterium
CTCGCCTTCACGGACGCCGACTGCGTGGTGAGCCGGGGGTGGCTGCGGGAGCTGGCGACAGGGTTCGCCGCCGGCCCGCAGGTGGGAGGGGTCGCCGGGGAGATCCTCGCCTTCCCCCCCAAGACACCCGCCGAACGGTACGCGGCGCGCATCCGGCATCTCTCGCCGCGGCGCTACCTCAACCGACCGATCTTTCCCTTCGCGGTGACGGCGAATCTCGCGTTTCGGCGCGACGTCTTCGAGCACGTTGGAGAGTTCGATCCGACGTCGCCGCGCGGTGGCGAGTCGACGGACTTTTGCACGAGGTTCTTCCGGACCACGGGATTGGAACTTCGCTTCGCGCCGCGGGCGGTGGTGTTTCATCAGCATCGAGCCACGGCGTGGACGCTCTTCGACCAGCATTGGAGCTACGGGCGGGGGCATGCGTTTCTCTACATCAAGTACCGGGATGAGATTCCCTGGGGATGGCGAAAGAGTCTCCAGGTCTACAAGGATCTCGCGGCCACCGCGGGAAGGCTGACAGTGACTGGAGCGCGCCATGCGCTGGGGAGAGCTGGGCGAGACGAGCTCGACTCGGCCTACTTCGAGTTTCTGCGAAAGCTGGCGATGCGACTGGGCTTCCTGCGGGAGGCCGTGGCCCGCGGTCATCTGTATTTTTGACCGGCGACTCCGTAAGAGCGAGGGACGAGCACATGTCGTTGCCGCTTGTAAGCGTGGTCGTTGCGTCACTCGACACCGACGGACTTCAAGAGTGTCTCGCGTCACTGTCGGCGACCAACTACGCGCCGTCGCGTCGGGAGATCCTGGTGGTTGGGGCAGATCACGCAGGGCGTACGCAGCGCATCGTGGAGACACATTCCGCGACCTACATCCGCGGCGACGCGAACAGCGTCACGGCCGCGCGCAATCGCGGGATCGCCGAAAGCCGTGGCGAGATCGTGGCGTTTACCGATCCCGACTGCGTGGTGAGCCACACGTGGCTGCGTGAGCTCGTGAAACCCTTCGCGGAGCGCGAGGTGGGCGCCGTAGCTGGAGCGATCCTTCCATATCCGCCCAGGACGCCGGCGGAACGATACATGGCGCGGCGGCGGTCGCACACGCAGGAGCGGCCGATGGCGTACGCCACACGTCCTTTCGCCATGACGCCAAACCTGGCCTTTCGGCGCGACGTGTTCGACGGCATTGGGGTCTTCGACACGCGCTTCCCCGGCGGCGGGTGGGAGGATGCCGACTTGTGCTGGCGGTTCAACGAGACCTCGGCGCGGCGCCTCGTCTACGCCCCGCGCGCGGCCGTCTTTCACCGCTACCGAGCCACCACCAGCGCCTTTGTGGTTCAGCAGTACCGCTACGGTTACGGCCTCGGCGTGCTCACCAGAAAGTACAAGCGGGAGCTCCCTGATGAGTGGCGCGCGCGAGCCGGCTCCGCGGCCGAGCTCGCGTCGTCTCTCCTCTCGTTAGCGGTTGCGGCGATGCGCACGGTGCGCCAACGAGAGCACGAGGAGCTCAGCGCTTGCTGTTTCGATGTTCTCCGCCTGCTCGGGCAGCGGAGCGGGTATTGGGTCGCTTCAGTGATGAGTCAGTAGCATGGTGAGCAGCGAAGCGTCTCATCCCTTCGTGACCGTGGTGATCCCGGTGCGCAACGGCGAGGCTACCCTCGGCGATTGTCTCGCGGCGATAGTTGCCATGGACTATCCGCCCGATCGTCGGGAGATCGTCGTCGTCGACAATGGATCGACGGATCGGACGCCTGAGATCGTCCGGCGCTTTGGGCTGCGATACATCCGCGAAGAGCGGCGAGGAGCCGTCAACGCGCGCAACCGGGCGATCGCCGAGACCGAGGGAGAAATGCTGGCGTTCGTCGACGCCGACTGCATGGTGACGAAGCGCTGGCTTCGCGAGCTGATGGATGCACTGGCCGACGACACCAACGCCGCTGCCGCCGGCGAGCTGGTGGCCTATCCTCCGAGAACGGACGCTGAGCGCTACATGGCGCGTCGAAAGCCACTGTGGCAGCAGTGGGCATCCGCGAGGCGCGCCCCGTGGTTTCTCATCGGCAACTGCGCGATCCGACGCAGCGTGTTCGACCAGATAGGCGTGCTGGACCCGGCGTTCGCGGTCGTCGGGTGCGAGGACATCGAGTTGAGTCGGCGTTTCTTCGACGCCGGACTCGAGCTCCGGTACTGCCCGCGCGCTCTGGCCTTCCATCGCCATCGCGCGACTGCGCGGAGCCTGTTCAGGCAACAACTCCGTAATGGACGTGGGCAGTCGCTGGTCCAGTACCGGTACAGCTCCACCCTACCGTGGGGTTGGCGAGAGGAGCTCGCTGCGTGGCTCGACCTCGCCGGGGCCGCCTGGCGCCTAACGAGTACCCTGACGCGACGGATGGCGGGCGGCGTCGGCCGCGAGGACGTGTCCCACGTCTACCACGACCTCGTGCTGAAGGTGGGACAGCGCCTGGGCTTCACGCTGGGCTGGCTCCGCTGGCGACTGACAGCCGCTCGGCGTACCGGCCTACGGGCTCGTCTCCCGCTTACACGGGCCAACGAACCACTCGCCCCGAGCATCGATGGTTCATGAGACAGATGCCGCCCTGCCTTCGATGTCGGTGGTGGTGCCGGTGCTGAATGGGGAACGGACCCTCCGCTCGTGCCTGGTCTCGTTGCTCGCGACCGACTACCCGGCCGGCCGCGTCGAGGTCGTGGTGGTGGATAACGGCTCGCGCGATGGCACCGCGCAGATCGCGCGCGCCTTCCCGGTGCGCTACGTGCTCGAG
>DATFFQ010000030.1:0-11921 GCA_035249955.1 Gemmatimonadaceae bacterium
AGCGGCGCTGCTTCACGCGGCCGACGCCGTCGAGGCGACACTGGGCGCGCTGGTCGCTGTGGCGGTGGTCGTGGCCTGGACGGTGCACGCGCGGGCTCGCCGGCGGGAGGCCGCTGCAGCCGCCGTCGACGACGCTAAGGGGTACGTAGCCGTCCTCCGTCGGCTGCGCCGCACGCAGCGCGCGTTCGCGCGATTCGTCTGGCTGGTGCTCGCGTTGGAGCTGGTTTTTCTCGGCCGGTGGTGGGCGGGCGGCATCTCCGCGCACCGGTCCGACCTCAGCGCCCCGATCGCGATTGTTAGCCTGTGGATCCCACTCACTGCGATCGCAGGCCTTCTCGCGTGGACCGTGCGCCTGCACCGCCACGCCGCGCGTGAGCTGCAGCAGCTCGACCGGCTCCAGGACGAGCTCGGAAGTCAGTGACCGAGCGTGGCTGCAGGCCGAGCCAGCGGATGTGATCGTCAGGTCGACCTGGTAAGCGAAGCGAGGGACGACCGCGTGCGCATCGCGGTCGCGGACGCGCGCTAAGGCCGGCATCGAAACCGGGCCGGTCGTTTCTCCTGGGCCATAACCTGTCGGCGTCGAAGCGCGATGTACGCAGTCTCGAGCGGCCTGACGTGCGCCAGGGGCCGGCAGCCGAATTGACGGCTAGGCCGTTCGCATACGCCCACTACATACACCAGCCCCCGACATACCGGGGTATGCGGGGGCTGACCGATCGCCGTGACGTCTTGTAACTACACGCGTTCCAAAATCGGGACGGCGGGATTTGAACCCGCGACCCCCTGAACCCCATTCAGGTGCGCTACCGGGCTGCGCCACGTCCCGTCCGCGCCCAGTACCAAGCCGGACAGACGTTGGAATGTAGCGACTCGCCCGGACGGCTACAACCGGAACACTCCTCTACTCGCTGCGCAGCGACTCGATCGGATCCACCCTGCTCGCCCGACGCGCCGGCATGTAGCTCGCCAGCATCCCGACCGAGGTCATCAGGACGGCCATGGCCACGAAGACGATCGGGTCCACCGCCTTGACCCCGAAGAGCAGCGTGCCGAGCAAGCGCGTCGACGCGAGCGCCGTGGCGACACCCAGCACCACACCTACGAGGACGACCCGCGCGCCTTGCGACACCACCAGGCGACGCACCGCGCCGGCCGTAGCGCCCAGCGCCATGCGCACGCCGATCTCCCGCGTTCGCTCGGCCACCGCGTACGACAGCACACCATACAAGCCCACGGCGCCCAGAATCAGGGCGAGCGCCGACACCACACCGAGCGTCAGCATCGTGAACGAGAGCTGAACCATCGACCGCTGGGCCAGGAACTCCATCGTGTACTCGCGGTACACCGGTGCCTCGGGCGCTACCTGCCGCACGAGCTCGCGCACCTCCCGCTGCAGGCGGTCCGCGCGCGGTGACTTCACGACGTACGCGGGCGATCCCATCCCCCACAGATCGGCGGTCGGACCCGTCAACGGGAGATACACGCCGGCCTCACCCGACTCGCGCCAGTCGAGCTGCTTCACATCTTCCACGACACCGACCACCGTGAACGCCAGGTTGAGGGTGTCGTTTCCGGCGCGCCGGATCCGCTGCCCGATGGGGTTCTGATCGGGCCACAGCGCGGCAGCCGCCGATCGGCTGATGATGACGCTGCTGTTCGGCGTCACCGCTTCGTCATTGGTGAACACGCGCCCCTGGAGCAGCTCGATGCCCATGGCGCGGAAGTAGTCGCCGCCCGCGAAGTTGATGTCGAGCAGCACGCCACCGCCATCGTCGCTCATGGCGTCGGTGAGGAAGCGCCAGTCGCTCGTGCCCTCGTCCAGCGGAATGTTGTTGACGACGCCAACCGCGGTCACCCCGGGCAGCTCACGCAGCTGGTCCATGAATGCCAGGTGCAATCGACCCCAGCTGGGGCCGTCCACCAGGTGGTCCTGAGCCGGCGCGAACTGGAAGGTGTAGATGTCCGCGGTGTCGTAGCCCGGATCCACGTTCCGCAGCCGCTGGAAGCTCTGCACCAGCAGCGCCGACCCGATGAGCAGCACCAGCGCCAACGCGGTCTGACCTACGACGAGCATGTCGCGTCCCCAGTGGCGCCGCCCCGTGGCCCCACGTCCTCCGTCGCGCAGGCGGTTGAGGTTGGGCGACGACCCACGCAGGGCGGGTACGGCGCCGCACGCGAGCGCGGCGAGCAGCACGAGCGCGAAGGACGTCGCGACCGTCGGAAGATCGACACCGGCGAGCGCGAGACGAGGAATCCCCTCCGGTGCCGCACGCAGGAACAGTGGCAGTGTCACCGCGCTGAGCACGATGGCGAGCAGCCCAGCCGGGATGGCGACGAGGAACGCCTCGGACATCTGCAGCCGCACGAGCTGGGCGCGACCTGCACCGATGGCCCGGCGTACGGCCATGTCGCGCGTGCGCCCCTCGGCGCGCACGAGGAACAGATTCGCGACGTTCGCGCACGCGATGAGCATGACGATCGACACGGCGCCCAACAGCACCCACAGCGACCTCCGAACCGTGGGGCCCACCATCGCATCGAGCAGCGGGTCGACGACGGCGCTGTGCTGCTCGATGATCTTCACGTAGTTGGGCGAGCCGCCAAAGCGTTCCGGCAGCGCCTTCGACAGCGTCGTCAGCTCGAGCGCCAGCTGCTCGCGCGTCACCCCATCCTTCATGCGGGCGACGAGGGGCCAACCGAAATTCCCTGGGCGGATGTCGGCGAGATCGACGGGGCTCGCCACCCAGAGCAGCGTGCCGTCGCCGGGAAAGCGGAAATCCGGGGGCATGACGCCGATGATCTGCCGCATCTCCCCCGAGATGAAGTACGACCTGCCGATCACGGCGGGGTCGCGACTGAACCAGCTGTTCCAGAGTTGATCGCTGATCAGGACGACGCGATCGGCATCCTCCGGGACCGGGAGCCGGCCGACCTGCGGCCGGACGCGCAGCGTGGACCACATCTCCGCGCTCGGCCAGGCCATCTCTATGCGCTCGACCCGATTCTCCGTGCGCAGCGTCGATGTGCCGGCGCCGAACGTGAAGATCCCGTCCAGCAGCCGGGATTGCTCCTTGTAGTGAACGTAGAACTCTCCGCCAGGCCCGAAGCGCTCGGGCAAGTCCGACCCCGGAGCGGTTCCCGATATCGCAACGAGCCGCCCGGACTCGGCGAATGGCAAGGGCTGCAGGATGACCGTGTTGACGACGCTGAACATCCCGGCCACCGCACCGATGGCGAGCGCCAGGGTTCCGACCGCGGTGAACAGAAAACCCGGCGAGCGCCGCAGCGCCCGCCACGAGTGACGGAGATCCGACGTCCATTGAGCGATCACGATCGTGCCCCTCGAAGGTGGACGAAATTCGACAACCCGGACGCGAAGAGGGTTGCTTGGCCAGGAGCACTACGTCCACGCGCGTCGTTAGTGTCAGATGGATTATTCCTGCTGCCTCACCGCCCCGAACCGACACCCGCGAGGCTGGCAGGCGCGCATCCGGACCCAGGGTTCCCCCTGCGGCCCGGATGTGCGTTGCCCCGTGGTCCGGATGCCGGCGGCTGCAACTAGGCCAGGCTCCGCACCCACTCCTCCGCACCGACGATCCGCCCCACGTAGAAGTCGCCGAACTCCGCGTACTTCGCGCTCGCTTCGTCGAAGCGCATCTCGGTCACGATCTTCTTGAAGTCCAGCGGATCGCGCGCGAAGAGCGTCACGCCCCACTCCCACGCGTCGAGCCCGATCGCCCCGGCGATCACCTGGGTGATGCGGCCGGCGTACTTCCGTCCGGTGAGCCCGTGCGACTGCATGAGCGCGCTCCGCTCGGCCAGCGGCAGCGTGTACCAGTTCTGACCGGTGTCGCGCTTCTTGGACATCGGGTAGAAGCAGACGTACGGCATGTCGTCAGGCAGCGGCGGGTACAGCCGTCGCTGCACGTGCGCGCTCGACAGCTCGGCGCGCACTCGCTCGTCCATCGCGCGCTCGAACTCGGCATCACCCACCTTCCCCATTCGCTCTTCGGCCGCGCGCGCCAGCTCGGCGGTGGCGTGATAGAGCGCCGCCTCGGTGACGCTCAAGAACGAGTAGACGGGAAAGAGCAGATCGAACAGCGGCTCGCGAAGAAGCCGGCGCTGCGCCTCGCCGACCGCGTCGAGCGTGGGTCGGAAGTGGAGCACCAGCGCTTCCGCCGGCGACCCGGTCAGCGTGGCGACAGCGGTCCAGCCGCCTTCCGTGGGTGTCGCGAGCTCGCGGAGGGCGCAGATCGCTCGCTCGCGCGACGCGTGGAGATCGGCCTCCGGCTGTGCGCGCATCCCGACGCGGTCGAGCGCGAAGAGCTGGTGGAGCGCGTACCAGCCCTCGATCGTTTCTGGAGGGTGAGCAACCGACGAATCCATGGGTCAGGGGTTGTTGGCCCCTGAATCTACGCGAAAGCCCGCACGCGCAAGATGGCCTCGCGCTCAGTGACGCAGCGCCCGCACGCCCCGCCGTCGTGCGAGATTCCACTCGAACCACCGCTCTCGCTCCACTCGCTGGATCCGCCGCGCGTGCCGCTCGAGTAATCCATTCCGGAGCTCGATCGCCTGTGACGGGAGGAGCGTGCCTAACGAGCGTGTCAGCTCCGGCGCCGCGTTCAGCGAGAGATCGGACACCAGGTAGCCGACGTCGATCTTCCCGGTGGCCCGATACCGATCGAGGTTTTGCCGGGCGATCCAGGCTTCGTGGTTCCAGTACGTCAACGCCGCCAGCGTCGCGCCGGCCAGCATGGCGCCGCGGCGAATGAGTCGCTTCAGGTCGAGTGACCGCCACACCTCGTGCGCGAGCATGAGGAGGAGCACCGACACGCCCATCATGTACACCTGTGCGTAGAGCCGAGGCACGGTGTAACCGTACGCGCCCGCGTACAGGTTCACGCGGTGATAGGCGGACAGCAGCAGCAGCTGGAGCTCGGCGATCACCGCCAGCTCGAGCAGCCGGATGACGCGGTTCGCGCCGGCCCGCTCCTGGCGCGGATCGACGGCGATGATCAGCAGCGTGCAGAGCGTGGCCACGATGGTGAGCTCGCCAAAGCCGCGCCGAGCAGACTCGGCGAAGGTGATGCCGCTTCCGGGCACCGAGGGCGCATTGCCGAAGAGATAGCTGAGCTGGAGGACGAGAAAGAGGCCGAACAGCGCCGCTACCGATCCGAGAATGATCGTGCGTTCCGTCACGCCGAATCGGGGCGCGCGCAGGATGGCGAAGATGGGGACTCGTACCTCACGCGGCCGCAGCGCCGCGCCGTACGTTCCCAGCAGGAGCGCCGACATCGCGAGGAAGAAGGCGACGCGCGGCAGGAACGACCACTGCTCCAGCGCCCGGCCGATGCCATCGCGCCAGCCCGCCAGCGTGGGGTCGGCATTTGCCAGCATCAGGGCGAAGATGATCACGATCGGGAGCGCGATCACCGCGCCACGCAGCACCGGCAGGGAACGCTCCGCGCGCGCCAGCGTCGCCGCCTCCGCGGTG
This sequence comes from Gemmatimonadaceae bacterium, assembly GCA_035249955.1. Lineage (GTDB taxonomy): Bacteria > Gemmatimonadota > Gemmatimonadetes > Gemmatimonadales > Gemmatimonadaceae > DATFFQ01. The sequence goes on from DATFFQ010000030.1 coordinate 5,495, forward strand.
CGGTCACCGACTTCTCCGGCAGCGCGCACCAGCGCCACGACCGGCGCGAAGGCGATGAACGTCCCGCCCACATTCTCGACCTGCTCGCCACTGGAGAGCAGCATCGACACGGCGAGCAGCGCGATCACCGAAAGGACGATCAGCGGATGGAGGTACGGCGTGGCGGTCACCGCGGCGCCGAACGCCAGCACGATCGCCAGCGCGACCGGCGCGACGAGGTCGCGAGCGATCGGCCGTCCCGTGGAGCGCACGAACGCCAGGAGCGCCAGCGTAGACGCCGCCGTCCAGAGCCCCCAGCCCAGCCCGGGCTCGGCCATGAAGAGCACGTACGTGCCGAGTGCCGCGATGGCAGCCGTCGCGCCCCAAAGCACCGCCACCTCCTTCCGATTGATCTCCGTGGCGTTGGCCGCCGCCGGTGACGCCGCTCGGGCCGTATCCATGACGATCATTGCGCTCACTCCAGGTCAGTCAGTGTCGCTTGTCGCTACGTAACCTGCTTCCCTCGCCAACGCTCCTGCCGGCCCGTCCAGCGGCCGCGCCACGCGCCACGCACCACGCGCTAGGCGCTCCGCGCGCCAGGCAATGCTCCGAACCGCCGCTGCCGCGAATGGAAGTCCGCCACGGCGTCCGCCAGGCACGCCTCATCGAACTCCGGCCACATCTCGCGGCGAAAGGCGAGCTCGGCATACGCGCACTCCCAGAGCATGAAGTCACTCAGTCGCTGCTCGCCGCCGGTGCGAATGAGCAGATCGACATCCGGTGCAGTGCCGCGGCTGCCGTACGCGCCGGCGAGCAGCGCCGCAAACGCCTCGCGGGACAGCTCGCCGGCTCCACGCGACAGCGCCGCGGCGCGCACGATCGCGTCGCGCGCCGAATAGTCGATGGCCAGGCGGAGGCGCAGGGTGGATCCGTGCGCCGTCGCCTCCTCCGCTTCGGTGATCGCGGCGCGCAGCGAGAGCGCAAGGCGGTCGCGCCGACCGATCACCGAGAGGCGGACACCATTCTCGACGAGCTTGGGCGTCTCCGAGCGCAGGTGGGCGCGGAACAGGCGCATGAGGAGTGCCACCTCGCGTGGCGGGCGCTTCCAGTTGTCCGAGGAGAACGCGTAGAGCGTGAGCGTGCCGATGCCCAGACTGGGAGCGGCCTTCACCACGCGGCGCACCGACTCGGCGCCTTGCCGGTGGCCGGCCGAGCGGGGCATGGCCCGCGCGGTGGCCCACCGGCCGTTGCCGTCCATGATGATGGCGACGTGGAGCGCGGCTGGTGCGGTATGCTTCAAAGGACTTGGCGTCATAAAGTCAACAGAGCAAAAAAAGAGAGACGGTCAGCGGCCCAGCGTGTCGCGCGTGGCCGAGATGAGCGATTCCATGTGGTCGAGATAACGCTGGAGCGCGCGGCGGCCGGCCGCCGTCAGGCGGAACTCCGTCTTCGGGCGACGCCCCTCGAAGCTCTTGGTGCAGATCACGTAGCCGGCCTCCTCGAGCTTCCGCGCATGCACGCTCAGGTTGCCATCGGTCGTGCGCAGCAGTGCCTTGAGCTCGTTGAAGGTCATCGACTCGTTGGCCGCGAGCGCGCTCACGATCCCCAGCCGCATGCGGTGGTGGATGAGCGAGTCGAGCTCGAGCGACCCCGACGAGCCGGCACGCCCTCGCTCGCCGCGCAGACTCCGCGGCGGCGACTCGGTGCCCGCGCTCTCCGTGCGCTTCCGCGACAGTGCGGTCGATCTAGCCACCATACCTCCTGGCAATGAGAACGCCGAACGCGATGTGCAGGCCGCCGAACGCCGCGGTCAGCAATCCGTTCGCCCAGTGCGCGGGCCCGAACAGCGTGGCCGCGCCCGCGGCCATGAAGCACACGCCCATCACCGGCACCGCGCGGACGGAGAACGCGCCGCCGGCGATGATCCCCGAACCGTAGAGCAGAAGCCAGGTGCCCGGCAGCAGCGCCTCCAGGTTGGCGCCGACGAAGACGAGCGTGAGCAGCGCCCCGACGACGATGGGCGGCGAGAAGCTCAGCACGAACTTGCGCACCGGTCCGGAGGCGAGCGGGAGCCCGTTGGCTTTTGCCTTCCAACCGGTGGTGACGCTGCCGACGATGACCGAGAGCAGCGCCTCCGCCAGCCAGACCGCCAGCCAGCGCTCGTTCGTGGTCTGCGCGGCGGCCAGGATCCCCGCCCCCAGCGCCGTTACCCCCACCACGACCTGCCCCCACCCCGAGAACGCCGTGAACGACGAGGCATTCTCCATCGTCTCGCGGATGAACCGAAGATCATCCATTGCCCGCACGTGCAGCGCGGGCGGCTCGGGCTCGGGCGGAAGCGGATTCGGGCGCGCCATGCCGCCAGTATCGCACCCCGGGACGCAAGTGTCAAGTACTTTAAGATGCAAAGTTATGTGCCGGCTGCTGCCGGCACGGCGCCCCCGCGGGGAGGCGCCCCGCGTCCCGCGCCCCGCGTCCCGCACCACGCACTACACGCCCCGCGCACCCCTCCGATAGGCCCCCGGCGTCATCCCCGTCAGCGCCCGGAACGTGCGCGAGAAATGGCCCTGATCGGCAAAGCCGGCCACGTACGCGATCGATGACAGCGCCGCATCCGTCCGCGCCAACTGCTGACAGGCATACTCGATCCGCAGTCGCCGCACGTACTCGCCCATCGTGCACCCATGGTACCGCCTGAACTGCCGCGCGAGATGCACCGGATGCACCCCGACCTCGCCGGCGATGCCACTCATGTCTAGACTATCTAGGTATCGCGCGTGCAGCAGATCCACCGCCCGCGCCAGCCACGACGGCGCGCTGCCGCGCTGCGCCTTGCCCGCGCCGCGCGCCAGCTCGCCCAGAATGGCGAGCGTGTACCCCTCGATCGCAAGCGCCGAGGCACTGTCCGCCACGGTGAATTCGCGATGCAGATGCTCGGCCAGCCACGTTGCGCGGCTGGCATGCGCATCGATGGGATGATCGAGCGCACCGGGCCCGTGCTCGCGCATCCGATCCTGCCAGGCACCGGCAAGATTCACCGTGAAGCACCGCGCCTCGGCGGCGTAGAACTCGTGGGCGTGTGGCTCGGCCGCCGGATGGAAGAGGAGCGTTCCCGGCTCGCAGGCCCGACGCTGCCTGGCGCTTCGCTCGACGAAGCCACCCCGCAGCACGAAGACCATGAGCGCATGGTCGTGCACGTGGTCGGGGACGATCATGCCGGGCCGGTAGCCGGTCTCCGACAGGGTGAGGCCTGCCACCCGCCGCAGCTCGCGCAGCGCACCGTAGTACTGGCCGTCCGCCACCATCGTTGCCATCGGAGATCCTCTGAGTTGCCGGCGATGTCGAGGGAGCACACCGTACACCGTCGCCACTGGAACGTTCTGCCCCTACGGGTGCCGGCCGAGCATCGTTTCGGTCAGGTCGTGCGCCTCTAGCGCCACTACGACCCGAAGCCGCGATCCGCACCCGCCCAGACCGAATCGCGCATCGCCGCTCTCTCGTTTTGGCCAACCTGACCTTCGCGCTGGCATAACCGCGCAACCTGCTATCGTAGGGCTGGCATCCAGATGCTAGCGCGGAAGCGGATGAACGCGGACTGGACCGGACGCGCTCCGCCGCTGGCGGCTACGCGCTCCGCGCCCGTCAGAACGCCACGCCGATCGTGACCGGGATGAACGTCGTGCGCTCGGGATCCGTGTTGATCGAGTGGTAGCGGGCCTCCAGGAACGCCGCCATGCCGCCTAACGAGAGACGGACGCCGGCGCCGGCGTTGAAGCCGACGTCGTTCTCGCTCTCGCGCAGGGTGCGGAACTCGTCGATCGTTCCGCTGATGTCCTGCTCCACCCGCCGTCGATACAGCCCGACGCCTCCGATCACGTAGGGCTGCACCAGCGGCGCGCTCGTGCTGAGCACGATGTTCGCCACACCAGCGATCACATCCACGTTGCCCGATACGGCATCGGCGTCACCGGGAGGGAGCACCGCGTTCCCCACCCGACGGATGAGCGGGCTGTCGATGTCGCTGCGGCTCCAGAAGGCCTCCCCTCGCACGCCGATGGTCGGGCCGAGTCGCACGCCCAGAATGCCGTTGAGCACCAGTCCGGTCGCGACGCCATCGTTGAAATCGCCACGCGGAACGTTGGCGCCGACCGCGATTCCGATGTCGATCCCCGGCAGCTGCCCCCGCGCCGGCGCGCTCACCAGCGCCAGGGCGGCCACGCAAGCCAACAGATGTCTCGTACGCATGTCGTGTCCTTGCCAGAGTGCACCCGGTGTAGTGCACCGTGCGGGCCAGTTGTCCCCTCGCCCGCCGACAATTGAGCTGTCCCGCGCTCAGAACTCGAAGCCCACCGCCAGATTCACGTGGTGGTTGCGCACCTTCCCCTCCGGAAACGTCGTGCGCTGCGTGCGATAGGTGAGCCCGGCGATCATCGGTCCGCCCGGGCGCACGATCGTGTGGGCCTCGCAGCCCGCATTCTCCAGCCGCTGTGCCGGAAGGTTTCGGTCGCGCGGATCGGCCACGCCGCAGCCGGCCCCCAGCTCCAGCAGCGGTGATGCGCGAACCACGATCTGGGCCCACCCGCCGCGGTCGTACACCGCGGCGCTGTCCGTCGTGAAGAGCTGGCCGATGCCTGCACCGCCCAGCCCTCGCAGCGCCTGGCCGGTGTACGCCTCGCCGCGAAGCTCCACCGCGCCGCCCAACGGGATGCGCGCATCGATCGCCACGCCGTCGCTCGACACGTTGGAGCCATCGCCGCGGCGCAGCCACCCTTTGTGCGCGCCGATGCCGATCTCCCCCGGCGCATCTTCGGCTCCCCAGCGCGCCCGCACGCGCGCCTGGACGTAGGGACGGCGGGATCGTTCGGCGATGTCGATGTCGGTGTCGGTGTCGAACGAGCCAGCAGGCTCGCTGCTCGTCGGCGCGAGCAGCGCGCCCTGCACGGCGAGCTTGAGCGGCGTGCCGAGCTCGCCAGTGAATCGGACCTGCGGGAGCCAGAGCCACAGATTTCCGGCGGCCGCGAAATCGGGACTGCCGAAGCTGGCGATGCTCACCGGATTGAGCCCGGCCATGAGTGGCGCGTCCTGCCCGAACAGGAGCTCCGCGCGCGACCACCGGACGATGCCGCGCGCCGTTCGCACACGCATGATGGGCAGATGACGGCTGCCGCTGCCTGGCTGCTGCCCGCCGAAGAAATCCATGTGCAGGTCACCGGCGAATCCGCCGCCGAGCACGCGCGGCACGGTCACCGCGACGCCGACGGATGTCTGCCGGATCGTGGCGCCGAGTCCACCGCGTCCTCCACCACGCTGCGTGAACGACGGTACGTCGGCATTGTTCACGCGCGAGCTGTTGGAGAACGCGTTCATCAATACGCGCCCGAAGATCTCCACGCGCACGCGCGTCGCCGATTGCACCGTCGAGGCCGCTTGCGTCTCCAGCTGCCGCCGCAGCAGCTCGATCGCTTCCTCCGCGCGGCGAAGCCGTTCGGCCAGCGAGTCCGGCGACGTGGCGCGCGTCGTATCCTGCGCGCGCAGCACCGACGGTCGCGCTCCCATCACTACGAGCAGCGACGCGGCGACAGTCAGTCGCCGCGCGCTTGACGCCGCCGCTCGGGCGCGGCTAGTGTACCTCACCATCGGCCGCGTCGAGTTGAGTCCCTTCGGAGCATGCTGCATGAGCCCCATCCCGGGCGCAGTCATACGCATCGCTGTTCCTCTGTTCGCGGTGTTCGCTTCGGGTACCGCCGCCGCACAGGGAACGGTGGCGGGACAGGTCACGATCCTCGAGCGACGGGGAGAGCGGAGCACCGATCTCGCCGATGCCGTCGTGTACCTGGAGCCGCGCGGCGGTGCCGCGTCGACGACGCCGGCCACGCGGCAGATCGTGATGGAGGATCGGCGCTTCTCGCCGCACGTGCGCCTCGTCACGACCGGGAGCACGGTGGAGTTTCCCAACAACGACCCGTTCCGGCACAACGTGTTCTCGAAGTCGGGGCCGAGCGAGTTCGATCTGGGACTCTATGGCCGTGGCGACACGCGCGGAGCGCCGATGCGGCGGCCGGGTGTATTCCCGATCTTCTGCAACATTCACTCACAGATGGTCGCGTACGTGGTGGCCGTCTCCACGCCGTACCACACGCAGGCGAGTCAGGACGGGCGTTTCGAGATCGACCAGGTGCCAGCGGGCACGTACACGCTTCGAGTCTGGCACGGCCGCGGTGGGGAGCACGCTCGCGAGCTGCAGGTGCCGGCGGCCGGTGTGCCTGACGTCGCCGTGCAGCTCGATGCGCGCGGGTACCAGTTCGTCCAGCACAAGAACAAGTTCGGGCAGGAATATAGTACGGACAGTCGTGACCGCTACTAGGACCGACGGGCCGCGGACGACCGGCCCGTCGCCGCCGGCGCCGCGACCCCCGATGGTGCGACCGTCGTGGCGTGAGTCGCTGCG
>DATFFQ010000031.1:0-9934 GCA_035249955.1 Gemmatimonadaceae bacterium
CACCGGTGGCTCGGTGAAGTACGCGGCCGCCAGCAGCTCGGGTGTGTTGCCCGTGAACGGCGGACGTCCGGCGAACATCTCGTAGCCGACCACGCCGAGCGCGAAGACGTCGACGCGGGCGTCGAGCGCCGCACTGCCCACGAGCTGTTCAGGCGCCATGTAGCCCGGTGTGCCGATGCTGCCGCCCGTCACCGTGAGACGATCGGACTGCGTCACCTGCTCCACCGCGCGCGCGATCCCGAAGTCGGCGAGCACGGCGTGGCCACCAGAGAGCAGGACGTTCTCCGGCTTCACATCGCGGTGGATCACGCCGCGCCCGTGCGCATACGCCAGTGCGCCCGCCAGCTCGCGCAGGATGTCGGTGGCGTCGGCGATCGGCAGTGCGCCATCACGCGACAGGCGATCGCGCAGCGTGTGCCCTTCGATGAACGGCGTGATGTAGTAGCTCAGGCCGCACTGGCACGCGCCGACGGCGAGCACCGGCAGGATGTGCGGATGCTGGAGCCCCGCGGTGAGCGTGACCTCGCGCTCGAAGCGCGCCGTGCTCACCCCGCTGGCGAGCTCCGGCGGCAGGACCTTGACCACGACCTTTCGACCCAGCGACCGCTCGACAGCCAGAAAGACGCGCGACATCCCGCCGGCGCGCAGCTCGCGCTCCACCGAGTAGGCGTCCCCCAATGCCTGCTGGAGCTCCTCGTGCAGGTTGGTCTCTGTCATGGCTCGTCGCGTCTCGGACGCTCGGGCCAGTGCGCGTCGGGGCGCGCCGGCAGCGGCTGGGCGACACCCAGCCGTTCTCCCCGAATGTCCGCGTAGATGAAATTCTCCGGTGCCACGGGAGCGTCGGCGAGGCGACGCAACAGCGCCAGCTGCCCCACGTGCGTCATCACGTCGGCGAACGGCCCCTGGAGCAGCTGCTCCGGTCGCAGCTCTCGAAGCGGCGCGCGCGACTCGAGCAGCTGCCCCACGTCCTGCACCATCTCGTGGAAGCGTGCGATCTCATCCTCGAAGGTCGCGAGCGGCTCGGGGACGAGAGGATACGAGCCTCCCAGAAAGAACGTGCGCGTGTATCCCATGAGGCTCGTCATGTGGCGCAGGATCTCGACGGGCGTCCGCACCTGATTGCCGGCCGCGAAGTCCGCAAACCCATCCGGCGCACCACGCAGCGCCTTCTGTGCACGGTACGCGATGGCAGCGAGAAAGTGTCGGAGAAGCGCGTAGTCGCGGTCCACGGCGGTAGCCTGGCGGGGAGCGGGCGAGCGGCTTGTGACAATCTACGAGTAGGCCGCCGAGGACGCGATATGGCGGTGGGCGCAGTGGGGGGCTGAAAGGGTAACGAGAGTGGAGTGGAGTGACCAGGGCCAGGGTGAGGAGAATGACATGGGATACGTGATGAAGCCATCGCCGACCTCATCCTCTTCACCCGCGCTCGTTTTCGCTCACGCCGCTCTTGCCACTCGATCAAGGGGGCGCCCGGCACCGCGGTACGCACCGTCTCGCCTTGACTTGCCGCCTGTGCGCGGCACACTATCACTCAGTGGCCAAGTACCGAGCGCAAACCACGTCGGACGGCGACGTCACGGAGGGCCGCGCCAATGGCCTCTCCCCGGCAGCCAGGCGGCTGCTGTGGATCGTGGCGTACTATGCGGTCGCGGGGCTCGTGGTCGGCGTGCTCTGGCGGACCTATCCCCAGATCCGCGCGCTGCTCGAGGCCGATCGACTGCGTGAGCTGGCCATCGGCGACCCCTTCACGCGCTCGGACGTCGCGGCGGCGCCAGGCCAGGACGCTGCCGGCGCGCTGCACGCCGGCTGGTTCACGCTCTTCGCGCTCGCCGGCTCGCTCGCCTGCGCGCTCCCCGTCGCCTGGGTGTACTCGCTGACGCGTCGCCGCAAGGGCTTCGAGCAGTCGATGGTCCACACGCTCATCCTGCTGCCGCTCGCGATCGCCGGCATGGTGGTGCTCATCCAGAACAGCCTCGCACTCGCCTTCAGTCTGGCCGGCATCGTGGCCGTGCTGCGCTTCCGGAACACGCTCGACGACACCAAGGACGGCGTCTACATCTTCATCGTCACCGGCATTGGTATTTCCGCGGCCGTTGGCGCGCTCGTCGTCGGCGCGCTCACGTCCATCGTATTCAATCTGGCCGTGCTCGTCCTCTGGTGGATCGACTTCGCGAGGAAGCCGACGCCCGGCATCCGCGGCGGGATTCGTCGTCTCGCGCGTCTTCCCAGGGTGCAATCGGGCGGACGTGCGGCCGTACCGGCGGGCGCCGGCAACAGCGGTGGTTGGGCCAACGACCCGGTCTTTGCGTCGGCCGCGGAGGCGTGGCGCCGCCAGCTGCGCATGACGAGCGAGCACCGCATTCTCGATCCCGAGGGACGCTTCAACGGCTCGCTGCGCGTCCACACGCTCGACCCCACGGCCAGTCAGCCCGTCGTCGAGCGGCTGCTGAGCGAACGTGCGAAGCGGTGGGAGCTCGTGGGTATTCTCCCCGGCGATGGCGGCCGGTTCACGCTCAAGTATCTGGTCAAGCTCCGCAAGAGCGACCGCGGAGAGGTGCTCAGCCTGCTGCGGCAGCAAGGGACGCCGCACATGGTCGGCGTCGAGTTCAGGTGAGCGTGCGCACGTGGCACTGAGCAGCCAGCCCGCGGATCTTCGCTGGGACGTTCCCACCGCCGAAGCGCTGCGCCGTCTCGCCGCCGATCCCCTCCCGCTCGGGCTGCGCGCCGGCGAGACGGCCCGCTCGTATCACCGCGATCTCTATCTCGACACGCCCGACGGTGCGCTGCGATTGCGAGGCGCCACCTGCCGCTTCCGCCTGCGCTTCGACGATCGTCGCGAGCTGCTGCTCTCACACGTCACCGAGGTGCGGGGGCGCACCGAGCTCCACCACCTCATTGCGTCGGTCTCCGAGACGGAGCCACTCCAGGCGCTGCAGGGCGCCAGCGAGCCGGCGCGGGTGCTGCGGGCGATGGTGAGCCCGTCGGCGCTGCGGGTGGAGCTCGAGCTCGAGACCGAGCGCTACACGCGCGTCGCCACCGCGGGCCTGCTTGGCCGCCCGCTCTACGAGCTGCGTTACGACGTCGTGACGGTGCGCGCCGCCGGGCTCGTGCGGAGCTTCCAGGAGCTGGGTCTGCTGCGCCTGCGCAGCGGCAAGCCGCAGATGGAGGAGGTCGCGGGTGCCTTCAGCGAAGCCTACGGCCTGCGCGCGGTCTCGGCCGACCGCCGCGCCCGAGGGACGCTCATGCGGGCGGCGCTCGAGAGCGAAGCGTTGGCCCGCGCCGTGGAGCCGGGACGCTGGGTCGTCGTCATGGCGATGGATGGCTCGCGCGTCGCCTGCCTGGTGGAAGGGGAGACGGTGCGGCTGCCGGTCGCCGAAGGAAGTGGAGAGGAGGCGTGCCGCCACGTGTTGCGGAGCGTGCTGGGCAGCGCGGTCGGCGATCTCCACCTGCTCGACACGGTGAAGGGCGACGGGCACGTGCGCTCGCTACAGATCTGGGTGGTGACGCGCGTGAACCGCTCGGCTCGTCCACCGTCGGGGCTGGAGCTCGACTGGGTCTCGATCGACAAGCTGCGCGAGCGCGCGAGCGCGGGCGAGATCGTCGACCCGTCATCGCTGGCGGCCATCGCCACGCTGACGAACGTCGAGGTGGTGCCTGGCGTCCCCGCATCGGGGGACGCCGACGCGATCGAGGTCACCGGTCCGAGCGGCCCGCACCGGCGGATCACCGGCGAGGAGCCGGTGATCACCGAGACCGATGCGCGCCTCGGCCCCATGCTGGATGCGGAGCTGAGCCTCCTCGAGTTCAACGCGCGCGTGCTGGCGCTCGCGGAAGATCCCTCGGTGCCGTTGCTCGAGCGGGTGCGCTACCTGTCGATCGTCAGCACGAATCTCGACGAGTTCTTCATGGTGCGCGTGGGCGGGATCAAGTACGAGAGCCTCGAGGTCGCCGCCGAGTCATCGCGCGGTGCGGCAGACAGTCGCCGGTTGGCGAAGATCGGACGCCGCGCACGAGCGCTCATCGCGCGGCAATACCGATGCTTCGAGAGCTGCCGCGCCGAGCTGGCCTCGCGCGGCATTCGGCTCCGCTCGCTCTTCGAGCTGGACGAGGCGGAGCGGGAGCGACTGCGTGAGTACTTCCGCTCGGTGATCTTTCCGTATCTGACGCCACGGGCGATCACCTCCACACCGGGCCATTCGCTGCCCGTCATCCCCGACCAGACGCTGCTCATCGGTGTCCTGCTTCGCGACACGCGCGGCGGGGTCACCGGTCCGTTGCACCTCGCCGAGCTGACGATTCCGCAAGCGCTGCCGCGATTCATCAAGCTCTCGGAGCCGAACCAGCTCGTGGCCATCGAGGATGTGATCCTTCCCGAGCTGCACCTGGTGTATCCCGGACGGACCGTCGAGCACGCGTATCTGTTCCGCCTCACCCGCGACTCCGACCTCGATGTCGACGAGGGGCTGACCGGCAACCTGGTGCAGGCCATCGAGGAGCGGGCGAGGCGGCGCCGGTATCGGCCCGTCGTACGCATCGAGGTCGAGCGCATGATGCCGGCCACACTGCGAGAGCTGTTGCTGCGCGAGCTCAAGCTCGAGCCCGACGCGCGTGCCAGCGCGCTCGACAAGGAAGACATCTACGAGATCGACGGGCTCATGGACCTCGGCGCGCTGCGCGAGCTCGCCGCGCTGCCCGTGGAGGGGCTGCACTTCCCTCGCTTCCAGCCCAACGCGCCGCTCGACCCCAAGCGATCGCTCTGGGAGCACTTGCGCGAGCGCGACGTGCTGGTGCACCACCCGTACGACGACTTCGACAGCACCGTGCAGCGCTTCTTCGACGAGGCGGCCGACGATCCGGATGTGGTGGCGATGAAGCTCGCGCTCTATCGCGCCGGCGAGCGCTCGCCGATCGTGGACGCGCTGCTGCGCGCGGCGGGAGCCGGGAAGGACGTGTCGGTGTTCGTGGAGCTGAAGGCACGCTTCGATGAATATCGGAACGTGCGCTGGGCCCGGCAGCTCGAGGCGGCGGGGGTGCACGTGGTGCACGGCGTTGCCGGCGCGAAGAACCACGCCAAGGTGGCGCTGGTCATTCGTCGCGAGCACGACGTGCCGCGCCGCTACGTGCACATCGGCACCGGCAACTACAACGCGGGCACGGCCAGGGCGTACACCGATCTCGGGCTCCTCACCGCGCGCGAGGAGATCTGCGCCGACATCCACGATCTCTTCAACGCGCTCACCGGGTCGTCGGCGCCGGCGGCGCACGCGTTCCGGTCGTGCCTCATCGCGCCGCATGGCCTGCTGCCGGGGCTCCTCGAGCGCATCCACCGGGAGGCGGAGCACGCCCGCGCGGGACGCGGCGGACGCATTCGCATGAAGGTGAACGGCCTCTCCGACCGCGAGGTGATCTCGGCCATGTACGAGGCGTCGCAGGCGGGTGTGGAGATCGACCTCGTCGTGCGCGGGATCTGTACGCTGGCCCCCGGCGTGGAGGGCACGTCCGACCACATCCGCGTGATGAGTGTGCTGGGCCGGTTTCTGGAGCACGCGCGCATCTACTACTTCGCCAACGGCGGCGAGCCCGAATACTTCATCGGCTCGGCCGACCTGCGCCCACGAAACCTCCGGCGGCGCGTGGAAGTTCTGGCACCGGTGCTCGACCCCGAGCTGCGGGCCAGGCTGGACACCATCCTGGCGCTCGAGCTCGACGATCCCCACGCCTGGGAGCTCGCCGCCGATGGCAGCTACGCGCGCCGCTCGAACGGTGATCGGGCACCGGCACGCGACAGCACGCAGAACACGTTGATCGCCCTCGCCACCGACGCGCGCATGGCGCATCTCTCATGACGAACACCCGGCGCGTCCGCCGGATCTGGTGGCGAACCACCCTGGCGGCGCTGATCTCCGTCCCGATCGCCGTCGCCACGGTAATGGTCCTGCGGCAGGATGCCCGGAGCGAACAGGGCACTCCACGCGCGCCGGCCGCGCGGAACGTGCTCGCGAGCTTCGACCTTCGCCCGGAGGCTGCCGTCTCGCTGCGGCTGCCGCAGGCGCTGCGCGAGATCTCCGGGTTCGCGATGACCGCCGACGGCCGGCTGATCGCGCACGGTGACGAGCGCGGAGTCGTGTCGGAGCTCGACGTGCGAACCGGCGCCATCGTGAAGTCGTTCTCCCTGGGGAATCCGCCGGTGCGTGCCGACCTGGAGGGCATCGCCGTGGCCGGCGAGCGCCTGTTCCTGATCGCCGCCACCGGACAGCTCTTCGAGACGCGCGAGGGCGGCAACGGAGCGGCCGTGCAGCACAACTCCATCGACACGGGGTTCGGTGCGCACTGCGAGCTGGAGGGCATGACCTACAATCCCACCGACCAGACGCTCATCATCGGCTGCAAGGAACCGAAGGATCGCGCCAGGCGCGCACAGATCACGCTGTTTCGCTGGTCGATCGCGCGACGCGCGCCGGCGTCACCCGACCGGATCTCGGTTCCCAGCGCGGACGTGCTCAGAGGTCTCGGCGCCAAGCGATTCTCGCCGTCGGCCATCGAGCGCGAGCCGCGCACGGGCAACTACCTGATCGTGGCCGGCCCACAGAGTCTCATCGCCGAGATCACACCGGCCGGCGTGTTCGTCGCCGCGCGCGCGCTCGATGGCGGCACGCATCGGCAGCCGGAAGCCATTGCCTTTCTCGGCACCGACGCGCTGCTGATCGGTGACGAGGGCGGCAATCGCCGCGGCACGCTGACGCGGTATCCACGTGTCCGGTAGCTGGCGGCTCCACCACAACGCCTGGATTGCCCTACTCGCCGTTGCGCTCGCCTGCCTGACGACACCGGCGTCGGCGCAGGGCCAGCGTCCTGACGGCGGCGCTCCCAGGTTGGTGGCGAGCGACACCGTCGTCGTCACGCCCGGCGCCCGCTACGACGCGGGGTGGCTGCATCGAGCGCTCCTCGGTGCCGACTATCGGGACCTGTGGACCACCCCGATCGCCGTGCCGGTGCTCGACCTCGGCGCCTTTGCCGGCGGGCTGGCGCCCGAGCAGCGCGGTGGTGGAATGCAGACGCGCTCGCTGCGCTTCGAGGCCCGAAACGACCGCGAGTACGTGTTCCGTACCCTCGACAAGGACCACTCCCGCGCGCTCCCACCCGCGCTGCGCGAGACGCTCGTCGAGGAGATCTTCCAGGATCAGGTGGCGACGCTGCATCCGGCGGGAGCGCTCGTGGTCTCGAGGCTGCTCGACGCCACCGACATCCGGCACGTCGACCCGCAGCTCGTCGTGCTGCCCAATGACGCGCGCCTCGGCGAGTTTCGCGCGGAATTCGCCGGTCTCCTCGGCACCCTGGAGGAGCGGCCGCGCAAGGGGTTCGACGAGTCGCCGCAGGCGGCCGGCGCCGCGCAGGTGATCAGCACCGAGCGGCTCTTCGAGCGGATGGCGAAGTCACCGGCGACCCGGGTCGACGCGCGCGCGTATCTGGAGGCCAGGTTGTTCGACATCTTCGTCGGCGACCGGGACCGGCATCGGGACCAGTGGCGCTGGGCGCGGTTCGGTCCCGAGGACAGCGTGGCCTGGCAGCCGATCCCCCGCGACCGCGACATGGCCTTCGCCAGAAACGACGGGCTCGTGCTCTCGATCGCCCGAGGCTCCTACCCGCAGCTCGTCACCTTCAAGAAAGACTACCCGAGCATGCTCGGGCTCAACTGGAACGCGCGGGAGATCGATCGCCGGATTCTGCCGGCGCTGGAGTGGGCGGTGTGGGACTCCGTCGCGCGCGCGCTCCAGGGCGTGCTCAGCGATTCCGTGATCAGAGAGGCCGTGTCGGCGATGCCACCGCCGTTCATCGAGAAGAACGCCAACCGGCTCACCGGCGAGCTCATGGCGCGGCGCGACAACCTGCAGGAGGCCGCCGCCGAGTTCTACGCGCTGCACGCGCGCGAGGTGGACTTCCACGGCACGGAGCAGCCCGATCTCGCGCTCGTGACGCACCACGACGACGGGTCGGTGGAAGTGTCGCTCTCGGCGGAGGACGCCGGGAGCACCCCGCCTGGCGAGGCGCGCCACGCGTACCTGAGCCGTCGCTTCGTGCCTGACGAGACGAGGGAGGTGCGCATCTACCTGCAGCAGGGGGACGATCGTGTCCTGGTGCGCGGTGCGAGAGCAGGGCCGATCACGCTCCGCGTGGTAGGAGGTGATGGCAACGACCACCTGATCGACTCGGCGCGCGCGGGTGGCAAGGCGATCGAGCTCTACGACGCCTCGGGGGAGAACCGTGTGTGGCCCGAGGCTTCTATCGACGTCGACAGGAGACCCTATACGCCTCCGCCTACGGAGCGCGCGCAGGATCCGCCGCGCGACTGGGGTCAGGAGTGGCGCCCCGCGTCGTGGACGAGCTACGCGCCCGAGATCGGCCTGTTCGTGGGGACGGGACGCACGCTCTTTCGGTATGGGTTCCGGGAGGACCCCTACGCGTCGCGCACCACCTTCCAGCTCGGGTACGCCATCGAGGCGGGAAAGGCCCGCGCCCAGCTCACCACCGAGGTCCACGAGTCCAACTCGCGCCGCTACGCCACGCTGCTCGCGCGTGCGTCGGGCATCGAGATCATCCGCTTCTATGGGCTGGGCAACGAGACCACGGCCGACGCGCCTGACGAGTTCTTCGAGGTGAGCCACAGCCAGCTCCGGCTCGTACCGTCGTACGTGTTCCCGCTCGGTCCGCGCGGCGCGCTCTCGTTGGGTGCGGTGGCCCAGTACTCGTCCACGAAGGAGAACACGAGCACCTTCGTCGGGACGACGAGGCCGTACGGATCGGGAGAGTTCGGGCAGCTCGGCGCACGCATGGAGGTCGAGGTTGACGGGCGCGACCGGCCGGTGGCCGCGACGCGCGGCGTGCACCTGAACGCGGGAGGCACGCTCTACCCCTCCCTCTGGGATGTCGAGAGCACGTTCGGCGAGATGCACGCCGCGGCCGCCACCTACCTCTCGGTCGCCGGCCGGCTCGAGCCGACGCTCGCCCTGCGCGCCGCAGGGCAGCGCGTGTGGGGCACCTTCCCGTTCCATGAATCGGCGTTCGTCGGCGGCGGCTCCTCGCTTCGTGGATGGGGCGAGCAGCGATTCGCCGGCGATGCGGCGCTGTACGGGAACGCGGAGCTGCGCCTCTTCCTGACCCGGTTCTTCCTCGTCCTTCCTACGGACCTTGGCGTCTTCGGGCTCGTGGATGCGGGCCGCGTCTTCGCTGACGGCGAGAGCTCGAGCGAATGGCACACCGGGATCGGCGGGGGAATCTGGATCGCCCCGGTCGAGCGAAAACACACCGTGAGTCTCGCGATCGTGCATAGCGAGGAGCGAACCGGGGTCTACCTGCGGAGCGGATTCCTGTTCTGAATAGGGTGTCGCCACCGGCCGCCTCACACCGCATGTACGCGACGTGGACGAGTAGACAAACCTTTCTCGCGGCTGGGTTATCCAAGCACGGTAATCGGTCACCCCGGGGATCCATGCGTGTCGCACACCTCGCATCGCTGATTGCGCTCTTCCTGGTGGAGACGGCTCGGCTCGGCGCGCAAGCGCCCTCCACGCGCGTCGATCTCGATTGGTCGGGAGTGGAGGCGTTCTGGCGCATCCACGCGGTGCTCGCGGCGGACCAAGAGCCAACGCCCGTGCAGTGGGATTCGCTCTTCGCGACCCCGGGATATGCGCTCCTCCAGGAGCGCGAGCGGCGGCGGGATGTGCTCGTGCGCGCCTTTCGGCTCGCCTATCGCCCATCGCTCCGCGCGCAGCTCGATTCGGCCACGGCGCGCGAGGACTGGGTGGCGTTCGTGCTTCCGCATCTGCGAGATGTCCCGCTTCGGCGGGACAGCGTGGTCCGCTTTCGCGGCGAGATCGAGCGCGATGCCCTCTTCGACCAGGCGCGCGAGCGCGCGCAGAGCTTTCTTCCGGCGGGC
>DATFFQ010000032.1:0-31535 GCA_035249955.1 Gemmatimonadaceae bacterium
CGCCAAGCGTGGCCGAGCTGCGGCCAAGAAGCGCGGTCGCAAGACGGCAGCGCCGGCGGCCACCGCCGCACGCGCCGATGCCGAGCTGAACGGGACCGTTGCGACCGTTGAAGGGGGATCGGACGCGGGTGCCAAGCCGCGCCGGTCCCGGTCGCGCCGAAAGCGCGCGCCGGCAAGCGGGAGTGAAGGGTGAAGGCCAACGCCGCGCGCCGCCCTGGTGCGCGGCGGTCTTCGTTCGGCAAGCCGCTCCCACCTGCGTTCTACGATCGGGACACGGAGATCGTCGCGCGGGAGCTCCTCGGCGCCGTCCTCGTCTGCGACAGCCCTGAAGGGGCGGCCGCCGGCCGCATCGTCGAGACCGAGGCGTACCTCGGCGAGCACGATCCCGCGTGTCACGCCGCCGTTGGCGAGACGGCGCGCACGCGGTGGCTCTACGGCCCTCCCGGTACGGCGTACGTCTACTTCATCTACGGTGTGCACTGGTGCTTCAACGCCGTTACCCGCGCCGTCGGACTACCGAGCGCCGTGCTCGTGCGAGCGCTCGAGCCGGTGGAAGGGTGGGACCTCATGCGCGCGCGCCGCGGCACGCCACGCCACGACCGCGACCTCAGCAACGGTCCGGGCAAGCTCTGCGCGGCCCTCGGCATCACCGGTGCGCACAGCGGCCTCGCGCTCGCTGAGCCGCCGCTCTATATCCGCGCCGACGTCACCATCCCCGATGACGAGGTACTCGTGACTCCGCGCATCGGCATCACCCGCGCCGCCGATTGGCCGCTGCGCTGGGTGGTGAAGGGCAGCATGTTTGCATCGCGCGGACTGCGCGGGTAGCGGGTGAGGTGATGTCGGTGTCACTCACTCCACTCTCGTCACCCTCGTCCCCCTACTTCGGCCTCTCGATCGATGTGCCGAGGTTCACCCGGATGCCCCCCTCCAGGAGATAGCTGGATCGGTCGTTGAGCAAGAACCGGTCGCGTGACGGCATGTACGTGGCCTGCCCGAACAGCGAGAAGCGGCGGTATTGCCACTGTGCGCCACCCATGAAGACGATCGACGCGCGGTCCTTCTGGTCGTCGATGGCTTCGCGCAGCGCCGAAGCCGTCGCCGGATCGTCGACCGGCGTGATGCTCGATGCCGACTGGATGAAGTTCATCGAGAGGCCGAGGCCGGCGTACGGCCGGATCCCACCGTACCGGATCGGGAAGGCGAGTGCCGCTACCGTGAAGCGGCGCATGTCACGCATGCCGATCTCGAAGACGTTGCCCTGCTGGTCCACCAGCGCCGACCGCTCGTCGAAGAACGACTGGTCGAGTGACACGTACAGCGCTCCTCGCGAGCGCGTGATCAGCCAGTCAGCTCCCACGAGCGGCGCCCAGGCGCTTCCGCTCGCCACCGTCGAGAAGGACAGGAGCCCGGCCTTGGCGCCCCAGAACCACGAGTCCTTGAAGCCACGGCCCTCTCCCGTCTGCGACTGAGACCAGCCCGTCGCCGGATAGAGCGCCACGAGGGCGAGTCCAGAAGCCACCAACCGGAGCGTGCGCATGGAACAACTCCTCGAGAGGTGAAAAGTGCGATCGGACCGGACACGACGTTCACGCCGCGACCGGAGCAGCCCTGGCGCTCGAAACGTCAGGCGGGCCCATGTCAGAGACGAGGGGGGCGCCGAACGGGTCACGTTGGAGCCTCAGCCACCCGGGTCCCGCCAGGGGGCACCGAACCGGCGCGCTCCGTCCGGCGCATTGCGAATCCGGCGCGAGGCGCCGATGTTCCGGGAATGGAGGGCAGGGACGAACCTTCCGCCAGCGCGCTCCGAGCACGCCGCACAGGCGCCGCGTAGATGAGTGCACCGGCGATGCCGCCACGCGACGAGCATTTCCGGACCGCGGTCTATGGCACGGTCTTCGGACGTCGCATGGACGTGGTACACCGTCTCCACGAAGGGGACCGGCTGATCCTGGTGCCGGATCCGCCGGGCACCGACTACCCCGCTGTCTGGGTGCATGCCCCCGGCGGCGATGTGATCGGCCACCTGCCTGACGACATCGCGCGCTGGCTCGCGCCGTGGATGCTCGAGGGCGGCCGCTGCGGCGCACTCGTGAGCAAAGTGGGGACCGACGATGTCGAGAGCTGGCGGCGCCTCATCATCGAGGTCCACTGCCGCACCGAGCGTCCGGCTAGATGAGCTTGAGCTTCGCTCCCACGCGCTTGAACGCCTCGATGGCGAAGTCCAGGTCGGACTTCGTGTGCGCCGCCGAAAGCTGACACCGGACGCGCGCGTGCCCTTGCGGCACCACGGGATAGCCGAAGCCGGTCACGAAGATCCCTTCGCCGAGCAGCATGTCGCTCATCTGAATCGCCAGCGCCGTCTCACCGACGATGATCGGCACGATCGGGGTCTCGCCCGGCAACGGCTTGAAGCCGGCCTCGATGAGCGCCGCCCGGAAGTATGCGGCGTTGTCGTGCAACGTCTTCACCCGTTCGGGGTGCGCCTCGAGGAAGCGAACGGCGGCCAGTGAGCTCGCTGCCACCGTGGGCGGCAGCGCGTTGGAGAACAGCTGCGGCCGCGAGCGCTGCGTGAGATAGTCGGCGAGCGCCGCCGAGCCCGCGGTGAAGCCGCCGGCCGCGCCGCCCAGCGCCTTGCCGAGTGTCGACGTGATGATGTCCACGTCGCCGAGCACGCCGTGATGCTCCGCCGTCCCGCGCCCGCGCGCGCCCAGCACGCCGGTCGCATGGGAGTCGTCCACGGCAACGATGGCGTCGTGATCGCGAGCCAGTTGCACGATGTCCGGCAGCCGGGCGATGTCTCCTTCCATGGAAAAGATACCGTCGGTCCAGATGAGTCTGCGGCGCGCTCCCTTCGCGCTGACGAGCTTCTCGCGCAAGTCATCCATGTCGGAGTGCTTGTAGACGGCGGTCGTGCACTTGGTGATGGCCTTCGCCAGCCGCATCGAGTCGATGATCGAGGCGTGGTTCAGGGCGTCCGACACCACGAAGTCGTCCTGCTCGATGACCGTCGCCGTGAGCCCCTCGTTCGCGTTCCACGCCGAGACGTAGGTGAGCGACGCTTCCGTTCCCACGAGACGGGCGAGCTGCGACTCCAACTCGCGGTGGATGGTGAAGGTGCCGCAGATGAACCGGACGCTCGCCGTGCCTGCGCCATAGCAATCGAGACCGTCGTGTCCCGCCTTCACCACGGCGGGCTCATTGGCCAGACCCAGGTAGTTGTTCGAGGAGAAGATGAGCACTTCCCCTCGCCCTTCCATGCGCACTCTGGCCGCCTGCGGCGATTCCAGGTAGTTCAGCCGCTTGTACACCCGATCGCGCCGCAACTGATCGAGCGCCGCCTCGAGCTCTGTCGTGAACGCCTTGTTCATGAGCAATCCGTTTTGGGTATCACCACACCACGCGCCACGCGCCACACGCCACGCGCGCTCTCATTCAATCTCGAAGATCACCTTCCCCGCTTCCCCCGACTTGATGGCGTGGATCGCGTCATCGGCCTCGCTGAGCGGAAACCGATGCGTGATCACCGGACACGGGTCGAAAAGCCCGGAGCGTAAGAAGCGCGTCATCTGATGCCACGTATCATACATCCGGCGCCCGGTGACGCCGTACACGGTGATGCCCTTGAACACGAGCTCCGTGGCGAAGTCGAACTCCATGGGGCGTGCCGGCACACCGAGCATCTGCACCCGGCCGGCCGGGCGCACGAGGGCGAACGCCTGATGGATGGCGGACGGTACGCCGCTCATCTCCAGCACCACGTCCACGCCGATCCCGTCGCTGCACCGCGTCACGACCGATTCCAGCTGGCCGGGGTGTACGATCTCGTGCGCCCCCATTCGCTTGGCCAGGGCGAGACGGCGATCATTGACGTCCGAGGCGATGATGCACGACGCGCCGGCGGCGCGGCAGATCCCAATGGCGAAGATCCCGATCGGTCCGCATCCCGTGACGAGCACGGTAGCACCCGGGATGTCGGCCGTGAGGGCGGTGTGAAACGCGTTGCCCATGGGGTCGTGGATCCCCCCGACGTCGTAGGAGATCGCATCGTCCAGGTGCCAGACGTTGGTTGCCGGCATCGCGATGTACTCGGCGAAGCAGCCGTCGCGGTCCACGCCGATGACCTTCGTGTACGGGCAGGCGTGCGCGTTGCCGGTGCGGCAGAGCAGGCACCGCCCGTCCACGATGTGTCCCTCGGCCGTCACCCGGTCGCCGACGTGCACGTCCGTCACCAGCGCGCCCACGCTCACCACGTCGCCGGCGAACTCGTGACCAACGATGAAGGGCGGCTTGCACCGCCCCTGCGCCCACTGATCCCACTCGTAGATGTGCACGTCGGTGCCACAGACACCGGCTCGACGCACCTTGATCAGCACCTCATCGCCACGAATCGTCGGCTCCGGGACTTCGGTGAGCGTGAAGCCCGGGCCTGCGGTTGTCTTCACCAGCGCTTGCACGCGGTCGAGAGCTCCGTTTGTCGATTTGGTTTTTTGGGGCGTGATCAGTCGTCAGCCGCGCCGGCCATCGCGCGCGCGCCGGCGGCGTCGTGCTGCAGCTGAGCGCGCTCCAGGCGCACGGCGCAGACCTTGAACTCCGGAATGCCGGCGTACGGATCGAGCGCGGGGTTGGTGAGCAAGTTCGCCGCCGCCTCGCGGTAGTGCATGGGGATGAAGATCTGTCGCCGCGCCACTCGTGGCGAGATGCGAGCCGAGATCTCGAGGCTGCCGCGGCGCGAGGTGACGCGCACCGGATCGCCATCCTCGACGCCGAGCTCGGCGGCGTCGGCCGGTGAGATCTCGACGGTTGGTGTCGGCTCGCGGGCATCGAGGCCGAGCGAGCGACGCGTCATGGTGCCCGTGTGCCAGTGATAGAGCTGACGCCCGGTGTTCATCATGAACGGATACTCGTCGTCAGGCAGCTCAGCCGGCGGCAAGAACTCCACGGGCACGAGCGTCGCCTTGCCGTCGGCCGTGGGGAAGCGGTCTGCGAACAGGAAGGCCGTACCCTCGTGCGTGTCGTGCTCGACCGGGTATTGCAGTCCGGGCCCGTCGAGTCGTGGATAGGACACGCCGCGCCAGGAAGGTGTCACGCGCGCGATCTCGTCCATCACCTCCGATGCCCGGGAATAGGGGGAGTGCACGCTCATGCGCCTGGACAGCTCGAGGAGGATATCCAGGTCCGGCCGCGCGCTCCCCGGCGGATCGACCGCTTTGTTGGCGCGCTGAATGCGCCGCTCCGTGTTCACGTAGGTCCCATCCTTCTCGGCGAACGAAGCGCCGGGGAGTACCACGTCGGCGTAGCGGGCGGTCTCGGTGAGGAAGAGGTCCTGCACCGCCAGGAACTCGAGACCGAGGAACCACTCCTCGGCGTGCGAGACATCGGGGTCGGAGATGACCGGATTCTCCCCCATGATGTACATGCCGCGCACCGGGCTGCCCTCCTGGACGATCTGCGTGACCTTGAGCCCCGTCTCGAGTGAGAGCCGCTCCGCCGGCACCTGCCACTCGCGGGCGAAGAGGCGGCGCACGCTCGGGTCCGTCACCGGCTGGTAATCGGTGTAGACCATGGGGATCGCACCCACGTCGCTCGCGCCCTGCACGTTGTTCTGGCCGCGGATCGGCATCATGGCGGCGCCCCAGCGGCCGATCATCCCCGTCGCCAGCAGCAGATTGAGCAACGACGTGACGATGTCGGTGCCGGTGCGGTGCTGCGTGAGTCCCATCGCCCACAGCGTGGAGGAGCGCGGCCCGCGTGCGTACAGCTCGGCCGCCTCGCCAATCAACCCCGCGGGCACGCCCGTGATCGACTCGGCGAGCTCGGGCGTGTACCGGTCCGCGGCCGCTACCGCCTCCTCGAATCCGTGCGTGCGCTGCTCGATGAACGCGCGGTCGTGTAGCCCTGCATGCACGATGTGGCGCAGCATGGCGTTCAGCAGCGCGACGTCGGTACCCGGCATCATCTGCAGGTGCATGTCGGCGCGGTCGGCGAGCTCGATGCGGCGCGGGTCGGCCACAATGAGCTTGGCGCCCCGACGTTGCGCGCGCTTGATCGCCGCCCCGAACACCGGATGCGACTCCGTGGTGTTGGCGCCCAGCAGGAAGATGACGTCGCTCTCGTGCTCGACCTCGCGCATGGAGCCGGAGGCGGCGCTCGTGTTGAGCGCGCGCTGCATCGCGCTCACCGAGGACGAGTGGCAGAGGCGCGTGCAATGGTCCACGTTGTTGGTGCCGATCCCGGCGCGGAAGAGCTTCTGCAGGAGGTAGTTCTCCTCGTTGGAGCACTTGGCCGAGCAGAAGGTGGCCAGACTGTGCGGGCCGCGCTCGTCGCGAAGGCGAGTGAGCTCCTGGGTCACCAGCTCCAGCGCCTCCTCCCAGGTCGCTTCGCGGAAGGGCGCGTACCACTCCGGCGGCGTCGCCACGCGATCGCGCGGGTCGCCGAGCGTGGCCGGCACCGAGCGCATCCGGCGCAGCGGGTTCATGCGCGGCCGGTCCTTGCGCGTGTTGCCTTCGCCCCGGATCGCGGGCCACGTGCCTCCACGCCGCCCCCACTCTGCCCGATGCTCCGGGTGTGGCTCGAAGACCCACCTTCCGTCTCGCTTCACCCATCCGCGGCGAATGAGCGGTGTCGTGAGGCGATCGCGATGCATCATGAAGTCGAAGCCGAAGCGGCCCTTGACGCAGGTCGAGCCCTCGTTCGGCGTGGGCTCCTCGATCCACGGGCTCTCGATGCCGGTGAGCGTGCCGCCCTTCACCTTGAGGTCGATCTGACACCCCACGCCGCAGTAGGGGCATACGCTGCGCACCGTACGGTCGCCATTGCTCGAGGTCTCCTCCGCAGCCTTGTGCCGGGCGATGGCGAGCACGTCCTGGATGGCGCCCGTGGGACACACGCGCACGCACTCGCCGCACCACGTGCATCCGGCGTGCTCCGGATTGCCGTCGGCGCCCACGATGATCTCGGCGTGCTCACCGCGCTGCGCGACATCGAGCACGCCGACCACCTGAATGTCGGCGCACGCGCGGACGCAGCGCGTGCACAGGATACAGGTCGACATGTCGTGCTGGATGAGCGGATCACCCCCGCGCTCGTCGCCGGTGCGCAGGGAGAGCGGCGACTGCTTGGCCGGTGAGACGCCGTACCGGCGCACGAGGCGCTCGAACTCGTTCCGGTAGTCATGCTCCGGAATCGTGTCCGATGGGTATCGCTCGAGCAGCATGCGGAGCACCGCTTCGCGGTTGCGCGCTGCCGCCACCGACTCGGTGGTCACCTCCATCCCGTCGGCCGCCTGTGTGGCGCAGGCGGGCACCAGCTTCGGACTTCCGGCGACGGAGACCAGACAGATGCGGCAATTGCCGACGATGGGAAGCTTCGGGTACCAGCACAGCGTCGGCACCTCGATCTCCAGTGCTCTGGCGGCGTCGAGGATCGTCGCGCCGGCAGGCACCGCTATGCTGTAGCCGTTGATCGTGAGTGTCGGCATCTCCGAGCGTCCCGAGGGCAATCAGGGGGTCTTCTACATTATAGACCGCGATCAGGCCCTCGCCTAGCGCGGGGCCGACATTCCGTGATCACCGCCTGTACGCGCCCACAACTGTCGCGCTGCGTGCTCGCCGCTGGCCACGGCGCCCTCGATGAGCGGCGTGGTGAGATAGTCGCCGGCCAGGGTGACGGGAAGCCCGAGCGATGCCACGAGCGCGCGTCCGTGCGCCCGGTCGCCGCCGAAGCCCGGTCGCGCGAGTGGCGTGCCTTCTTCGAAGCGATACAACCTGGCGCGTGTGATGCGGCCACGCGCTTCCGGCACGAGACGCTCGACCTCGGGCAGCATCGCGTCGACGATGCGCTCGGGGGTCGCATCCACCAGCTCGGCGGCCGTTGCCGGGGTCGGCCACGCGAGGACGACGTCGCGGTCCGCCGGCGCCGCCGCTCCGAGCTTCGCGCCGTGGATCGCGCAGGCACTCACCGCTCGGGCCTGCGATGGATGCGCGAAGAGACCGAACGCATCACGTCGGGGCGCCCCGTCGACGGCGAGCGCGAGCGTCCAGGTACCGCGGCACTCGACCTGCGCGAGCCAGCGGGTCAAGTCATGACCGGACGCCAGCACCGGTGCGAGCAACACGCGCGCGGTGCGCGCGCCGGTCGCGATCACGACGCCGTCGGCGGACCAGCGCCTGCCATCGGCGACGTCCACGGACACCGTGGCGTCGTGGATCGCCAGCGATGCCGCGCGGACGCCGCACTCCACGGCGATGGCGCGCCCGGCCACGGCGAGTGCCGCCGACCATCCGGCCATCGGCGTCAGCATGTCGCTCTCGGAGCCGTAGCGGCCGAGCGTGAGGAAGAACGCGAGACTCGTCTCGTCTCCGCTCGCGGCGTAGAACGGATTGAGCGGTGGCTCGACGAGAACGTCGGCGGCATGCTCACCGACGTGGGCGACGACGAACCGTCGCGCGCTCTCGCGATCGAGCGACGCGGGGAGGTGCTCCGCGGCGGCGTCCAGATGCCCGCGGTGCATGGCGAGCAGCGGGAGGAGATGGGTGGCGAGCCTCAGCTTCTCCATGGTACCGAGGCGCGCGAAGCCGAGCAGGCTGCGCACGCTGCCGAACTGCACGGGATAGCGCGTGCCGTCGAGCACCAGCGCATCGCGGCCGGCGGTGCGTCGCATGGCTCCGTCGCCGGCGTCGCTCGTGCCCGACGCCTGAAGGAGGCGCAGCGTGCGCGTGAACGACGTCGATGCGAGCTGCGCCCCGGTGTCGATCGTCAGGCCGTCGAGCACATCGCTGCGCGCGCGGCCGCCGAGCCGCGCGCGCTCTTCGAGCAGCGTCACGCGCGCGCCGTGCTCGTGCAGCGCCACCGCCGCGGACACACCGGCGAATCCTCCACCGACCACGATGTAGTGTCGTGTGCTCATCGCGTCGCGCGCGCCGATGTCAGCGCTCGAAAATTTCTCGTGATGCACTATTGCGTGCATTTTTGACCATTCCTATATTCGCGCAGAAATTATCGGGATGTTCACGCGAGGTCATGTGACACGATCGCGACGAGACTTTCTCAAGAGCGCATCCGCGGCGGTGGCCGCCGCCGGTGTCGCCGCCTGCAGCACGCAGACACAAGTCGCTCCTCCCGCTGTTCCTCCCGCACCGGCCGCCACGCCGGACGACGGCGATGCCTCTTTCAAAGAGCTCGCCATGCGCGCCCTCGACGCCGCGAAATCGGCCGGTGCCTCGTACGCCGACGTTCGCATCAGCCGGAACCGCAACCAGTCGATCTTCACGCGCGAGCAGCGCGTGCAGGCCATCAACGACAACGAGACCTTCGGGTTCGGTGTGCGCGTGCTGGTCGATGGCGCCTGGGGATTCGCGGCGAGCAGGGATCTCACGCGTGACGAAGTCGCGCGCATCGCCCGGCAGGCCGCCGACCAGGCGCGCGCCAACCGCGCGGCGATGATTCGCCCGGTTCAGCTCGCGCCGGTGACGCCCACGCCTAACGGCGTGTGGCGCGGGCCGGCCGAGACCGATCCGTTCGACGTGTCGATCGAAGACAAGGTGCAGCTGCTGCTGGCCGCCAATGCGGCGGCGCTCAAGGTGGCCGGGGCGCGATTCGTCAACTCGAGCATGTTCTTTCTGCGCGAGGAGAAGACGTTCGCGTCCACCGACGGCTCGATGATCGTGCAGACGATCTACCGATCGCAGCCGAACATGAACATCACGGCGGTCGCGCAGGACTTCTCCGACTTCCAGTCGCGCCAATCCACCGATGTGCAGCCCATGGGCCGGGGCTACGAGCACGTGGTGGAAGCGCGACTGGTGGAGAACGCGCCGCGATGGGCCGAGGAAGCCGTGCAGAAGCTGGGCGCCAAACCGGTGGAGGTCGGGCGCTACGATCTCGTGCTGGACCCCACGCACCTCTGGCTCACGATCCACGAATCGATCGGCCATCCCACCGAGCTCGACCGCGCGATGGGCTACGAGGCGAACTACGCCGGCACGAGCTTCATCGCGCCGCCGCAGCAATACCTCGGCAAATTCAAGTATGGTCCGGAATTCATGAACGTGCAGGGCGATCGCTCGCAACCCGGCTCGCTGTCCGCCGTCGGCTGGGATGACGAAGGAGTGAAGCCCGAGGACTTCCTGATCATCAAGAACGGCATCTTCAACGACTACCAGACCACGCGCGAGCAGGCGCCGTGGCTCGATTGGTGGTACAGGCAGCAGGGTCAACCGGCGCGCTCGCATGGCTGCTCCTACGCGCAGTCGTGGGCCGACGTCCAGTTCCAGCGGATGCCGAACGTGTCGCTCCTGCCAGGGCAGCGCGACATCGGATGGGACGACCTCATCGCCGCCACCGACAACGGCATCGCCATCGTCGGCGCAGGCTCGTTCTCCATCGATCAGCAACGCTACAACGCGCAATTCGGTGGCCAGCTCTTCTACGAGATCAAAGGCGGCAAGATCACCGGCATGCTCAAGGATGTGGCCTATCAAATGCGCACGCCGGAATTCTGGAATTCCATGGACATGATCGGCGGCCGGTCGAGCTATCTCCTAGGCGGTGCGTTCAACGACGGCAAGGGGCAGCCCAGCCAGTCGAACGCCGTGAGCCACGGCTGTCCTCCCACGCGGTTCCGGCAGGTGAACGTCATCAACACGGGGAGGCGGGCGTGAGCGCCCCAAAGCGACTGCTCGCCGAGCCCCGATACCTGTCGCGCGAGGAGGCCGACGCGCTCGCCAAGCGCGTATTGTCCTTCTCCGCCGCCGACGAGACGCGCGTGACGATCAACAGCGGATCGCGCGGCAACACGCGCTTTGCCGCCAATCAGATCTCCACCGCCGGCGACAACTACGATACCGCGGTCACGATCCGCAGCGTGTTCGGCAAACGGAGCGGCCAGGTCACGACCAACAAGACCGACGACGCCGCGCTCCGTGCCGCCGTCGACACGGCGCAGCGCATCGCGCGCCTCGCACCGGAAGATCCCGAGGCGATGCCGGAGCTCGGCCCCCAGCAATACCAGGAGACGCGCGGCTGGAGCGACGCCACGGCGACGCTCGATCCGGCAGCACGCGCCGCGGCGGTCCGGCGCATCAGCGAACCGGCAAACACCGCCGGTCTCGTCTCCACCGGATATCTCGAGATCAGCGCCGGCTCGTTCGCCGTCGCCAACTCGAAAGGCCTGTTCGCGTACGCGCGCCAAACCGACGCCGCGCTCACCACCACCGTCCGCACCGCCGACGGCACCGGATCGGGCTGGGCCGGCGCGAACCACTCGGAATTCAACAGGATCGATCCTGCCGCGCTCGGTGCCCGCGCCATCGAGAAGGCGCGCCTCTCCACCAACGCGGTCGCCATCGAGCCCGGACGGTACACCGTCATCCTCGAGCCGACCGCCGTCGCCAACCTCGTCCAGCTCCTCGGCTTCTCGCTCAACGCGCGCAACGCCGACGAGGGCCGCAGCTTCTTCACCAAGCCAGGCGGCGGCAACAAGATCGGCATGAAGGTCGTCGATGAGCGCGTGACCATCCTCTCCGATCCGCTCGATCCCGACGCGTCCGCCAATACCTTCACCGGCGAGGGACTGCCCGTGTCGCGCACGGTGTGGATCGAGAACGGCGTGGTGAAGAATTTGGCCTACGACCGGTTCTGGGCGCAGAAGCAAGGCAAACCGGTCACCCCGTTCATCGGCTCGGTTCGGATGCTGGGCGGCAACACGACGATGGAAGAGATGATCCGCTCGACACAGCGCGGCATTCTCGTCACCCGATTCTGGTACATCCGGGGCGTCGACCCTCGCACGATTCTGTTCACGGGACTCACCCGAGACGGCACGTTCCTCATCGAGAACGGCCGCATCACGAGGGCGGTGAAGAACCTCCGCTTCAACGAGTCGCCGGTGTTCATGCTCAACAATCTCGAAGCCATGGGTGCTCCGGTGCGCGTCAACGCTTCGGAGAGCGGCAGCGGCGGGATCGCCATCGTGGTTCCGCCGATCAAGGCACGCGACTTCACCTTCACGAGCTTGAGCGACGCGGTCTGAGCCGCCCGCAACGCGCGCGCGGGCGGCCACTGGCCGTCTGACAAGAGAATGCAGTCGCGCCGCGAGGCGCGCCAAGCGTGCGACGGACTCGGCATGAGTGCCGTCCACACCGCCGCCGATCCACCGGGGGATCGGTCGGCTGCCACACTCCAGTTCTGGAGACGAGCAATGGCAACGAGAAAGAAAGCAGCGAGAAAGGGCTCAGCCCGCAAGTCCGCTCGGAAGTC
This sequence comes from Gemmatimonadaceae bacterium, assembly GCA_035249955.1. Lineage (GTDB taxonomy): Bacteria > Gemmatimonadota > Gemmatimonadetes > Gemmatimonadales > Gemmatimonadaceae > DATFFQ01. The sequence continues at coordinate 12,259 of DATFFQ010000032.1, forward strand.
CGGCGGCGCGAAGAGAAAGACCGCCCGTAAAGGCGGGAAGCGGCGGTAGCAGCGTCAAGCACCTGTGGCATGAGAGGCCGGCGTTCGTCGCCGGCCTTTTTGTCATCCCGGCGCCCGCGCGCCCGCGCGTCTGGCGCGATCCGCTCTCAGCGCGCGTAGCGCGCCAGCGCCAGCTCGATGATCCGCCCCACCAGCTTCTCATATCCCATGTCAGCTGCCGCCGCGGCGCGCGCGAACTCGCTCTCGCGCTCGAGATAGCAGTTGGGATTCACCTCGATCACATAGATCTCGTCAGCGTCCGTCACGCGCAGGTCGATGCGGGCGTAGTCCCTGAGGCGCAGGGCGTTGAACGCCTCCACCGCGACCTGCTGGATCCGCTCGACGAGATCCGGTGCGATGTCGCGTGGAAAGATCGAGCGCGTACCGGCGAACTCCGCCCCGGATCCCTCACCGTCGTCCCCCCACTTCGCCTCCCAGCTCGCGATGCGCGGCCGGCCGGCGGGAAAGCCGGAGAAATCCAGCTCGATGATCGGCAGCGGCGTGGCGCTCTCGTTCCCCAGCACGCCGACGTAGAACTCGCGTCCGTCCACGAACTGCTCGACGAGCGCCGGCTGCTGGAACTCGGAGTAGATGGCGTCGATCCGCTCCAGCAGCTGGCGAATGTCCGTCACCACCGATGCCGAGCTCACGCCGATCGACGCGTCCTCCTGTGGCGGCTTGATGATCACCGGGAACGCAATGTCGTCGGCCCAATCGACCGCGCCACGGAAGACTGCGGCGAACTGCGGCGTCTTCACCCCGTGGAACGAGAGAACCTTTTTCGCCAGCGCCTTGTCACCGGCGAGCATGAGTCCCGCCGGACTCGACCCGGTGTACCGGAGGTCGAGCAGATTGAGCAGCGCGGCAACGTTCGACTCGAGCGCGCTCTTTCCGCCGAACGACTCCGCCAGATTGAACACCAGGTCGGGCTCGTGTCGGCGGAGCGCGGCCACGACCGGTTCCACCGACCGATCGACGACCAGCGGGGCGACATCGTGGCCGTGGCCGCGGATCGCCTCCAGCAGCTGCTCGATCACCGGATCACGCGGCGGTCCCTCGGCGTCGGCGGTGTGCAGGAGGACGACCTTCACTCGTCCTCGTCCGCTCGCGGGCCGCCGTCCAGCGCATTCGTGTACCGGAAGTTCATGATCACCGCCGTTCCGAATGCGGTCAGCTCGATGAGGCTCGAGGACTCGAGTCCCACCACGCGCAGCTCCAACGCGGCGGCGCGGTCGGCGAGGAAGTCGATGAAGGTCCGAACGGCACCGCCACTCTCTCCCGTCCAGTGCGCGATGCGCCGCACCAGCTCGCGCCGATGACGGCGCAGGAACACCGACGCCCGCTCGCCGCCCGGCGCGTCGTCCGCGCTGCCGAAGATCGTGCGCAGGTCACCGTCGAAGTGCCGCTCGTCGGCGATCGGAATCGCATCATCGGAGCTCTGATAGTGATCCGCCACGGTGTAGTGCATCTCTTCCACCGGCATGTCGTCCGGAGAGGGAAGGGGAACCTCAGGGGCAAGCGAGCCGATCTCGCGCATGACACGGTCGACATACTCGAGCTTGTCGAGCGCCGGCCATCCCGCGTACGTCGCTCGCCAGTCGAGTCCCGGCGTGAGCCACACCGCAAAGGTCTCGGCAAAGTCTTCATCCGGATGCTTCTGTGCGTACCAGCCGAGGAGGTGCCGCACGTGCGCGCGCGACAGCGGGTCCACGCGGTAGCGCTCCAGATACGGCCGGGAGTACGGTCCGAATCGCTGATGCCAGTCCGCGCGGTCGTACAGCTTGTACGCGTAGTTGTAGGCGTGACCGGCTTCGTGACGCAGGAAGCGCATCACGTCACGCTCGTCCTCGATGTCGACCGTCATCTCCTCCTCGATCCGCTGCAAGCGCGGATCGGCGAGGTAGAATGGGACGCCGATGAGCGGGGTGTTTTCGGGGCACCCCCACTCATCGCTCAGGTACACCGGGGGACGAAAGGTCAGCCCCTTGGCGGCGAGCTCGTCGTAGAGCTGGTCGACGAGTCGCTCGACCGCCGAGCCCCGGAGCGACAGCCCCAGCTCCGAGATCCGGCGCGCGAGCAGCGCTCGCCGCTCACTCTCCCAGCCATCCGTGCTCTCGCTCACGCCCTCCAACTTGGCAAGCGGCATACCGTTCGCCGATGCGAAAGCGCCGGCGGTTCGTGTCCGCCGGCGCTTCGAGACAGGGAGGGCGCTTGCTCGCTCTACTACTATATGATGAAGGCTGGCGCCCTAGGCCGCCTTGGGCTCAGCCCCCGACGGCTCGGACACCGGCGCAGGCCCCCATACATATGCCGAGAACGTAGGAGACGGCTCTTCGCGCGTACCGCGAGAGATGACGATTCCGATAGGCTCCTCTGCCTTCGCACTTCGACGAGACACAGCCATGGTCCTCCCTTGAGTGGTCCCCGGAACGGTCGGGGACCCCCACTAAAGCACCGGGTGTGCCAGTATGTTCCTATCAGATAAGTGACGTATTGACCTCCGTTTACAAAAGAAGAACGCCGGCGGAAGAGCGCCGGCGTCGCACATCGACACGAGCAGATGACACCCTGCTGTGTCACTCCGTTACGCGACCGATTTCTCTGCCCAGAGCACCTCTTCCGAGGTGACCTCGACCGACAGCGATACCCGCCAGCCCTTGTAGCTCCTCCGAAGCTCGTTCAGGAGCGCATGCTGCTCCTCACCGGGCCCGGCGGCGACGAGATGCAGGCCTCCCGCGGCCGTCGCCTCGCCGAGCTGCTCGATGAGCGACCTGCGCTCGCCCCGGGTGAGCCGGGCGAAGTCGTGAGCGCGGCAGTACACACCCTTGAGCGGCACATCCGGCGTCCAGTACTTGAGCTCGCCAACGAGGCAGCGAACCTGCCCGGTGAGCCCCATACCGACGATCGTGTCCATGAGGCGTTCAGCCGGCTCCTCGGTGGCATCGACGGCGGTGACTGCACAGCCGTGCGCCGCGAGGTAGAGCACCCGTCCTTCCTCGCTCGCGCCGACGACGAGCACGTGGCCGTTCGCCATCTTCGGCATCCCGCGCACCAGGGCGCCCATCGGATGTATGCCGCACCGCTCCGGCTGCCGGTGCAGCTGCAGCTCTTTCCTGCGGCGCCGGCACCAGCTGTCGTACTTGGGAATCTTGACGCGGTCGCGGATGATCCGGTCGACTTCCTCGCACAGCAGCATTTCGGTGAGGGCCAGCTGCTGGTTGGCGGCGAGCGCGGCGACCGCTTGATCGCCGATACTCAGGAGCTTGCTCCTGGGCACGGCCTCCTTGTAACTCTCGATTTCTCGCTCGACGAACAGCTCGTACTCATGCTTGAGCGAGCGCGGACGATAGGCCATGGATTCCGCTGGTATGCCGGCGTTATGCTCGCAGCAAAGCTAGACCGATCGGTCATCCGCGCAAGGGCTCACGCCGGCTCGACGTGTACGATCACCTCCGACGGACCGAGCTCGGCGGCGATGCGCCCTTCGACGCTGTCGGCGATCCGATGCGCGTCGGACACCGAGGTCGATGCCGCGACCCCGATCGTCACCTCCGCGAAGAGCACGCCCGAGGCGCTGGCCCGCGAGCGCACCGTGCGCACGTCTTCCACCAGTGGAACCGTGGCGACGAGCCGGCGGATTTCCTGCGCATCGATGCCGCGCTCATCGACGAGCACGGGTACCGTACCCTTCACGATGTGGTACCCGTTGTAGGCGATGACCAGGGCGACGATGATCGCCAGGATGGGGTCGGCAACGCCGAGCCCGGCTCGCGACAGTGCCAGAGATCCGAGCGCCGCCGCGGTGACGAAGATGTCGCTGCGCGTATGCTCGGCGTCGGCCATCAGGAAGGAGCTCCGAAGCAGTCGGCCGCGGCGGCGCTCGTACCACACGACGAAGAAATTGATCAGCATCGTCGCCCCGATCAGGGCCAGCTCGGCGATCGTTGGCGTGCGAGGAACGTGGTGCCGCAGGAGATGATCCACGCCCTGCCGCAGCAGCTCGAAGCACGAGATGGACAGGAATCCGACGATTGCCAGCGTCCCCAGCGTCTCGAACTTCTCGTGGCCGTATGGATGCTGCTCGTCAGGCGCCTGAGCCGCGAGCCTGACGATGACGATCCCCATCACGTTGTTGAGTAGATCGAGCCCGGACTCCAGCGCCGCGCCGAGCACCGACAGGGCACCGGTGCGCACGCCCACCGCGATCTTCACCACGAGCACGAGCGCATTGAGTCCCAGAATGACGAGCAGCGTCTCGCGCACCGCCGGCGTGCGGCGGATCTCGAGCGAGGAAGGGAGGGGCTCCGTACCTGTCGGCGTGCGCACTGGGAGAGTAAGAGGGAAAGGACAGGCTCGGCGGTTTCGCCGGCTAGCAATGGACTGCTGGGAGTGATTTCCAGTAATTCAGTGCTGCTTGAGAGAGTAAGAGTGTAAGCGTGTGCCCCTTTACGCTTTCATCTCTTGCGCAGTACTGAACCACTGGGAATTACTCCTTCAGTCCGTTGCTAGCCGGCCGAACCCTGGACTGTCCCAATAACCAGAGCTGGAGATGCCTGAGCTTCCCGAAGTCGAGCGTGCCGCGCGCTTGCTGGACCGCCTGGTCCGCGGTAGGTCCATCGAGCGCGTGCGTGTGTTGCATCCCTCGTTGGCACGGCGGCTTCCGCCGGAGCGCGCGACGCTCATCGAGGGCAGAACGGTCGACCGCGTGGTCCGTCGGGGCAAGCACCAGCTCCTCCATCTCGATGACGGGTCGGTGGTGCACGTGCACTTCAGGATGACCGGTGACTGGCACGTCGGAAGCCGGTCGGAGCCCGACGAGCGCTTCACGCGCCTGGCCTTCGACCTCACCGGCGGCGCGCGGCTCGCGCTCATCGATCCGCGTGCCCTGTCGACGGTCGCACTCGTTGCCGACGAGGCCGCCGTCCTCCCGGCACTCGGTCTCGAGCCGCTCGATCCCACCTTCACCGCCGGGGTGCTGCGCGCCAGCCTCGCCGCCCGCCGCGTGCCGATCAAAGTAGCCCTGCTCGACCAGCGAGTCGTGGCCGGACTCGGCAACATCTACGCCGCCGAGGCACTCTGGTGGGCGCGCATCGATCCGCGAACGCCGGCACGGTCGGTCGGTGCCACTCGTCTCGCGCGCCTGGTGACGGGCATCCGTCGGGTGCTGCGTCGAGCCTCCGCCGATGACGGCCGCTATCGCGACGGGACATCCGCCGGACGCTTCGCCGTCTACGACCGCGAGGGGAAACCCTGCCGCCGCTGCCGTACGCGCATCCGGCGCATCGTGCAAGCGGGTCGGTCAACCTACTTCTGCCCCCGCTGCCAGCGCTAGCGCCGGCCCGTGTGGGACTGGCATCGGCGCGACGACGCGAGGCTCGTGACTCAGTCCAACGCTTCCAGTACGGCGCCCTTCAGGTACGCGCTCTCCGGAATGGTGAGAATCTCCGGGTGATCGAGCGGCTGACCGCGCAGCTCGCGGAGCGCAATGCGGCGGCCGCTGTCGGCGGCGGCCGATTCGAGCATTTCCAGGAACAGCGGCTTCGTCAGATGGAAGCTGCAGCTCGCGGTGAAGAGGAATCCCCCCGGGGCCAGCAGGCGCATCGCTCGCAGGTTGATCTCCTTGTAGCCGCGAAGAGCGCCCGGCAACGCAGCCCGCGTCTTGGCGAAGGCCGGTGGGTCGAGGACGATCGTGTCGAAGGCATCCGCTCCGCTGCGCTCGTACGACCGAAGGTAGTCGAACGCGTTCGCCTCCACGAAGTCAATGTTGTGCGTCTGGTTGAGCTCGGCGTTTCGCCGTGCTCTCGCGAGCGCGTCGGCCGACGAATCGAGCGCCGTCACCCGCCCGGCGCGCCGCGCGACGTGGAGCGCGAACGACCCGTGGTAGCTGAAGCAGTCGAGCGCTCGTCCACGCGCCAGCTGTGCCACTCGCGCGCGATTCTCGCGCTGATCCAGAAAGGCGCCCGTCTTCTGACCATCCCACGGCGCGGCCAGATATCGCACCCCGTGCTCGTCGACGGCGATCTCGCGCGGCACATCGCCGGCGAGCAACACGACCTCCCGCGACAGTCCTTCCCGCTCGCGTACCGGCACGTCGTTGCGGGCCAGGACGCCCACAGGCGCGACGAGTGTGCTCAGGGCCTCGAGCACCTCGTCGCGAAACCGCTCGAGCCCGGCGCTGAGTATCTGCACCACGAGCCACCGATCGTAGCGGTCGCAGATGAGCGATGGACATCCATCGCCCTCACCGTGCACCAGGCGATAGGCGTTCGTCTCACCCGCCAGGCCGGCGCGCCGCTCGATCGCGCGCACGAGGCGCCGGTGCCACCACTCGCCGTCGATGCGCGCGCCGGCGTCGCGATCGAGCAGGCGGAGCGAGATCTCCGAGAGCGGGCTCCACAGTGCCCAGCCAAGGGCGCGGCCGCGGTGGTCCCGCACCGGGACCGCGCCCGCCTCCACGCTCGGGCGTCGGGAGACGTCGCTCCGGTAGATCCACGGATGGCCGCTCGCCCAGCGCTTCGCTCCCCTGGCCGTGACTTCGGCGTGAGACATCCCGGGAAGCTAGGTCGCCGCACCACGGCGGTGAATGGTCGAGGGAGTCATTCTTGCTCTCTCAGTCGACATGTCGCGCGCACTGCTCCTCGCTGCCGGTGGCGCCGCGGCCGCCCTCTGTCTCAGGGCGAGGCGCGAGCGTCAGCTCACCGAGCGGCTCGCCGCGGCGTCGCTCGAGGCGCTCCTCAACGCGATCGACGCCAACGATCCGCAGACCGGTGCCCACGTGCGACGGGTCGCCGCCTACGCGGGCATCCTCGCACGAGCAGCGGGTCTCGGCGAGCGGGTGGTGCACGACGTCGAGCGTGTGGCGCTCTTCCACGACATCGGGAAGATCCACGCCGCGCTGTTCGACATCGTGCACGATAACGACTCCCTCACCGGTGCCGAGCGAGCGAAGATCGCCACCCATCCCGAGCGCGGCGCCGAGGTGCTGCGGCCCCTTGCCGCATTCTATCCGACCCTCGCCGACGGTGTGCTCTCCCACCACGAGCGGTGGGACGGAAAGGGCTATCCCCGCACGCTGCGCGGGAAGCGCATCCCGCTCTCCGCGCGCATCGTCGCCATCGCCGACACGTTCGACGCGATCACGGAGCGTCGCCGGTATCGCGCCGCGCGCTCATCGTCGGAGGCCCTCAACACGCTCGCGCGAGGGCGAGGAGCACAATTCGATCCGGAGCTGGTGGACCTCTTCCTCTCACCGGAGGTGCGGCGGCGCGTGGAGCGCGCGCGGCGCGCGGCCGGCTCGCCGCGAGTCGTTCATCCGGAGCGTCGGCAGCGCGGACCGGAGGAGCAGGTGCCCGATGTCACCTTCCGATGGCGTCGCGGATTCGACGTGCTGCCTGCTCGGGATCCGGAGCGCCCAGCAGCGCGCGAATGAGAGCCACGCCGCTGGCTCCGGCATCGATCACTTGCCGCGCGTTCGCCTCGGTGATACCGCCGATGGCGACCGCGGGCAACGCGCACGCGCGCGCGAGACGTGCGAACCCCTCGAGGCCGATCGCCGAGCCGGCATCGCTCTTCGAGAGCGTCGAGAACACCGGGCCGATCCCCACGTAATCGGCGCCGCGCGAACCCGGCACTTCCGCGTCGGCACCCACCGATGCGCCAATGATGAACCCTCGGGGCGCGATCGCGCGGACCGCGCTGACCGGCAGATCGTCGGTTCCGACATGGACGCCGGCGGCATCAGCGGCCAGTGCGACATCGGCGCGATCGTTCACCAGCACCGGCACGGGGAGCGCGCGCACCAGCGCACGCGCCACTTCCACGAGCGTTCGAGCGTCGGCATCTTTGAGCCGCAACTGCACCATGGTCGCACCGCCGCGCACCGCGGCCGCCGCGCGCGCGACCAGTGCTTCCGTCCCCTCGCGCGCGCCGTCGGTGATGGCCATGAGCAGCAGAGAGCGCGGATCAAATTCCATGAGCGGACATGGCTGAGCGTCGCGTCCTGGCCATCCGCGGCGCGACCACGGTGGAGTCGGATGATCCGGCGCTCATCCGCGCGGCCACGCGCGAGCTGCTATCGGCGATCGCGCGCCGCAACACGCTCGCTCCCGGCGACGTGATCAGCGCCATCTTCTCATGCACCACCGACCTCGCTAGCGAGTTCCCCGCGCGGGCCGCGCGCGAGCTGGGCTGGGTGGACGTGCCGCTGCTGTGCACGATCGAGATGCCGGTCGTCGGCGCGGTCGAGCGGTGCATTCGCGTCCTGCTTCACGTGGAGTCGGCGCGAGCCCGCCATCAGGTCGAACATGTCTACATGAGCGGCGCTCGCGGACTGCGACCCGATCTCCCGGGTGACCACGGCACCGCCGCCGCTCGGGATTGGTAAGCCGACGCTTACTTGTTTCCGCCGGCCTTGCTGGCCGCCGCCTTCCGCACTTCTTCCCGTGCCTTTGTGTGCTCCCTGAACGTCGTGCGGAACTCGTGATGGCCATCCGGATGCGCGACGAAGTACAGGTACGGAACGTTCGCCGGATACAGCGCCGCCTCGATGCTCGCCCGGCCGGGCGATGCAATCGGTCCCGGCGGCAGCCCCCGGTTCCGGTAGGTGTTGTACGGTGAGCGCACCTGGAGATCGCGATACGTCACGCGCTCCCGGTGACGTCCCAGCGCGTACTGCACGGTCGGATCGGCCTGGAGCGGCATCCCCCGTCGCAACCGGTTGTGGTACACGGCCGAGATGACCGGCCGCTCCGACTCGAGTCTCGCCTCCTTCTCGATGATCGACGCCAGCGCGACGATCTGGTGGCGGCTCATCCCCAGCTCGGTCAGGCGCGCGTCCCAGTCGCTGTCCCACATGGACTCGAACCGCCGCACCATCTCCCGCACGGCGAGCCGCGCCGAGATGCCGTAGGGAAAGTGATATGTGTCGGGGAAAAGGTACCCCTCGAGTGTGGGGGTCGGGATCGTGAGCTGACCGAGCAGTGCAGTGTCGCGTACCGCGACCTCCAGCGACTCCGCCGGCGCGCCGAGCGAGCGCGTGAGCAATGGCACGATGTCCCGCAGCGCGAATCCCTCGGGGATCGTCACCCGACCGCGCACCGATTGACCGGCGTTGAGCGCCCTGAGCATTGACTGCCACGATGCGCCGCGCGCGAACCGGTATTCCCCGGCCTTGATCTCGCGATCGAGCCCGCGCAGCTTGGCGTAGGTCCGGAAGGCGAACGGCCAGCCCACGAGCCCCTGCGACGCCAGCGAGTCACTCGCCGCCGAGAAGCTCGAGCCGGGCGGAATGAGCACGCGCACCTTCGGCTCCGTCGCGTCAGGCGCCCCGCCTCCGCACGCCAGCAGCACGGCGGAGCCGAGCGGCACCAGCGCCCGATGCCAGCTAGCCCGCTCGATGCAGCGCATGCTGCAACAGGATCGTGGCGGCGAGCGCGTCGACATCGCCCTTGCGCCCGCGCGTCGAGCCGCCCATCTCGCGCACCGCGCGCAGCGCCGCAGCCGTGGTGTAGCGCTCGTCGATCAGCGTGACCGTGAGGCCCGTCCGTCGCTCCAGCTCCCCCGCGATACGCCGCACTTCGGCCGAGCGGGGCGTCTCGTCGCCTTCGTCATCGAGTGGAAGCCCCATCACGATGCCGGTGGCCTCGGCGGCCTCGGCGCGCCGCACCAGCTCGGCGATCGGTGGACGCTTGCCGGCCCGGCGCGTGATGCATCCGTGCGGGGACGCGATCGTCCGCGTCGGATCGCTCACCGCCAGCCCGATGCGGCGCTCGCCGTAGTCGATGGCGAGAAGTCGGCCGACCTCCGTCACGGTCGTCACCCTTGGGCCATCGAGGCGAAGAACTCCTTGTTCGTCTTCGTACGCTGCATGCGCTGGAGAAGGAACTCGATGGCCTCCACCGGCGGCATGTCGCCGAGGAAGTTGCGCAGCAGGTACACGCGGTTGAGCTCGTCCTTGTCGAGCAGCAGCTCTTCCTTGCGCGTACCCGACCGCTGGATGTCGATCGCGGGGAAGATGCGGCGATCGGCGATTTTCCGATCGAGCACCAGCTCCATGTTGCCGGTGCCCTTGAACTCCTCGAAGATCACCTCGTCCATGCGTGAGCCGGTCTCGATGAGTGCGGTGGCGATGATCGTGAGGGAGCCCCCGACGTCGATGTTGCGCGCCGCGCCGAAGAAGCGCTTCGGCTTGTGCAGCGCGTGCGCATCCACACCGCCGGACAGGATCTTCCCCGAGTGCGGCACCACCACGTTGTGCGCGCGCGCCAGTCGCGTGATGGAGTCGAGCAGGATCACCACGTCGCGGCCGTGCTCCACCAGACGCTTGGCCTTCTCGATCACCATGTCGGCCACCTGCACGTGCCGGTCGGCCGGCTCGTCGAAGGTCGAGCTGATCACCTCCGCCCGCACACCGACGTTCTGCTGCATGTCGGTGACTTCCTCGGGGCGCTCGTCGATGAGGAGGATGATGAGCGTCACTTCGGGGTGATTCTCGAGGATGGCGTTGGCCATCTTCTGCATGAGGATCGTCTTGCCCGCGCGCGGCGGAGCCACGATCAGCCCACGCTGTCCCTTCCCGATGGGCGCGATGATGTCCACCACGCGCATGTTGAGATCGGCATTGCTGGCTTCCAAGCGCAGACGCTGATCTGGATACCGCGGGCGCAGGTTGTCGAACGCGATACGATGCTTGGCCTTGTCCGGATCCTCGAGGTTGATCGTCTCGACCTTGAGGAGCGCGAGGTAGCGCTCGCCTTCCTTCGGTGGGCGCACCTGTCCCGCGACGGTGTCGCCGGTACGCAGGTCGAAGCGCTTGATCTGCGAGGGTGACACGTAGATGTCGTCGGGACCGTACAGGTAGTTCCAGTCCTGACTGCGCAGGAATCCGTATCCCTCGGGGAGGATCTCGAGCACGCCCTCGCCGCGGAGCACGATGTCGGAGTCGAGCAGGTTCTGCTCGATCCGAAAGATCAGATCTTGCTTCCGCAGCCCCGAGTAGTTCGAGATATTGAGATCCTCGGCCATCTCGTGCAGCTCGGACACGGATTTCTGCTTCAGTTCGGCGATGTCCACGGGCGAGAACTCCGCGAGCTAGATCCTCTCACTCGGCGCGGCTCCGATGCCCCAGTCGCGCACGGCCGGGACGACGATCCGCGCGCACGTGGAAGCGCCAAACGGATGGTGTCGCTGAGAGCGGGGAAGAATGGAGGGGGGCGTCGGATGGTGGTCCAGCGTGAGGAAGCTAGCCTGAGCGAAAATGGCGGTCAAGAGTGAGTGAGATCGCGGTAACACAATACTTTGCGTATTGGAGACGGGTCGCGCTCGGCAGTCGTGAAATCGTCGAGGGACTGGTGGCGCGAGAGCACATGGACCCCTCTCGCGAGTTGGAGCAGGCGTTGATCGAGTGGGACGGTTATCACTACTGGGAGGAAGCTCCCGAAGGACGCTGGCTGGTGCTGGTGCGCGAGGAGCGCAAGCGGCGCGAACGCTGGTGGCTGCATGCCGCCCTGTTCGCTCTCACACTAGTGACGACCTCACTGGGCGGTGCGGCACTCACCGGGTCGGTCCGCGACGTCTGGACGCTGCCCACGCGTGCCGCGCTCGCCTCCGGTCTCTTCTTCTCGCTCCCGCTCCTCGCCATTCTGCTCGCGCACGAATCGGGCCACTATGTGGCGGCTCGTCGCTACCGGGTGGATGTGAGTCCACCCTTCTTCATTCCATTCCCCTGGCAGATCAACATCCTCGGCACCATGGGGGCGTTCATCCGCCTTCGCTCGCCGGTGTTCGATCGGAGAACACTCTTCGACATCGGAGCGGCCGGTCCGCTGGCCGGGATGCTCGTCGCCTGTCCGCTGCTCGTCATCGGACTCGCCTTGAGCGAGCCAAGTGTCAATGGCGGCGGCGTCCCGTTCGCGAACCAGTTCATCGTGATCGAGGGTCACCCGTTCTTTCTCGGTGACTCGCTTCTGTTCCTCGCCATCCGGGAAGTCGTTGCCCCCGACGGCCTGCTCCGGCTGCACCCGCTTGCGGTCGCGGGTTGGGTGGGGATACTGGTCACGATGCTGAACATGCTGCCGCTCGCGCAGCTCGACGGCGGACACGTCACCTTCGCCCTCTTTGGTCGCGCCCAGACCTGGATCGCGCGCGTGTTCTGGGTCGCGCTGGTGCTGCTCGGCCTGCTCTGGTGGGGGTGGTGGATCTGGGCCGCGCTCGGCCTCATTCTCGGTCGTGGACGTCTCTCGCACCCGCGCATCATCGCGCCGGAGCGACTCCTGGGGAAAAGTCGCCGCTGGGTGGGCTACACCGCGCTGGCAGTGTTCATCGTCACGTTCATGCCCGTCCCCATCGCGGTGTTCTAGCGCGACCTGCCCCGTTTCACGCCCTATTACGGCAGTACGAAGTAGCGCTCCGGGTTTCGCTTGATGTCGCGCATCGTCTCCTCGATCTCCCACTGCAACCGCACGAGCTGACGGCGGAGCACGCTGTCGGCGGCGAAGCGTCCGGCGCTGCCGCTCGCGTCGCGCAGCATCGCGCTCACCGCCGACAGATCGTCGCGGATGCCACCCAGGCGGTCGAGCAGCGTCGAGTCACTCGCGAAGCGCGCGATCGTGCCGGAGCCGCTCCCCACCTCGGTGAGGAGCGTGTCGGCGAGCGCCGCCGCTCGACGCAGGTGCAGCATCAGCTCGGCGTCGCCGCCGAGGTGGCCGAGCACGCCGGAGTCGGCACGCACACGCGCCTCGAGCGCCTCTAGCCGGCGCGCGAGCGCCGCCGGTCCCGCTCCCCGCTCGGCTCGAATTCCACCGATGCGGCGGCGCGTCGTGTCGAGCTGCACGCTCAGCACGCTCACATCCTTGAGGATCACCGGGAGCTGTCGACTGGCGAGGGCGAGCTGCGAGGTGAGCTCTTCCGTGTCGAGCTGCGAGGCGTTGGGCAGCGTGTCACCCGACGCGAGCACGGGCGTGGCGGGCGTGCCCACCGTGAGCGCCACCACGGGCGCACCAACGAGCGTGCCCGAGCTGCGGATGCTCGCGCGGGAATCGCGGCGGATCATCTCGCGCTGCTCCTCGAGGAGCTCGAGCTCGATGAGCAGTGCACCCACGGTATCATCGGTGACCGGGCCGAAGCGCACGCTGGCCACGCGGCCGATCTTCTTGCCGGCCAACCACACGGGAGTGCCTTCCAGCACGCCGCGCGCCTCGACGGCGCGCATGTAGACTGTGTACGTGTCGCCGCGGAGCGAGCCCAGGCGCGCGAAGAGCAGAACGACGATCGCCACCCCCGTCACGGCGACGAGCAGGACGATTCCCGGCGTGAGCGTTTTCCAGGAGAGCGTGCGGCGGGGCATGGGTGCGAGTCGCGGGTAGCGCGCAGCGGGTAGCGCGTACCGGACCACGCATCAGCGCGCTACGAGCAGCTAACCACAGAGACACAGAGACACGGAGGCCACGGAGGATTCACAGAGAACCGCACTAAGGGCTTTCTCTGTGCATCCTCTGTGTCCTCCGTGTCTCTGTGGTTAGCCTAGGCTCGTGGCGCTGCGGAGCGCCGCGTACGCGCTACCCGCAAGAGAAAACGCGCGAGGCGGGATTCGAACCCACGACCTTCGGCTCCGGAGGCCGACGCTCTATCCAACTGAGCTACTCGCGCTATCGCAAACACAAAAGGAGCTCGAGGCGAGCTCCTCTTGCCATGGTCGGGGCGAGTGGATTTGAACCACCGACCTCCTGGTCCCGAACCAGGCGCGCTAACCGGGCTGCGCCACGCCCCGCCGACGAGACCCTCGAGAGGCATCGTCAAGGCGCGCCCGGAGAGACTCGAACTCCCAACCTTCTGATCCGTAGTCAGATGCTCTATCCAATTGAGCTACGGGCGCCCGTATTGTCTTCGCCCACACGGTGGTGGGCAAGCTAGAACGGCGGATGCGTCGACCAGCGCGGAGACGCATCCGCCGTCAGATTCTTAACCTAGCGGACCTCTGGAGTCGCGTCAAGGAGATTGGGGACGAGGGACTGGGGACTCGGGACCTGGGAAAGCCAAGGGTGAGATCACGATCGCGATCTCACCCTTGGCTTTGCCCAGTCCCCAATCCCTAATCCCTATTCATGGGCGGTACAAGACTCGAACTTGTGACCTCCACGATGTCAACGTGGCGCTCTAACCAACTGAGCTAACCGCCCTGCTGTCTGACGTGGGAGCCGGTGCCGCTGTGTGAACAAACTCCGAGGTCGGAGCGTTCAGTGTGCGGAGCCCACGGCCGAGCCCGCATGGTGTAGAAGAGCGGGAAACGGGACTCGAACCCGCGACCCCAACCTTGGCAAGGTTGTGCTCTACCAACTGAGCTATTCCCGCGAGAGCGACCAGTCGAACGTTCGATGCTCCGCCCGAGCCTGGGGGTGCGTCATGCCTTCCGGAGTGGAGGCGAGGGGAATCGAACCCCTGACCTCTTGAATGCCATTCAAGCGCTCTCCCAACTGAGCTACGCCCCCTCGGTCGGCCCGGCGAGAGAATCCGCCAGGAACCATCAACTATAAACCGGGGTAGAGGGGTAGTCAAGAAATTGGGGCTGGCGAAATCCGTGGGGGACGGTATTTTGCAGCGCTTTGGCGGGTTGCTCGAACACCACATCGACCCCCTGAAATCGACCATTCGGCGGTCACACCGCCGTCCCGATAAATCGCCGTACGTACGTTCGGAGGCACGCTAGAAATGACCGAAGTGAAGCGCCGTCGCCGTGGCGCCGCCCCCGCCGGGATCGCGCCCAACGAGCCGGAGCGGGATATCCTCGATCAGTACCTCTACGAGGTCAGCACCTACCCTCTCCTCAAGGGGACGGAGGAGATCGATGTTGCCCGGAAGATCCGCGCCGGCGATCCCGACGCCCTTCAGGAGCTCGTCAAGCGAAACCTCCGCTTCGTGATCTCCGTCGCCAAGAAGTACCAGAACCGGGGACTGCCGCTCATCGACCTGATCGGTGAAGGCAATGTCGGACTGCTCACCGCGGCCCGGAAGTTCGACCCTGACCAGGGCGTCAAGTTCATCTCCTACGCCGTCTGGTGGATCCGCCAGGCCATCCTCTCGGCGCTCGCGCGCCAGGGGCGCACGGTGCGTGTGCCGCTCAACCGCACCGCCGACCTGTCGCGGATCATCAAGGCGTCGGAGATCCTGCGGCAGCAGAACCGCCGCGAGCCCACCGTCGAGGAGCTCGCCCACGTCACCAGTCTGTCGGTCGAGGTCGTGCAGTCGCTCGCCGCGCTCAACACCGGCGAGGTACGGCTCGACGCGCCGATGGATCCCGAGGGCGATCGCTCGCTCATCGAGCGGTTCGTGGCCGACGAGATGCCGGACACCGAGGAAGAGGCCATGAACCGCTTCCTCACCGACGAGATCGAAGTGGCGCTCGGTACCCTCCCGAGTCGGGATGCGAAGGTGCTGCGGCTCTACTTCGGGCTCGACGGCGGGCGCGAGCATACCCTGGAGGAGATCGGCTCCATGCTCGGCGTCACGCGCGAGCGTGTGCGCCAGCTCCGCGATCGCGCGCTCAAGCGGCTCCGCGAGGGCGATGTCGGCCGCGCCCTCGGAAGCTTCGCCGCCTAAGCGCTCGCCGGCGGTCGCAACGCCAAGACGAAGGTGACCCCTGGCGGTTGCCTTCGTCTTTTTGCCATCCATGAAGCGTCCCCGTAACGACGGTCGATGATCAAGCTGGTCGACATTCACAAATCATTCGGCGAGAAGCGCGTGCTCACCGGGTTCTCTCTCGAGGTCGTCGAGGGAGAGACGATGGTCATCATCGGCTACTCCGGCACGGGGAAGTCGGTCGCGATCAAGCACATCGTCGGACTGCTGCACCCCGACGCCGGCGAGGTGTGGGTGGACGGACAGGAGGTGCCGAAGCTGGCCCGCCGTGAGCTCTACGAGCTCCGCGCGCACATCGGCTACGTGTTCCAGTTCGCCGCGCTCTTCGACTCGATGAACATCGGCGACAACGTCGCCATGGGGCTCCGCAAGCAGGGCAAGCTCAGCGAGCGCGACATCGCGCGCCGCGTGTACGAGGCGCTCGACCTCGTGGACCTGCCCAACGTGGCCGAGCGCTTTCCGGCGGAGCTGTCGGGAGGCATGCGCAAGCGCGTCGGCATCGCTCGGGCGATCGCGCTGCGCCCCAAGTACATCCTGTACGACGAGCCGACCACCGGACTCGATCCGGTCACCAGCGCCGTGATCGATCAGCTCATGCTGCGCATGCAGCGGCAGCTCGGTGTCACCAGCGTGGTGATCACGCACGACATGCGCAGCGCGTACACGGTGGGCACGCGTATCGCGCTCCTCTACGAGGGTCGGGTGCGCCAGATGGGCACCGTGGAGGAGATCAGGCACACGGCCGATCCTGTCGTTAGGCAGTTCATCGAGGGCCGTCCCGACCTCGATCCCGACGCGGAGACCGACTACGCCCTCCTCGTGCGGACCGGCGCGAATCCCGGCCACCGGACAGCACGATGACCGCGGTCATCGCCGCCCGCGTCCGGCGCCCGCGCTGATGGCCTCGAAGGCTCGTCTCGAGACCTCGGCCGGCGGCGTGGTCTTCCGACTGGAGGACGGCCGCGCGCTCTTTCTCCTCATTCGCGACAGCTACCGCAACTGGGGCTTCCCCAAAGGACACGTGGAGCCCGGTGAGCCGCTCGACCGCGCGGCGCTGCGCGAGGTGGGCGAGGAGACCGGGCTAGCCGCGCTCACGCTCCGCGGAGAGATCGGTCCCATCGATTGGTACTTCCGCTTTCGCGGTCGCCTCATACACAAGGTCTGCCACTTCTTCCTCATCGAATCCTCCGGCGCCGAGACCAATCCGCAGCACGAGGAGGGCATCACGGCGTGCCGGTGGCTCCCGCTCGACGAGGCGCTGGGGCTGATCTCCTACGACAATGCTCGCACCGTGCTGACCCGCGCCGCGAACATGGTGAGCGCGGAGCCGGCCGAGCGCTGAACGATGGCGGTGCGCTCGTCCGCGGCTTCCTCCACTACTACCATCGTCGCCTTCGCTCCGCGGCCGCGCGCGCGCGCCATGATCCGCGCCGGTCTTCCGCGTCGCCGCGTCCGCGTGCAAGTCACGCGCTCGGCGACGGAATTCGCCGCGGCGTTTCACAGTCAGCTGCTGGAGGCGGCGCTGGTCGACGTCGGCACACCCGGTCCCGACGCACAGCGCGCGGTGATGCTCGCGCGCGAGTATCCCAGCATCCCGTTCTTCGGCATCGCGTCCTATCGCGTCGCCGATACGCCATCGATCGCCCAGTGCGCGCGGCACGATTTCGCGGACGTGCTGGCCGATGCCGTCGATGCGGGGCTCCTGGGCCACCTCCTCGCCACGCAGAGCTTCTCGGCGCGCTTCGCGCGGGCGTTTCGCGAGCCGCCGGCACCGCTCGCGCTCACCTCGGAGCTCCAGCTCGCGGCGTGGCGCGCCGTGATCGCGCGGGGAGGCAGAAGCGTTGCCACCGCGGAGGTCGCCCGATCGCTGAGCGTCACGCGCGAGCACCTGAGCCGGACCTTTGCCGCCAACAGCGGACCGAACCTCAAGCGTGTGATCGACCTCCTGCGGCTCCTGGCGGCCGCCGAGCTGGCCAAGAACCCGGGGTACAGCGTGGCCGATGTTGCCCGGCTGCTGGGGTTCGCGTCGGCATCACATCTGTCGGCCGCGGCCCAGCGCCTGGTCGACACCCGGGCGGCGTCGTTGTCGGCGCTCCGCGCGGTCGACATCATCGATCGCTTCGTGCGCGGACGGGGTAGAAGCCACGCCTGACCTCTCACCGGTCGGATCCCCGCAAGCCCAATGCGTCGGAGGCAGCTCCAGGGTCGACGCGGCTCGCGTTATCAGCGTACCTGCCCCACCGAGATACCTCCCCCAACACAGTGCGACGAGTTGCGGCTGCGGGGTGATCCTGGTCTGGACCAAGCTGGGCTCGGGTAGCATTGCCGATTCCGCCAGATTTTCGCGATTCGTGAATCGCGAATTGCGGCGGGCATCCGCCCGTGACGTTGCGCGAGCACGGAGCTCGGCGTCCCCTTGCAACCCGGCCTGGCGGCGCTATATAAGGGCGCCCTCTTGTGGGGCTTCCGACTTTGTGATAAATTTCACAAGCACGGGCTACCCCGGCTTGCCCGCCGCCTGGCGAGCCAGGGCAACCACATACCTCGCATCTGAGACCGGCACCTTATGGCTTCCGAGACCACGCTCCGACCCGCCGAGATCAAGGACATCCTCCTCCGCGAGATCGAGGCTGCCGACCTGCACGAGCTGGACGTGGAAGAGGTCGGAACGCTGCTCGAGGTCAAGGACGGCATTGCACGCATCTACGGGCTCACGCGCGCGATGGCGGGCGAGATGCTCGAGATCACCTCGTCAGAGACCGGCGACAAGATCGTCGGCCTCGCGCTGAACCTCGAGGAAGACAACATCGGCGCCGTCGTCATGGGCGATTACCTCAAGCTGAAGGAAGGCGACGAGGTGCGCCGCACCGTCCGCGTGCTCGAAGTGCCTGTCGGTCCCGAGCTCGTCGGCCGCGTGGTGGATGCGCTGGGCAATCCGATCGACGGACTCGGTCCCATCAACGCCAAGGCGACGCGCAAGGTCGAGTCGCCCGCCCCGGGCATCATCGTTCGGCAGCCCGTCAAGGAGCCGCTCCAGACGGGCATCAAGGCGATCGACTCGATGATCCCGATCGGACGTGGACAGCGTGAGCTCATCATCGGGGATCGCGGCATCGGCAAGACTGCCATCGCGATCGATACGATCATCAATCAGAAGGGGCAGGGCGTCATCTGCGTGTACGTCGCGATCGGCCAAAAGGCGTCCACCGTCGCGGCCGTGGTGGAGAAGCTGCGCGAGACCGGCGCGATGGACTACAGCATCGTCGTCGCGGCGACGGCATCCGATCCGGCGCCAATGCAGTACATCGCGCCCTACGCCGGGTGCGCGATGGGCGAGTACTTCATGTGGCAGGGCCTCAAGGGCAAGACCCCCAAGCACGCCCTGTGCATCTATGACGACCTGTCCAAGCAGGCCACGGCGTACCGCCAGCTGTCGCTGCTGCTCCGCCGCCCGCCGGGACGCGAGGCATACCCGGGCGACATCTTCTACCTCCACTCGCGCCTGCTGGAGCGCGCGACGAAACTCTCCAAGGAGAACGGGGGGGGGTCGCTGACCGCCCTGCCCGTCATCGAGACGCAGGAGGGCGACGTGTCGGCGTACATCCCGA
>DATFFQ010000033.1:0-3911 GCA_035249955.1 Gemmatimonadaceae bacterium
CCCGGCACCATCCCGCGCAGCAGCTGATCCACCCGCGTCACGCCCAGCTGCTCGATCTCCCGCGCCGTTACCACCGTGATCGGCGTCGGGATGGCCTTCACCTCCGTTGGCGTCACGGTTCCCGTCACCACCACCTGGTCGAGCGGGCTCACCGACTCGGTGAGCGCGAAATTCACCTCCAGCTGCTGCCCGCCCGTCACCGTGATGGAGCGCCTCATCTTGGCGTAGCCGATGCGACGCGCCACCAGCACCTGCTCACCATCCGGCACACGCGCCAGCCGATACGATCCGTCTTCACCGGTGGTCGCCGTGAGCGGCGTGTTCTCGACCTCCACCGTCGCACCGACCACCGGCACGCCGGTGCCGGCGTCCGTCACCCGCCCGCGCACCGATCCCTGCTCGCGGCGCGCGCGGTCCGGTCGCGCCGACTCCGCGCGCACCAGCAGCACCTGTCCTTCGTTCGTGCGCCGCACGCGCACCTGTGTCCCGCGCAGCACCGCCGCCAGCGCCTCGTCCACGCTCGCGTCGCGCACGCTCACCGTGACACGGCGATCGAGTGGCACCACGTACTGGCTGTAATAGAGCTGAACGCCTGCCTGACGCGTGATCTCTTGCAGCGCCGCGCGAATGGGCACGTCGCGGAGCTCGAGCGTCACCAGACGTGATGACGGTTGTGAGCGCTCCCCGGGTGGAGCGCTCACGTTTGCCAACGCCCGCGCACGCGCCGCGACCCGTGGCGCGCCGCCATCGCCGGCACCATCGCGCGACGTGGGCTGTGCCGCGGCGGCCGCCGCCAGAATCACGAGCATCGCCACGAGACGGAGAAGACGAGCCGGTACGACCCTCATGGATGTGCCTCCGGCCAGGGGTGACAGGTGTGAAAGTCCAGCCAATCCCGCGAAGGGTGTGTTACGGAGTTTCCGACAGCGCGTGCAGCACGATCGACCGCCCCTGCCGCTCGTAGCGGGCATGGATTGGTGGTGCCAGCGCGCTCAGTACCTCGTCCAGCGATTCGCCGCCAAAGGCCCCAGTGAAGCGGCGATGTGCCAGCGCCGAGTCGGCCAGCACCACCTCGACGTCGTACCACCGCTCCAGCTGCTCGGCCACTTCCACCAGAGGCGTGTCATCGAACACCAGCCGTCCATCGGTCCACGCCAGATACCTCGCCGCGTCCACGCGCTCGACCTGCGCTGCGCCACTCTCGCTCAACCGCGCCAGCTCGTCCGCCCCCAGTACGCTCCGCACGCTCGAGTCGCTCCCTTGTACGCCCAGCGCGACTCGTCCGGACGCGACCACGACCCGCACCAGCGTATCGGACTCGTACGCGCGCACGCTGAACGACGTGCCCAGCACCTGCGTGACCGCATGCCCGGCCTGCACCACGAACGGCCGAGCTGCATCGTGCGTCACCTCGAAGTACGCTTCGCCGTCCAACACGATCGTGCGCGTAACGATGCGGTCGAGATCCTCCGGGTAGCGCAACCGAGATGCCGCAGCCAGCATCACTCTACTGCCGTCCGGAAGTCGCACCGTCGCCCGCTCGGCGTTTCCCGTGACGACCTCGCGCATCGCGATGTGCGTGTCCCGCGCGGCGGGGGACAGACCGGTTACCCGCAGCAGCGTCGGTGTGGCCACCACCAGCACCGCAGCCGCGGCGGCGAGTGCTACCGCCACCGGCCACCTCGAGCGGCGTGCGGGGAACGCAACCGGTTTCCGCGTTCCAGCCGCCCGAATCGCCGGGACCCGAGGTGGTGCGCCGGCTCCGGGCGCCGGCGCCGGTGTACGCATCTCGCGCTCGAGACGCGCCCACGCCGCGAGCGGATCGACGTCGCCCGCGACGCGCTCGCCACCCATGTCGCGCGCCCCGAGCGTGTCGCGCATCGCCCGAAACATCTCGGCGCGCTCCGGTGACTCACTCGCCCAACGCTCCACCACCTGTTCCTCCTGCGGCGTGCATTCGCCGGAGAGGTACCGGTCGATCAGATCGTCGTCAGGCGGTCGGTTCATGCCGGCGCCTGACGAGGCGTCACGAGGTTGGATCGCATAGTCTCTACTGTTGACACGCGACGCCGCGCGATTCCCTACTCGGCGGCAACAACGACGGAGGCGGGAAGGGCGCGCGTCAGATGCGATCGCGAAGCAGCTCACGCAGCCGCTCGATCGCCCGACGGATCTGCGCGTCGACGGTCTTCGGCGAGATCCCCATCACCATGGCGATCTCGGCGTAGCTCAGCTGACGCTCCCAGCGCAGCATGATCACTTCGCGGGTGCGAGGCGGGAGCCGATCGACTGCGGCCAGGATGGTCGAGCGCAGCTCGCGCGCAGAGAGCTCGACGTCAGGGTTGCCCCACTCACGCGATTCACCTTCGTTGCTCTCGCTCCGCAGGCGGGGCCACGTCGCACGATCCAGGCGCTCGCGCCGCAGGTGGTTGAGCGCGCGATTGCGCGCGGCACGATGGAGGTAGCTCCCAACGCCATCGCGCGGATCCCACTCCGTGCGTCGCCGCCAGATCTCGAGAAAGACGTCGTGCACCAGCTCGGCGGCGACATGACTGGAGTGAACCAGACGTTCCACGCTCCGATGCATGGACGAGTAGTACGCGAGGAACACGGCCTTGAAGGCGGCTTCGTCCCCCCGGCGCACCAGTCGGATGAGCTGCTCGTCGGAGAGACCGACGGTGGTGGGATGCGGCATGCGTACGACATTGTCGTACATTGGCGTACGATGCGCAATCGAGTCTCCGGCACCCGACGCTATGGCATCTTCGGCCGATGTTCGCATGCCATTGTCGTACAGACGCTTGGCGCGCCGTGCCGTACTTTCTCGCGATCATGGCGGGAGGCTCGCGCGCGGTGCGCAAGAATCAGGGCCGGAACAAGCGGCTCATCATCCGGCTCAACGACTCGGAGCTTGCGCTCATCGAGGATGCGGCCCACAGCGACCTGATCTCAGGCGTGAGCACGTGGGCACGCGCCGCGCTCCTGCGCGCAGCCATGGACCGCCTGGGAAAGAGCCGCGGCGAGCGAGGATCGCGGGTCGCCGAACGAAGAGGAGGGACGAGGGGCGACGGGTAAGGGTGAGACGGTGCGAAGCTCCTCACCTCTTTGACTCTCCTCCTCGCCCCTCGCCATGTTCGGCTCTTATTCGTACACCGTTGGTGGACAGCTATTTAGAGAATCATTGAATATCCTGCGCGCGTCCCCTCGAGTCCCACGTCGGAGGACGGCGCGCCAGTGCCCCGCGGCAAAGGTCGATATCAAATTCTGCACGTTCGCCTCTCGGAGGACGAGCGCGAGCGACTGCGCCTGGCGGCGAAAGGGGAGTACCTGGACGAGAGTACCTGGGCACGCCGCGCCATCCTGCTCGCCCTGGATGACCTCGAGGCCGATCAGCGCCGCATGAAAGCCGTGGCCGAGCCAAAGCCGGAGCGGGAAGACTGAGAGGTCAGGTTGAGGACGGGCGCCGAACCGGAGCCTGAATCTCCCGCAACCTGGAGAGCTCCTCCTCGGTCGGCGGACTCAACACATCGAGCGCGTCCCGCGCGCGCAGCCTCCATCCTACCTCACGCGCCACCTCATCGAAAGCGACGCCAGGATAGAGCGCGGCGAGAACCAGCTCACCGCGCTCGTCAGGCTCGAGGATCGCCTTGTCGGTGATGACCTTCACCGGCCCCGCGCCCGGTATACCGAGCTCCTTCCGTGACCTGCCCCGGCACGAGTGGCCGGGACTCGTGATGAAGTCGACGCTCTCGGGGAAGGCACGCTTGCTGAGACGGCTCATCACCAGCGTGCGGCGGGCGTGCACCGCGATCTCCGGCGCTCCGCCGGCGCCGGGCAGTCGCACCATCGGCCGGTCGTAAGCACCGATGACCGTCGTGTTGATGTTCCCAAAGCGGTCCACCTGCGCGCCG
>DATFFQ010000034.1:0-3126 GCA_035249955.1 Gemmatimonadaceae bacterium
GAGACGCGCCTGACGCGCGGGACGCGCGGGACGTGAGCCGCGAGCCGGAGGCGGCGGGCGGCCGGTCGACCGTCGCGTACGAGGTGGCGACGATGAACCACCTGGCACAGATGGAAGCGTTGCTCACCACCTTCCGCGCCACCAATCGCGATGGTCGGGTGGATGCGCAGCTCTCGGTATGGGCGCGCGACATGTTGTCGACCACGCGCCTCCTTCTCGACTCGCCGGCGGCCGAGGAAGGGAGAAATCGCCGGCTGCTCGAGGATCTCGAGCTGGTGCTCGTGCAGATCGTGAATCTCTCGCCGAGCGCGGGGGTCAGCGATCGCGGCTCGATCGAGCGGACGTTGGAGAATGGACAGGTCATGACACGGCTGCGCACCGCTGTCCCAGCGGGCGGCCTGCCGACGGGAACTTGAGGAGAACAGGATGCGATACCTTCTGATTGGAGTGGCGTGCCTGGTGCTGGCCCGCGATGCCGCGGCGTCGGCGGCGCCCTCCGTGACGTTTGCGAGCGACCTGCCGGCGCCCTCCTGGGCGCCGCAGGACCCCGCGGATTCGCTCTACCGCGAAGCGCGCCGCGCGCTGAGCGACGCGAACTACCAGCGCGCGGCGGAGCTCTTCGCGCGGCTACGCGATCGCTTTCCGCGGTCGACGTACGCCGCCGACTCGTACTACTGGCAGGCGTTCGCGCTCAACCGCAACGACCGTCTGCAGCAGGCGCTGGCGCTGCTCGATGAGCAGGGGAAGCGATTCCCGAACGCCACCACGCGGCGTGACGCGCAGGCGCTGGCCACGCGGATCCGCGGCGAGCTGGCGCGTCGGGGCGACGCGAACGAGGCGGAGCGGCTCACCAGCGTGGCCGCCACCTCCTGCCCGGAAGAGGAGGACGACGTCCGCATCGCGGCCATCAACGGCCTCATGCAGATGGATGCCGAGCGCGCGATGCCGATCCTCAAGAAGGTGCTGGCGCGCGGCGGTGCGTGCTCGGCGGAGCTGCGCCGGAAGGCGGTGTTCGTCGTCTCGCAGCAGCGGAGCGCCGAGGCCGCCGACATCCTGCTCAACGCGGCGCAGAACGACCCGGACGGTGAGGTCCGCCAGCAGGCCGTGTTCTGGCTCGGCCAGGTTCGTGACGAGCGCGCGGTGGACATGCTGACGGAGGTGCTCACCAAGTCCAACGACGCCGAGCTCAAGGAGAAGGCGATCTTCGCGCTCTCGCAGCACCGGAGCCCGCGCGCCTTCGCGCTCCTGCGCAGCTACGCCGAGCGCGACGGGGTCAGCTCGGCGCTTCGCGAGAAGGCGATCTTCTGGATCGGGCAGCATCGGGGGCAGGAGAACGCGGATTTCCTGAAGGGGCTGTACGGCAAGCTCGACGACGCCGAGCTCAAGGAGAAGGTGATCTTCTCGCTCTCGCAGCAGCGCGGCTTCGGCAACGACAAGTGGCTGATGGACATCGCGGTGAACGAGTCGGAGGACACCGAGCTGCGGAAGAAGGCGCTCTTCTGGGCGGGGCAGATGCGTGAGGTCGCGCTCGACCAGCTCATCGGTCTCTACGATCGGATGAAGGCCCGTGAGATGCGCGAGCAGTTGATCTTCGTGTACTCGCAGCGCCGCGACACCGAGGCGGTGAACAAGCTCATGAGCATTGCGAAGTCCGATCCCGACCGCGAGCTGCGCAAGAAGGCCGTGTTCTGGCTGTCGCAGTCGCGCGACCCGCGGGCGGCGCAGTTCCTTCTGGAGATCATCGAACAATGAGACGGACCTTCCTCTGGAGCGTGGCCGCGTCAGTGGCGGTCATGCCGTCCCTCGTGGAGGGACAGAGCATCGCCGACCGCGTGCGCGCCGTGCGGACGGGCGTGGTGCACCTGAGCTTCGCCTCGCGCCCCGGCGTGTGCGGAAACGGCGCGAACTCGATCAGCTTCGGCAGCTCGCGCAACATGACCTGGTCGGACCGGCACGGGTACGAGGATGAGTGGGCGGCGGACGACTGCGAGCCGGGGCCGGTGCGGGTGTCGATGACCGTGTCGGACGGCAGGGTGATGCGGATGCGTACGTACGTTG
Source organism: Gemmatimonadaceae bacterium (assembly GCA_035249955.1). Taxonomy (GTDB): domain Bacteria; phylum Gemmatimonadota; class Gemmatimonadetes; order Gemmatimonadales; family Gemmatimonadaceae; genus DATFFQ01. The sequence continues at coordinate 2,059 of DATFFQ010000034.1, forward strand.
GCGGGCAGTGGCGAGCGCCGCGGGAGGGGCGTCCGGTGCCGGTGGATCTGGGGATGGTGTCGACGCGCGAGGCGACCGATTACTTGTTAGGCGTCACCACCGCGGATGCTGGGCGGGCCGCCAAGGACGCGATTCTCCCGGCGATCCTGGCCGACAGCGTGGTGGTGTGGCCGAGTCTGCTCCGCATCGCTCGCGACGATGGCCGGTCGCGCGACGTGCGGAAGCAGGCGGTGTTCTGGTTGGGGCACGCGGCCGGCGAAGCGGCGGCGGCGGGGCTCGATTCGCTGGTGTACGCCAACGACGTCGACCGTGAGGTGCGCGAGCAGGCCGTGTTCGCGCTGTCGCAACGGCCACGGGATGAGGGAGTGCCGCTGCTGATTCGGGTGGTGAAGACGAACAGGGATCCGGAGATTCGGAAGAAGGCGCTGTTCTGGCTGGGGCAGAGCAATGACCCGCGGGCGTTGGCGCTCTTCGAGGAGATTCTGGTCAAACAGTAACGGCATCGGGCATCGGGACTCGGCCATCGGGACTCGGGACTCGGCGACGGGTCGAGATCTCGCTTCCAAAGCCGAGTCCCGATGACCGATGGCCGAGTCCCGATGGCCGATGATTTACGGCGACGGCAGGCTCACCTCTCTACCTCTTTCCGTCGAGACCGTCACGCTGGTCGTGCTCTGGAGGAGCAGCCCTTCCAGCTGCGCCAGGCTCCGAACGGCGACGCGATTCACCAGCGCTAGCTGAGCTCCGGGCGTGAGTCCTCCGCGCGCGGCGGCGCCCCGGCCCTCCACTTCCGCCACCCGGATCTTGCCGCTCTCCGTCTCCTGGAGCGTCATCCCCCAGGCGTCGATGCGGACCGGCCTGCCTGACGGCTTCTCGCCGAAGATGCCCTCGTAGCTCACCCCTTCGGGAAGCTCCACCGGCTGCATGACCCGGAGCGGGCGGCCATCGCCGACGATCCGGGAGGAGTCGACCGCGACGAACGCGGTGTACTGGCTCACCAGCCGGTGACCGAGGGCAAGACTGGTGATCTCCTGGCGGAGCCGGTCGCGCTCCACGGAGTCGGCCGTG
>DATFFQ010000035.1:0-4656 GCA_035249955.1 Gemmatimonadaceae bacterium
TCGTCCTGCGTGCCGCGCTCGACGATTTCTCCCGCTTCCAGCACGAGTATCTGATCGGCGCTGGCGATGGTCGAGAGGCGATGCGCGATCACGAACGTCGTTCGTCCCCGGCGCAGCGAGCGCAGGCCATCGCGAATGAGCGCTTCGCTCTCGCTGTCCAGGCTCGACGTGTCCTCATCGAGGATGAGAATCCGCGGATCGGCGAGGATCGCGCGCGCAATCGCGACCCGCTGCCGCTGGCCGCCTGACAGCTTCACCCCGCGCTCACCCACCACGGTGTCGTAGCCCAGCTCGAACTTGTCCACGAATTCGTCGCAGTGCGCGATGCGCGCGGCCTCGCGGATCTCCTGCGTGGACGCACCTGGCTTTCCGAAGCGGATGTTGTCGGCAATGGTCCCGTCGAAGAGGAAGTTGTCCTGCAGCACCACGCCGAGGTTCGACCGATAGTCGCGCAGCCGAAGCTCGGTGAGATCGCGCCCGTCGATGAGCACGCGCCCCGACTGCGGGCGGTTGAACGCCATGACGAGACCGATGAGCGTGCTCTTCCCCGACCCGCTCGATCCCACCAACGCGGTGGTGGAGCCGGCGGGTGCCTGGAAGGACACGTCCTTGAGCACCGACACGCCGGGCGTGTAGGCAAAGGTCACGTTCTCGAACTCGACCTCGCCCTCCAGATCCTTCACCGGCGCGCGACTTCGATCCTGCTCATCCTCGGTGGACATCTGGCTGATCTCACGGATGCGATCCAGCCCCGCAAACGCCTCGCTCACCTGCGTGCCGATCGAGGCGATCTGCACCAGTGGCGCCGCGACCAGCCCCACGAAGAAGATGTACATGACCAGATCGCCGAGCGTCATCTCGCCCGTCAGCACGGCCCGTCCGCCGATCATGATCATCAGCACACCCACGGCGCCGACGACGATCGTGGTGAACGCCGTGAGCAGCGACACGCCGGTGATCGTGCGCGCGATGTTTCGGAGGAGCCGGTGCACGCCCTTCGCGAAGACGATCTCCTCGCGCTTCTCGGCGGTGTACGTCTTCACGACGCGGATGCCGCCCATGGTCTCGGCGAGACGACCAGTCACCTCGGCTTCGATCTTGTTCCGCTCGCGGAACACCGGGCGAAGCTTCGTGAACGCCATCGCCATCCCCCCGCCGAAGGTGAGGAGGATCGCGAGGATGATCGTGGTGAGCTGCCAGTTCAGCCAGACGAGCACGCTCAGGGCGAGCACGGCGGTGACGATGCTGCCGCTCAGCTGCACCAGTCCCGTGCCGACCAGATTCCTGATGCCCTCGGCGTCGCGCATGACCCGCGAGATGAGGACGCCACTCTGCGTCGAGTCGAAGTACGTGACGGGAAGGCGGAGGATCTGCGCCTGCACCCGCTTGCGCATGTCGGCGATGGCCCGCTGGGCGGTGACGCTCATCACCTGCGACAGCGCGAAGCTGGTGCCCGCTTGCAACAGCGTGGCGCCCCCGGCGGCGAGGGCGATCAGCCCCAGCAGGTCGGCGCGCTGCTTCCCGATGACTTCGTCGATCAGATATTTCGAGCTGGCGGGAAGGACGAGTCCAGCGAGTCGGTTCACCAGCATCAGCAGCAGGCCGATCGCGAGCTGACGCCGGTGTGCCCAGAGGAGCTCCCGTGACTCGCGCCAGACGTTCGACACGGTCAAGCGCTTCTTCGTCTGGTCCTTCGGTTCGGCCATGCCGCGTGTTCCGCGATGGAGAGGAATACCGCCTCGGCGCATACTACCAACCTATGCCGCGGCAACACGATACCCAAGGGCAGGCGGCAGACTTTCTGAGGGAGTAATTACCAGTGATTACCAGTAATCCTGCCTGCTGTAACCGGACGTAAGGTCGTAAGGAGCTCTGCTTGCGACCTTACGTCTCGTTACAGCATGCAGGATTACTATCAATGACTGCTAAATTACTCTCTTGCAAGCCAGAGTAACCCCAGACCTTCCAAGTCTATCCTGCCTAACGAGCGCTAGGCGCCGAGCACGGCTCTGACGTCCGCCGACCGGCGTCTGCTGACTCTCACCTTCACGCCGTTGCGCAGAGTGAGCGTGGCCGAGCCGTCGCCGTTGCTCACGATTCGGGCGACGGCTTCCACATTGATCAGGTCGGCGCGGTTCGCGCGCACGAACGTGTCGCCGGTGCGGTCCTCCAGCTCGCGCAGCGTGTAGTCGGTGAGAAAGCTCGTCGTCGCCGTGTGCGCGTACACCAGACCCTCGTCGGCGACGAAGCGGAGCACGTCGGCCAGCGGAAGGAGTCGGTGCCCGGTGCCCTCCCGCACCAAGACGCGGCTGCGCCGCGGCTGCGCGCCGCCGCCGACCGCGGCGCGCAGCTGGCCGAGGAGCCCTTCGTCGAGCGATGCCGGCTGCCGGCGCGCCAGCCGGGAGCGCGCCCGCTCCAGCGCGCGGGTGAGCTTCGGCATCGTCACCGGCTTCACCACGTAGTCGAGCGCGTCGTGGTCGAACGCCTGCAGCGCATACTCGTCGTACGCGGTCTGGAACACGATCAGCGGCTTGGGCTCCTCGAGATGGCGGGCGACGTCGAATCCGTCCACCTCGGGCATCGCAATGTCGAGCAGCACCACATCGGGCCGGCACTCGCGCACGAGCTCCAGCGCCCGCAATCCGTTCTCCGCCTCGCCCGCCACTTCCACATCCAGCTCGCCAAGCATGAGCGCCAGTCGGCGGCGCGCGGCGGGCTCGTCATCCACGATCAGGATGCGCATCTACGCGTCCGTTGACGCGCCGGCGCCGACGAACCGGTTCGTCGACGGGATGGCGCGCCGCGCGCCCTGGTCCGACAGCTGGCTGATCTCGACATGGACCGTCGCGCCCGCCGAGGTGCTCTCGATCGTCAGGCGAGCACGGTCGTCGTAGATCGTCATCAGCCGGGCGCGCAGATTGGCAAGCCCGGTTCCCTCCCGGAAGCCCCTGGCAAAGCCTCCGCCGTCGTCGGACACGGCGAGCGCGAGGACGCCATCGCGCAGCGCGGACGAGATCCGGATGTGGCCGCCTTCGAGGCGCGCTCCCATGGCATGCTTGAGCGCGTTCTCGACCAGCGGCTGGAGCGTCATCGTCGGGAGCGCGAGCGCCAGCGTGCGCGGGTCGATGCTCCACTGCACCACCAGGCGCTGGCCGTGCCGCTCCTGCTCCACCGCGAGGTAAGCCCGCACGTAGTCCACCTCGTCCTCGACCGTGCTGAGCGTGCGGCGCGAGCGGTCGAGTGTACGGCGCAGCACACGAGCCAGGTTCTCCACCGTGCTCTCCGCCGCTCTGGCATCGGTGCGGACGAGCGACGCGACGGTGTTCAGCGCGTTGAACAGGAAGTGCGGGTTCATCTGCGCCTGGAGCGCGGCCAGCTGCGCCTCCGACGCTTCGCTCTGTGCCTTGGCCGCTGCCTCCGCCTGCTCGGCGGCGTGTTGATAGAGGAAGCGCGTGGTGCCGGTCACCATCCGGCCGGCCACCGGAATGAAAACGGCGTAGACCAGGAGCGAGACCATCAGCGGCCACGACCGCAGCGCGGCCGGAAGGAGGAGCACCACGGCCGCCGTGATGAGCATACCGGCGGTGAATGCCATCGCCGGCAGCGCCATCAGCATGTGGTGCATGCGGTCTACCCGATGCGTGAGCCCCGTCTGCACGCAGGCCGTGCCCAGGCGCTGGCTGGAGCGATGAAGAATCTGGGTGATGGCGATGAGAAAGAGTCCCAGATTGCCCGCCACCAGCGACCAGATGCGAGATGCCTCCCGCGGATCGGGCCGCGTGGACAGCTCGATGACCAGCCACGCCGTGTAGATCAGCATGAATGGGCCGAAGAGCCCGAGGAACATCTTCGACCGTCGTGGCGCGGATCGGATCACGCTGGCGACAATCGACCAGTTGCCAGGTCGGCGTTGTGTTGGCCGCATGGGGCAAGCATCGGTCCGGGCAGCCGGCGTCTCAAGGGGGCTGCCGTCGAGTGGTCAAATCGGCTGGCCGAGAGGTCGAGATCGGCTTGACATAAAACGAACGGTCGTGCTATTATGGACATATGAGCAAGGGTGACACGACCCGGCAGGCGATCCTCGAGCGGGCCCTGTCCATGTCCAGTGTGATCGGCCTCGAGGGCATCAGCATCGGCCGGCTCGCCGACGATCTCGCACTGTCCAAGAGCGGGCTCTTCGCGCATTTCCGGTCCAAGGAGGCGCTCCAGCTCCAGGTGCTCGAGGTCGCGGCGCAGCAATTTGTCGACTCGGTCGTGCGGCCCGCGCTCAAGGAGCCACGCGGCGAGCCGCGGCTCCGCGCCCTCTTCGAGCGATGGCTCGTCTGGGCCCGGTCGCAGTCCCTTCCCGGCGGCTGCATCTTCGTGAGCGCCACGATGGAGATGGATGACCGGCCAGGTCCGGTTCGCGATGCACTGGCCAGGTACCAGCAGGACTGGATCAACGTCTTGGCCACCGCCACCCGCGCCGGCCAGGAGTCGGGCGCCTTCCGCGGAGAGCTCGATCCGGAGCAGCTCGCTCAGGAGGCGTACGGCCTCATGCTCTCGTACCACCTCTTCGCGCGGCTGCTGCGCGACCCGCAAGGCGAGGCACGCGCCCGCGCGGGGTTCGAAGCCCTGCTCGCGCGCGCCGTCGGCCCCGCGCGAACGCCCGCGAAG
>DATFFQ010000036.1:0-18595 GCA_035249955.1 Gemmatimonadaceae bacterium
CTGGTACTCCTCCGCCGGCGCGAACTTCGGGTTGTGGCCCTCGCTCCACTTCACGCGCATGAGACCGGTTTGGCCGCCCACCGTTGCCGGCTCACCCTCGAACGCGGCCGCCGAGTAGTAGAATCCGCCCAACCCGATCGCGTGCACCAGCACTCGCTCCGGCTGGAAGCGCTCGGCGCTCGTCACCACGCGCAGCTCGCCGCACGCCGGGTCGGGGTCCTCGTGGTTGATGGTGGGCGGCACGGCGCCGCGCCGGATCGCCAGACACGCCGCCGCGGCCTGCAACGCCGATGACCCCGCGCCGTGCTGGCCGAGCATCGACTTCTGCGACTGCACCCGCACCTCAGGCAACGACTCCCCGAACACTTCCTGGAAGACCATCCCCTCCAGCCGGTCGTAGAGCACCGACGACGAGCCGTTGGCATTCACCAGGTCGACCTGCTCCGGGCTCCACCCCGCCTCGGCCATCGCCCCGCGCAGCGCGCGCACCGCCGGACGCGTGTCGAGATCGGGCTGGTCGTGACTGTACTGTCTGTTCTGCCCTGCGGACGCGACGTGGTAGCCGGCGACGCGCGCGTAGATGCGCGCGCCGCGCTTCGTGGCGTGGGTCTCCGATTCCAGCAACAATGCCGCCGCCCCTTCGCCGATCACGTTGCCGTTGCGGGCCCTGTCGAATGGACGCGACGCGCGGCCAGGATCGTCGTTGAACTTCGTCGCCAGCGAGCCGCTGGCGTTGAGCGCCATCATCACCTCGGGTACGAGCTCGCAATCGGTGCCGACCACGAGCATGGCGTCCACCGCGCCCGCCTGAATGAAGCGCGTGGCCTGGCCGAGCGCGTCGATACCGGAGTTGCACCCCGACGTCGTGGTGTGCACCGGCCCGCGGATGTTGAAGAAGCTGGATACCAGACACGCCGCCGAGTGGTTGAAGCAGTGAAACGCGGCATGGGGCGGGACGTCGCCGAGAGCGTTCGCGCGCTCCTTGAGCGACATCACGACGTCGAGGTTGCCGATGGACGTTCCCACGAACACGCCCAGCCGGTCGGGGTTGCAGGCGTCCAGATCGATCTCCGAGTCGTGCAGCGCCAGCACGCTCGACGCGAGCGCGAGCTGCACCGCGCGCGGCGTGCGGCGCGCCATCACGTCGCCGTGGACGATGTACTTGCCAAGCCGGAAGTCCTTCACCTCGGCGCCGATCTTCGACGGAGACTGCGACACATCGCAGAGGGTGACCGGGCCGAAGCCATGCCGGCCGGCGATCAGTGCGTCCCAGAACTCGTTTCGGCCGCTACCGATGGCGCTGACGGGACCAATGCCCGTGACCACGACGTTTTCCTTCATTGGCAGTGAGGTGAGGGGACTGGGGACTGGGGACTGGGGTGACCTGTTCCAGAACCGACGGACGTGTTGAGTGCGCCCCAATCCCTAATCCCCAGTCCCCAATCCCTACTGCTACTCCGCTCGTAACGCGATCAGCGGATCGACTCTCGTCGCTCGGCGCGCGGGGAGATAGCTCGCCAGGAGCGCGATCCCGAACAGCAGGGTCACGACACCAACGTAGGTCGCCGGGTCGGTCGGCGCTACTGCGTAGAGGAGGCTCTTCATCAGTCGCGTCAGGGCCAGGGAGGCGGCCACGCCCAGCGCCAGTCCCAGCGCTACCAGCCGGAGCCCTTGCACCATGACCATGCGGCGCACCGACGATGGTGCGGCACCGAGCGCCATGCGGATGCCGAGCTCGCGCGTGCGCCGCGTCACCATGAAGGAGAGGACGCCGAAGACACCGAGCGCGGCCATCACCAGCGCCACTCCCGCGAACACACCGAGCAGTGTGGTCGACCAGCGCGCCGGTGCCACCGACTCGGACAGCACCTCGTCCACCGTGCGCACGTTACGCAGTGGCACGTCGGCATCCACCGAGCGTATCGCGGCGCGGGCAGCGGCGGCGACCGTCGTCGGCTCGCCGGCCGTGCGAATCACGAACGAGAACGAAGACCACATCGGCATGACGGCGAAGGGGATGTACACCGTGGGTAGCGGGTCCTGTCCGAGTCCGGCGTCGCGCGTGTCGCCCACGACACCCACGATGGTGGCGCGATCGAACAACCGATTGTCGGGGGCGCCCAGGTAGATGTCCTTTCCGAGCGGCTCCTCCCCGCTGTAGTAACGCCTGACGAGCGCCTCGTTCACCACTACCGCGGCGCGTCCTCGCCGATCGTCGGCCGTGAGCAACCGGCCACGCTTGAGCGGAAGACCGATCGTCGCGAAGTACTCCGGCGTGACCACCCGATAGGGCCCGCCTTCCGGCTTCACGTCCGGCGGCAATGGGCGGTCGAGCCGATTGAACCAGGCGCCGATGCCGCGTCCGGTGATGGGCAGCTGACTCACCAGAGCCACGGAGCGCACCCCGGGGATCGCGCCTATTCGCTCCAGCGCCGGCAGGAAAAAGCGACCGGTCGTATCGCGCATCGATACGTCGAAGCTGAGCAGTTGGCCGGTCGCAAATCCCGGATCGACGCGCTGAAGCTGCGCGAAGCTGCGCAGCAAGAGCCCGGCGCCGGTGAGCAGTGCCATCGCCATCGCCAGCTCGGAGACAACCAGTGCGCTCCGCGTCCAGCGGAGGCCGGTGCTTCCTCGTGCGCCTTCCCGCAGCGACTCCGCCGACCGCTTGCCGGTGAGATGGAAGACCGGCAGGCTGCCGAAGAAGAGCCCCGCCGTCATCGACACACCGAGCGTGAAGAGGAGCACGCGAAGGTCCAGCCCGATCTCCTCGACGCGGGGCAGGTTGGTGGTGGCCTGCGCGGCGAGCAGCAGCTCGAGAAATCCTTTGCCGGCGAGGACCCCGACGGCACCTCCCGCCAGTGCCAGCACCGTGCTCTCGGTGAAGAGCTGGCGGGTGAGCCGCGCGCGGCCGGCGCCGAGCGCCTGACGAATGGCGATCTCCCGCCGCCGACCCGAGGCCCGAGCCAGCAGCAGATTGCCCAGATTCGCGCAGGTGATGAGCAGCACGAAAGCGACTGCCCCCATGACGACCAGCAGCCGCGTTCGCACGCCTTCGACGATCGTGTCCTGCAGCGGGTGCACGACGATGCGCAGGTCGGTATTATAACTCGGCCAGTCGCGCCTCAGTCGGAGCGCGATCGTCTCCATCTCGGCCCGTGCGCGCTCGAGAGTGGCCGCCGGCGCGAGGCGCCCCACCACCCAGATGAAGTACTGATCGCGGTTCGCGCGGAACTCCGGATCGAAGCGCGCCGGCACCCAGAACTGCGTGCTGGCATCGGGGAACCGGAAGCTCGATGGCATCACGCCGACGACGGTGCGTGGTGTGCCGTTGATGGTGAGCGCGCGCCCGAGCACCGAGCGGTCTTCGCCGAACAGCCGGCTCCAGAGAGCGTGGCTCAGCACGACGACCTGCTCGGAGGTCGGATCCTCATCGGCTTCCGTGAGGGTGCGACCAAGAGCGGCGGGGACGCCCAACAGCCCGAACATCCCATTCAGGGCGTTGGCGCCGATGACCCGCTCGGCTTCACCCTGGCCGGTGATCGTGCCCTGCATCCCGAAGTATCCCGCTAGCCGCACCGCGCTCACCTGCCGCTGCCAATCGAAGAAGCTCCCCGGGGAGGTCGTGGAGACGTCGCTGGCCGATCCATCGCCAGATCCTTCGCCAAGGATGACCAGACGGTCGGGCTCCCGCAGAGGCAGCGGCCGCAGCAGGACGCCATCGACGACGGAGAAGATCGCCGTGTTGGCGCCGATGCCTAACGCCAGCGTGAGCACCGCAATGGCCGTGAACGCCGGTGCCCGTCTCAGCGAGCGCAGCGCGAACCGAAGGTCCTGCTTCAGTGAGTCGAACATCTCGTTTTCCTCGGTGACATCGGCAGCGCGACGCTTGCGGTCCATGCGTCGCGCATGGATGGCCAGGCGGAGGAGACCCGGCAGCTCACGCGCGAGCACGCGCGCGGCGCGACAGGGTCCGGCGCGCTCCGCCTCGACCAGTTGGGAGAAGACCCACGTCATCTCATCGGCGAGCTCACGCCGGAGTCGGGGCGGCAGCACCAGCGACAGCAGCGCGCGATAGACCCGCGCGGCGCGCCGCGCCCCTCGCGTGCCGTGGGCTCCATGCGGGGCGCTCATCATGTGTCCTTGGACAACGTCGGACGCAGATTCGGCAGCAATCCCTTGGCCCGCGCCATCGCGGCGAGCTGCTCCAGGCGGCGCGCTTCGGCGCGGGCAGCCTGCTTGCCGAAGCGCGTTATCCGGTAGTATCGCCGCCGTGGATCATCCTTCTCGGCGCGGGGACGCTGCGCCAGCTCTTCGATCCACCCGGCATCGAGCAACCGCTTGATCGCGCCGTAGAGCGTGCTGGCCGTGAGCCGCACCTCGCCGCGCGTTCGCCTGGCCACGTCCTGGATGATGGCATAGCCATGCAGGTCATCGTCGGTCAGCGACAGCAGGATCTGAAAGACGGCCGTCGTCAGCGCCGGCAGCTCGGGCTCGCGGTCGATTCGCATGCCACCTCCGATCGCTGAAAGCGCGTCGATATACCTTCGGGCGATATACCGTGAGTCGATATAGTTGAGGCGGGGAGCGCCGGACGTCAAGGCCGGCGTGGCGGCGTGACCGTCTTTACCACACCCTGTCCCCACGCCTCCCGCTCACGATCCGCTGCGCGACCGGTGCGGGAGTGGATCTTCAGTCGCCCTCGGGAGCAGGCGTCAGCGGCTCGGCAGCGAGCAGGGATCTGGCTCCTTCGACGGCGTCGTGTGTGCCGACCACGGCGAGCACGTCGCCCTCGCTCACGGTCTGGCTCCCGGATGGCATGAGCAGGTGCTGCTGGTCGCGCAGGATCGCGAGGACCGTCGCGCCGGTGATCGCACGGAGATCGATCTCGGCGAGCGTGCGCCCGGCAACGGGGCTCCCGCGTGGGATGCGTAGCGGCACCGGCTCGCCCAGCCCGGGCAGCATCTCGCGTGCGCGCTCCATGGTGTGACCGGGGCGCGGTCGCCTGCTGCCAGCGCCGGGTGTGGACATCTGCTGCGCGAGCGCCGACACGATGATCTCCGCGCCGGCGCGCGCGTGACCGTGGAGATTCGTCGCACTGCGCCAGAAGGCGATGGTCAGACCCAACAGCAGCGCGCCGACGACGGCCACGATCACGCCCGTCACCAGCCCGGAACGCAACGTCGGCAGGAAAGGCTGCGTCAGCACGAGCACGCCAATGGCCATCACCGACACGATCACGAGCTGGAACGTGACGACGAGCGCCCGGCGTGGCGCGGCGCCGAGATCGAGCCCCTCCTCCGACTGCGGGAGCGCCAGCACGGCGAGGGCGAGCCCCAGGCGGCGTGCCGTCGTCACCAACCCCACGAGCAGCGGCACGGCGACGACGGCCGCCAGCGCGACGATCACGACGCGCGCGATCTCGGGCGCTATGCCGGTGCGCGCGCCGAGTATCTCCGAGAAACGCTCGATCTCCAGCGCGCCGCCGATGATCACCGCCGCGATCAGCGCGGCATCCAGCAGCACGAGGCTCGCCATACGCCGGAGCTGCGGCCGCGGCCCGGTGGCCGTTGCCCGCACGGAGCGCACGCGCTCGATCCACGATCCATAGAGCGTGACGAACGTCTGGAGCGGGCGCGGCAGCTTGCGGTCCACGTACGACGCCGCGGGACCCGAGAAGCGAATGAGCCAGGGCGTGGTGAGCGTCGTGATCGCCGACACGGCGACGGCCACGGGGTAGAGGAAGTCGCCGGTTGCGCCCGTTGCGAGTCCGACGGTCGCGATGATGAAGGAGAACTCGCCGATCTGCGCCAGGCTCATCCCCGCCTGCACCGACGTCCGTGGACTGAAGCCGATGAGGAAGGAGCTCACCGTCACCGCGAACACCTTGCCCACGATCACGATGATCGTGAACACCACGACCGGCAGCCAGTGCTCGGCCACGAGCGTAGGGTCGATGAGCACGCCGACCGAGACGAAGAAGATCGCGGCGAACATGTCGCGCACCGGCTGCACGAGGTGCTCGACGACCGTCTCTTCCCCCGATTCGGCGACGAGCGAGCCGGCGATGAAGGCGCCGAGGGCCACCGAATAGCCGAAGCTGAGCGCCGCGAGCGCCGCCGCGAAGCAGATCCCCATGCTGGCGACGAGCGTCGTTTCCGGCCTGTTCATCTTCACGACCGCGCGCACGGTGCGCGGAATCAGCAGGAGTCCGACGCCGATGAGCACGGCGAGAAACACCACCAGCCGCATCGCGGTTGCCGCGAGCTCGCCGGGCGACACGCCTCCCCCCGCCGAGACCGCGGTGAGCACGGCCAGGAGGAGAATGGCGATCAGGTCTTCGATGATCAGGATGCCGAGCACGAGCTCGGTGAACGGCCCGGTGACACGCTGCTCCTCGAACGCCTTGGCGATGATCGTGGTACTGGAGATCGCGATGACCGCGCCCGCATAGATGCTCTCCATGGGCGTCCAGCCGAACAGCTGCCCGAGCGCGAAGCCGATCACCACCATGGTCGTGCTCTGCGCCACGGCGATGACGCCGGCGGTGGGCCCGACGCGGATCAGCTTGCGCAGGCTGAACTCGAGGCCGAGGGCGAAGAGCAGGAGGATGACGCCCATCTCCGCCAGCACGCGGACGATTTCCTCGTCGGCGACGAGCGGGATGGGGATGTGCGGCCCCACGATCATGCCGGCGAAGAGGTAGCCGAACACCACCGGCTGGCGCAGGCGGTGGAACACGACCGTCGTCACGGCGGCAACGGACATGACGATGGCCAGCGTCTGGAGGAATTCGTGGGCGTCGTGCATGTCGGCATAGTCCGGGTGCACGGTCGCCGCCGTCAAGGGCTCAAAGACATCGTGCGACGAGCCCCCGTGTGGCTAAATCACAGAGGCACGGAGGGCACAGAGGTTCACAGAAGGCTCATGGTGTGGGCAGAGCTCCTCGCGCCACGAGCCTTGGCTCACCACGGAGACACAGAGAGCACAGAGGATTCACAGAGGGATTCGGATCGTGGAGAGTCCACCCCGCCACGAGCAGTTGTTTACCACAGAGGCACCGAGACACAAAGGAGCCACAGTGGAGAGCTCCTCTCCTCCTCGGGTTCCTCCGTGTCTTTGTGTCTCCGTGGTTCAAGCATGCTCGTGGCGCGACGAGCTCCGTGCGACGAAGGACCCTCTGTGAATCCTCTGTGCTCTCCGTGTCTCTGTGGTTAGCCGAGGCTCGTTGCGCGATGATGCCACGCCGGTGTCACGGCTTTCCCACTGAGCGCCGAGTCGCGTGCAGCTTCGAGCACGGCCATCACGTTCAGTGCCTCCGCAGGAGTCACGGGATTCTCGCCGCGACCGAGCACGGCATCGCGAAGGCGCGCGTAGTACAGGCGGTAGTCGCCGCGCGGAACGGGGAGCTCGCTCTCGGTGCCACTCTCCGGGTCGTGCAGCACGCCGGGCATGGGGTCGAAGCCCCAACGCGAGCTGCCGGGGTCGACGCCATCGATCAGCTGCTGCTCCTGGACGTCGATACCGTACTTGACCCAGCTCGCGCGGGTGCCGTGCACGATCATGCGCGGCGTGCCGCCGGGGACGAGGAGCGCGCAATGCAGGACGGCGCGCAGAGGACCATAGTCGAGCACCACGTGCGTCCAATCCTCCGTCTGCGCGGAGTCGCGCTGGCGCGCGAAGATCGCGCTCACGGTGCTCGGCCGTCCGAAGAGCACAAGCGCCTGATCCACGAGGTGCGGACCCAGGTCGTACCAGAGCCCGGAGCCGGCTCCCGTCTGCTCGCGCCAGCGCGCCCTCACCTGCGGGCGGAAGCGGTCGATGTGCGACTCGTAATGCACGACGCGTCCCAGGCGGCCGGCGTGTACGAGCTTCTGCGCGGCCAGGAAGTCCGCATCCCAGCGACGATTCTGGAACACCGACACCAGCCGCCCCACCTGCTCGGCGAGTCGCACGACGTGACGCGCTTCGGCCAACGTCACGGTGAACGGCTTGTCGACCACCACGTGCTTCCCGGCCGCCAGCGCGGCGCCGGCGATGAGCGCGTGCGTGTCGTTAGGCGTGGCGATCACCACCAGGTCGATGTCCTGCGCGATGGCCTCGCGCGGCGTTGGCGCGACGGTGACCTCGGGAAGGTCGGCGTGCACCTTCGCCGCATCGCTCGAGCCGACGACGGCCAGGGAAAGCCCCGCCGTCGCCCGGATGAGCGGCGCGTGGAAGGTGCGGGAGGCGTAGCCGTAGCCGATGAGCGCGACGCGAATTGGCGGCGACGACTCGCTCATGGAAGGCGCACCGCCGCGATCGGGAGCGACCGCTCGCGCGCCCACCGCTCCCAGTGCTCGGCGCTCTCGCCGGCGAGGATGCGCTCGAGCGCCGCGCGGTCGAGCTCACCGCGGTCGCCGGCCAGCTCACGACAGAGCCGCTGCCAGAAATGCGGCTCCAGCGCCGCCACCGCCACCCAGCCTTCCCTGGCGCGGTACAGCGAGTAGCCCGGCAGCGCGCCGCCCAGGAAGCCGCCGGGCGCGGTGAGACCATGCCGCAGCGGCTCGGCGAAGGATTCCGCCGCCGTCGCCAGCGAGACCTCGGCGCGATGCGCCTCGGCGTGCCGCGCGCGCGCGAGCAGCAGCATGGCCGCCGTGAGCGCCGCGCGTTCGGCCCCCGCCAGATCGGCGAGCAGCGAGCGTGGCATCTCCGGCGGGTGCACGAGTCCCGCGAGCGCCTGGTAGGTGAGATCGTGCCCGGGCTCCTCCGCCGCCGGCGCCGCGAAGCCGGTGATCGCGACGTGGCAGAGTCGGGGATGGCGGACGTGCAGCGAGCCCCAGCCGAGCCCGAGTCGCTCGAGCGAGGATGGACGGATCGACGTGATGAGCAGGTCGGACAGTCGCAGCAGCTCGTGAAAGGTGCCTGACTCGTCAGGCACCTTGAGGTCGAGGCGGCGCGTCTCGCAGCCCTCGTGCAGGGCGCGATACCAGGCGGGGGCGATCGTCTCCAGCGGATCGCCGGTGGGCGGCTCGACCACCGTGACGTGCGCGCCCCACTCGCTCAGCCGCTGCGCGGCGACGAGCGCCGGGATGTATACCGCCAGGCAGGCGACTCGAGCACCGGCCATCGCCGCGACCGGCGCCGTCACGCGCCGTCCGGCTTGGCGTACACCGAGATGTGGATCTTGCTGATCGCGGTGAAGGGCGACCGCTCCCACCCTCCCCATCGATGCACGAGCGACAGCCCGGCCAGCTTCGCCATGAGGTCGAGCTCCGCCGGCCACGCTAGACGTATGCGCACCGGGATGAGGCGAACCCCCTGCTCGGTGAGCACGATGTGCTCGCTCCGGACGCGCTGCGTCACCGGATCGTACGTCGTGGCCTCGAGCCGCACCTCGCCCTCGCCAACGCTCGTGGTGCGGAAGGTCTGATTGCCGGAGAAGCGCGTGAGATCGGGAACGAACGCCTCGATCACGAACACGCCATTGGGCAGCAGTCGCGCCGCCACGTTCTGGAAGCAGCGCAGCTGCTCTTCCTGCGTGGTGAGGGCGAAGAACGTATTGAAGGCGACGAAGACGAGCGAGAACGGCCCCGGCGCGCCGACGTCGGCGAAGTTTCCGATCGTGACCGGGATCGCCGAGCCGCCCGGCTTCTCGCGGAGTCTGGCGACCATGGCCGGCGATGCGTCGATGCCCTGCACTGGCAGCCCGCGCTTCGCCAGCGGGATCGCGAATCGTCCGGTGCCGATGCCGAGCTCGAGCACGGGTCGGTCGCGGGCCAGCTCGTGCAGCGTGTCGATGGCCGTCTCGTCGAGGGCGCCGTGCCACTGGTCGTAGACGTCGGCGATGAGCTCGCCGTAGGCCGCCGCGTCGTCGCGTTTCATGGACTGGGGACTGGGGACTGGGGATTAGGGACTAGGGACCGGGGACTGCGGATTGGGGACTGGGGATCTGGGAAAAGGGCCGTGAGTGCTGAGATCGCATCCCGCATCCTGCGTCGCTGATCCCCAATCCCTAATCCCGCTTCTCACTGCCCGTCAATACCACCGCTCGACAGCGGTTGTGTGACGGTGCAGTATCCCCGCCACCCGAAATCGTCCATGAGGCGACGATGCAAGCTGGACCGCTGGTTCTGAAGCTCGATCTGCTCCAGACCCTCTCCCTCGCGACGGTGGTCTACTTCGCCGGCATCGTGCTGCGACGAAAGGTGGCCTGGCTCGACCGGTTGAACATCCCGGCGGCGGTGATCGGCGGGCTCATGTTCACGATGCTGGTGATGATCGCCCGTCAGTTCTCGATGACCGTGCAGCTCGACACGGCGGCGCAGACCACGCTGAGCGTCGCGTTCTTCACATCCATCGGCATGGGAGCGAGCCTGGCGCTGCTCAAGGCGGGCGGTATCCAGGTGCTCGTGTTCCTGCTCTTCGCGACGGCGTTCTGCTTCGTGCAGAACTTCGTCGGGATGGGGATCGCCCTTGGCTTCGGCGAGAGCCCGCTATTGGGCGTGATGGCCGGCTCGGTGACGCTCGTCGGTGGTCCGGCCACGGGGCTGGCGTTCACGCCGCTCTTCGAGGAGGCAGGGTTGGCGAGGGCAGGGGAGCTGGCGCTTGCCTCCGCGACGGTGGGCATCGTGTGCGGCGGCCTGGCCGGCGGCCCCGTGTCGACGCGGCTCGTGCGGCGCTTCACCCTCGCGTCGCGCCGAGCGCCTGACGACTCGATGGATGCCCGTTCCCGGGCGGAGCTGGCGGCCGAGCTCGAGGCGCCCGACGTGACGATGATCGTGGAGGTCGAGCGCGAGGACTCGGGTCTCGTGCGGAACGTCGTGATCCTGGCGCTGGCGATGGGGATCGGCAGCGTGGTGAGCTATTATATCCAGTCGTTAGGCGTGACGCTCCCCGCGTACATCGGCGCGATGCTCGTGGCGTCGGTATTCCGCAACGTCGACGACGTGACGCACTGGTTCGGGATCGACCAGAAGGCGATGGAGTTCGTGGGGAACTTCGCGCTCAACATCTTTCTGGTCGTGGCGCTCATGACGCTGCGACTGTGGGAGCTGGCCGCGGTGGCGCTCCCGCTCTTCGTGATCCTGGTGGCGCAGGTGGTGGTGGTGGTGGTCTTCGCGCTCACGGTGTCGTTCCACCTGATGGGCAAGGACTACGACTCGGCGGTGATGTCGGGCGGGTTCATCGGCTTCGTGCTGGGGACGACGGCCAACGCCGTGGCCAACATGAAGGCGGTGGTGGCGCGCTACGGCCCGGCACCGCGGGCCTTCCTGGTGGTGCCGCTGGTGGGCGCGTTCTTCATCGACTTCACGAACGCGATCATCATCACCTTCTTCGTGAACTGGCTGCGGTGAGCACCGGGCGCGCGAAAGCATAGATAGTCTAGGCATCATCGCGTCGCGAAGATCATTTCTTCCGCGCCCCCGAATCGGCCGCTCGCATACGCGGCTCGACTCGAGAATGGCGAGTCGGGACACCACGGTATTGGGAGCACAGCATGCGCGTGCTGCGGGCTCCGTGCGCGTCCCGAGCGGGGACCCGTTCGCCATTTACATGGCAGCCGAGTATCGGCGAGGTGGACCGGCAGCTAGCGAAGCGGGACGCCGAGCGTCTTCCCCAGCACCTCCGCCAACGCCGCGCGCCGCCCTCGCGCCACGCGCACGACCTTCTTGTCGTGCAGCACCAGCGCGAGATCGCCCTTGGTGAGGGGCTGCACCTCGCGGATCATGTCCACGCGCACGATGGCCGAGCGGTGCACGCGCACGAAGAGCGCGGGATCGAGCTGTGTCTCGAGGTCGCCGATGCGCCCGCGCCCCTTGCCTAACGAGTATGGCGCCGAGAGAAGCGGGATGCGGCTGAGCACGTTGCCGGCGACGATGAACGCCGTGCCCGCCGCCAGGTGCAGCGCCGCGTGCTCGAGCGCCGAGCCGCCGCGCACCGGGAAGCGTCGCGCCGACCAGACGATCGCCGGCGTCGCCAGCGACCAGAGACCGAGCAGCCATGCGTCCTGGCGGAATCGTCCGGCGCTGGGATCGTCGAGGGCCAGTTGCGCGATGCGCTGGACGACGACGGCGAGCGCCGCCAGCGCCCAGATGGCGAGCACGAGCGCCCGCGGTCCTGCCGATGGGAAGAGCCGGACGGCACGCGAGGGCTCTCCATCGGGTGAACGTGGCGCCGAGGTGTGGGATGGCGTGAAGGCGCGGATGCCCATGCCAGATGCTGTCGTGAGCACGGCGTGCGGAAAAGACGTTTGGGACCAGCGACAGGCGGTCGGGGACGGGCCGCGAGGTCAGCTGTCCGCGTCACGGCGGCCCACTTTCCGCGCCGGCGGCGCCGGTGCTCACCGTTCGTCGAGCTGCCTGACGAGCTTCCTGGGAGCCACGAGGCGGTAGGAGTCCTGCACCAGCTCGCCGACCTCCTTCCAGTCGACCTTGGGTCCGTCCAGGTACACGCCGACCCAGCCGCTCGGACCCACGTACGGCGGGACAAAGAAGCGGTCCGGCGCGTCGCGCACCATGAGATCCTGATTCCCCGGCGCCGCTTTCAGCCACACGGAGTCGCGTCCCGCCCCATGATGATTGTCGCCGCCCGCGAACATCGCGAACATCTTGTTCTTCACGCGGAAGGTAGGCTCACCCCACGCCTCGACCTCGTGTGCGTCGGGCAGAGCGAGGCAAAGCTTTCTCAAGCGGAGCAAGGGCTTTGTGGCCATATGCGGGAAAGGTAATCGACGGGGCCATCTGTCGGGGCGCCAAGCGATGGACTAATGGTAGTACTTTTCGGTGATTCAGTACTGCTCCAGAGAGTAAGAGCGTGATGGCGTGCACCTTCACGCTCTCATCTCTCAGCTCTCACTGAATCACTGAAAATTACTACCGTTAGTCCATTGCTACCTGGCCACATCGCTAGCTATCGACGCATTTCGCGCGACGGCGATAGCTGTCGAAGAAGTTGCCTACCACGTTGCCTTCCTCGGTGCCATCGGGACGCGCGTCTCCCGAGAGCCACAACCTACCCACGTCGCCGTCGGCCGTTGGCGCGCACGGCGGTCGAGCATGCCGCGCTAGGCGCACGCGCTGTGGCCCTCACGGCTGGTGCCGCGACAGCGAAAGGGCAGTGGGATGGCGTGGCTCGTAGAGTCCCAGCTCCTCCCCATCGGGAAGCCGGATGGCGGTGACGAGCCCGTAGCCGTGGTCGGCCACCGGTTGCGTGATCTCCACCCCCTTGCGGCGGAGCTCGGCGATCGTCGCCTCGATGTCGTCGCACATGAAGCTCAGCTCGGCGGTTGCGTCGCCCTCCGTGGGGTGAATGCCCAACTCGGCGGGCGGCATCGCGAAGATCAACCACCCCTCGCCGGCATCGACCGACGAAAACCCCATCATGTCCCGAAGGAACATCCGCACCGCTTCCGCCTTCCGCGTGTAGAGCAGCGCATGCATGCCGATGATCAAGAGACCCTCCAGGTCGCTGTTGGTGCCTCATGAACGTGCGAAAGCTGCCGCCGGCTGACCAGAGGCAGCAATCGCATTGCAATCGGACTGACCCATCTCGCATTATCCGAGTGAGCGAGGAGGTCAGCATGCACCTGATCCGTCAGCTGCTCTCGTTTCTTCCCGGCGTGCTGTTGGTCGCGATCACGGCGTGCGACGGCGCAGGGCCGCTCTTCCCGGAGCTGCGTGGCCCACCGGCATCGGTCACGATCGGAGGGATCACATACAGCGCGTTCACGGCGCCGACTCCGGGGCTGCCGTCGAGCGTCAAGGTCACGGTGCAGGCGGAGAACCGCGGTTCCGTGATTCGTCGCGCCGACCTGCGTGGCGGCAACTGCCGTATCCTCCTTCGCGGGTACTCGAGGGCCGAGCGAGTGGGCGGGCTGGTGTTCGACCAGACACGCGACGCTGTCTGCGAGGACATCGCGCTCTCGTTGGAGGTGCCTCCGAGTGAATCGCGCAGGATTGCGGTGACGCCCGACCTGCTGCGACTCACCGACCGGCATTTCCCGGTGCGCTTGTTTCTCTCGGCCGTCATCGAGATCGAGTCGACCCGTCTCGAGATCGCCGCCGGTGAAGTGCTGCTGACGCCGTAGGCAACGCCCGGTGGAGGCGGCGAGTCGGCGGCCTGGTCGCCGACTCGCGCCGTCCTACTCGTTAGGCGCACGCGTGCTGTACGCCACACCGTCGGGCGCCGGACCGGTGGACAGGTGCCCCACCACCGCGCGCCGGCTCACGTCGATGATCGCCACGCGACCCTCGCGGCTCAGCGACTGAAAGGCGTAGCGGCCATCGGGTGTGATCGTGATCCCCTGCGGGCCGCCGCCAGGGAAGGTGAGCCGGCCCAGCTCGCGATGGCTCGCCCGCTCCACGAAGCGCAGCTCCTCGCGCCGCAGATCGGGCATGAGGACGGTCTTCGTGTCGGGGGTGAACAGGATGCGATATGGCCAGCCGAACCCTTCGGCGGCGGTCGCGACCTCCCCACGCCGCGTGTCCACCACGCTCACCTTGCCCGTGCTGTTGCTGCCCACCCAAACATCCTGCCCGTCGGGTGTGACGTTGACGGCCTCGGGCTCGCTCGGTACCTCCCAGCTCCGCAGGTACCGCCCACCGGCCACGTCCAGCTCGGACACCGTGTTGCTGCCGATGTCGCCGGTGTAGGCGCGAGTGCCGTCGGCGGTCACCCCGACCATGTGCGACCCCTCGTGCCGCGTCGGGATCGCTGTGCGCACCGCCCCCTCCACGACGTTCACGATGACGACGTTGCGCGTCGCCTCCGATGTCACCGCCACCAGGCTGTCGCCCGGCAGGAACGCGATGCCGTGCGGCCGGCGATACTGGCCCAGGTCGATGGTGCGAGCCACGCGACGGCGCAGCACGTCGATCACGGTGAGCGTGCTGCCTCCGCGCACGCCACCGTAGTCGGTCACCACGGCGAGGCGGCCATCGCTCGACATCACCACCTCGTGCGGCCCCTGGCCGGTGGGGAGTGTGGCGAGGGTACGTCCCGACGCTACGTCGACGATCGTCGCCGTCGACGGCGCCTTGTTGGTGACCACCAGCGTGCCGGTGAGCCCGGCGACCTGCGCCGACGCCGGTCGCGGAGCGGCGGTCAGTGCGATGAGCGCGATGGCGCCGAGCACAGGGCTCATCACCTGGGCGGAGTGAACGTCCATTCGTGTCTCCGATGTGAGCATCATGGTTTCGCGACGGCTATCTTGTGCTGTCCCGACGACGGAGCTCCAGGTGATCGACCGCGATGTGTATGCTCGGCGATAGGATCGACCGGTTCCTCGCTCGCAGCTGGCACCGTCTCACTCCGGTGCGCGAGGAGAGTGGTCCGGCATCGGCGGAGCTTCGGGCGGCCGTCGTCGCGTCCGCGCCGTTGCTCGAGCGCATCCTCATGGAGAATATCGTCCCGTTCTGGTACCCGCGATGCCTGGACGAGCGATGTGGTGGCTATCTGGTCAATCATGATGCACGGGGTGGTTACAAAGGGGACAGCAACAAGCGCCTCATCATCCAGGCGCGCATCATGTGGTTCTTTGCCCACCTTGCGCGTAGCGGCCGCATGATCGACGAGGCGCTCGCGGCGGCGCGTCACGGCTGCGCGTTTCTGCCGAAGATGTGGGACGAAGAGCACGGCGGCTTCTTCTGGGAGAGCGATCCGTGCGGTGAGCGGCCGACCATCAGCCACAAGTACGTGCTCGCCCACATCTTTCCGATCTACGCGCTGTCGGAGTACGCCATGGTCGCCGAGGATGCGGCCGCGTTGCGACTCGCTTCGCGTACCTTCGAGGTGCTCGATCGGCGGTTGCGCGACCCCGTGCACGGCGGCTACTGGAATCGCTTCACCGCTGACTGGCAGACCGGCGATCTCCCGCCGACGCTCACCCGCTCGCCTCACGGGCTCAAGACCACGGAGATCCACCTCCATGTGCTGGAGGCGCTGACCCCCTACGTCGCGGCGACGAACGACCCGCTGGCGCGCGAGCGCCTCCAGGAGCTGCTGCACATCCAGACGGTGCGCGTGTACCGCGCGAATTGGGGCGCGTGCACCGACGCCCACCGCCCCGACTGGTCGCCGCTACTCGAGCCCGAGCACGCCTGGGTCAACTACGGACACGACCTGGAGAACATCGGCGTCGTCATTGCGGCCTGTGCGGTGGCGGGCGTTCCGCCGGAGACGCACCTCGACCTCTTTCGCGCGCTCTTCCGCACGGCGCTGCGCTGGGGGTACGACCGCCGTCGTGGTGGGTTTTACCGATCAGGCCCACTCGGCCAGCCCGCCTACGAGCGCACGAAGTACCATTGGGTGCAGGCCGAAGCGCTCTCCGCCGCGTTGGAGATGTTCTCGCTCACCGGCGAGGCGCAGTACGCCCGGTGCTACCTGCGCACGCTGGACTGGATCGTCCAGCATCACGTCGACTGGGAGCACGGCGAATGGCACGACCGGCCCGTCAGGCGTGGCCAGCCGCCTGACGACAAAACGGGCCCCTGGAAGGACCCGTTTCATCACGGCCGAGCGCTGCTGCGCTGCCTGGAGCTGTGTGGCGCGCTCCAGGCACACGATGTCGCCTAACGAGTCGCGCCGCGCACCCTGAACGGCGCCACCAGCTCGGTGCGGTCCCACTGGATCCGCAGCACGCCGCCCTGTCCCTCCTGCTCCACGGCGATGGTGAACAGCTCCACCTCCTGCGGGAGCTGTCGCTTGGTGAGCTTCACCCGACCCAGGTCCTGCGCCTGGTCGTAGTCGGTGCCGCCCTGATCGGTCTGCTTGTTGATCATCAGCGTACCGCCGCCCTGCTCGGGGATCGTGAACAGTGTGTACCGTCCCGCCGGCACGACGAGGGTGTCGGCGCCGCTGCCGAAGACGAGATCGCGGTCGGTCGTGATGTGCGTGGCCGTGTTGGCGCCGGTGCGCCACACCGTGCCCCACGGGACCAGCGCGCCCCAGATCTCGCGCCCGCGCTTGGCCGGCGTGCCGTAATCGATGGTGATCTGCGCGCCGTTCACCGTGGCCTTCTCCTCACCGCGCCCCGAGAGCGCGCCCACGCCCTTGCCGGCGGCATCGAGCGCGGCCCAGCGCCTGGCCAGATCGTCGACCTGCATCCACGGACGGCGCTCGACCACCAGCTTGCGCGTGGTCGCCGCGGCGTCGAGTCCGAGCAACCGGCCGTTGCGGTCCACGCGCACGCGCATGGTGCCGCGAGCGGGGTGCGTGATCGTCATCGAGTCGGGTCCGACGTTGGCGATCTCGAAGTCCGACACGCTGCGCCCGGTAAAGAGCGGCTGCTCGGTGCTCGACGCACCGGCGGCGCGGGCGCGCATGAGGGCCAGCTCGTACGGCCAGTGGACCATGTCAACGAACGGCAGCACGCTCGCGGAAGCGGGCACGGTGCGCGTACGCGCGCCGCTGTCGGTGGTGACCTCCACCCGCAGCGAGTCGCCGGCGCGCGTGATCACGTTCCGTCGCTCGGCGCCGGTGCGGAAGTTGTGCGCGACCGCCTCCATCTTCGTCATCTGCCCCGACGGCGACAGCTCCAGCACGTATTTGGTGCGCGTCGTGGACGGTACCCGGAGCACGACGTCGGCTTCGACGCGCTGGGGTGTGAACACCACACGCTCGACGGCGAGCGTATCGTCGCCCAGCCGGGTGACGAATGCGGCGCTGTCGGGGCGAGCGGATGCGGTGGACTGGGCGCCAAGCGGCACGAACCGGGCGCTCACGAGCAGCGCGATGACGCAGGCGATCGCGAAGCCGGGACGTAGCTGGGATGGCACGAGCAGCACGGGACGACCTCCAATCGACGTCTGGTGGCACGCCGGCCTGTCCGGCGGCAGCAGGGATGGCTATCACGCATCCCGGCACGGGTCAACTCGTCCCTGCAGGAGCCGCGCCCGTCACGCCGGCGACGGCGGCGGGCCCCTGCGGCGGCCTGGCGCCGCAGAACCCGGCCCACCACGTTGGCATCGCGGCACTCGATGCGCTGCGGAAGATGCGGTAGTCGCCCAGCCGCTGGAGATCGGCATCTTTCCTGTTCTCTCGTCCCTTACCCCTCACCCCTGCCCCTTGCGTCCATGCCGCGTCACTGGATCGTGAAGACCGAGCCGTCCACCTACAGCTGGAGCGACCTCGAGCGTGACGGGAAAGCCGTGTGGGACGGCGTGCACAATCCCGTCGCCATTCGGAACCTGTCGGAGATGAAGCCGGGCGACGACGTGCTGATCTACCACACGGGTAGCGAGAAGGCCGTGGTTGGGTTGGCGAAGCTGACCAAGGCCGCCTACCCCGACCCCAAGGAGAAGGACCCGAAGCTGCTGGTGGTCGAGCTCGCTCCCGTGCGCCGTCTGGCCGCGCCGGTCACGCTCGCCGAGATCAAGGCCGATTCGCTGTTCAAGGATTCGCCACTCGTCAGGCAGGGGCGGCTGTCGGTGGTGCCGCTCACCGAGGAGCAGTTCAAGCGGTTCCGGTGAGCCCGGCGAGGTATGGCAGGCACGTCCAGTAGTACCGCCGGATTCACCGTTCGGCGCTGCAGTGCTCACGATGCTGCCGTCATGGCCGCGTTAGGCGCTCGGCTCTTCGCTCAGGCGTACGGCCCCACGCATCCCGAGCCGGAGCTCAG